>JAIFKV010000178.1 GCA_020049415.1 Betaproteobacteria bacterium
ACGAAACTCAACTCGTGCTGCAGCGCAAGCTGGAATCCGAGTACGCCGTCGGTTGGCTGAAAAACATCATGGCGGATGCCTTCGCCTGATTGCTGCTTGGCAGCAGTACCCCGCAGTACCACGGCCATCGCCTGATGGCCGTACACAGTGCCGGAACTGACTCGGCGTCCCCGTCGTTCGTTTGGCTTGAGGAGATATGACATGAAAATTGCACAGTGTTTTTCAACAACACGATGGGGACTGGCAGCTTTGCTAGCCATCGGCATAGCCGGCTGCGGCGGTGATAGCGGCGATGGTGGCGATGGCACTACGCCCCCTCCCGCAGGCGCAGTCGTGACACCAGCGGCCGTAGCCGCTGCGGTCAACACTGCGGTAGCTGTACCCGCCAATGACACGGCCACTAATTCATCAGCCCCCTTCGCGGTGATCCAGGAAGCCGGCCTGCCAGTAGCAACCGTCAATAGTCCGCCGAAAATCAACTTCACGGTATTCTCGGACGGCGCAGTAAAAACCGGTCTGACCTCCGCCAACGTCAGCGTCGCCATAGCGAAGCTGGTACCTGGCACAAACGGTGCGCCTGATGAATGGGTGAACTACATCTATCGCACTGAAAGCACCGCAACTGCTCCCAACAATGTAGGTAACGGCGAAGCCGGCGCACCCGCTTTGGCAAGCGCGCTGCAAGCGACTACCGACGCCAAGCCTACTGGTACCAATGCGATACCGAACCAACTCGCCTACAACGCGGAAGGCAAGTACTACACCTACACCTTCTCGACAGATATTCGCGACCCCGCCTTTGTCGGCCCCACCGGCCTGCGTACCAATGGCGTCGTGTTCGAGCCCAACCGCACCCACCGCATCGCGCTGCAGTTGAGCTACACCAACGCTGCTGGCAAAACGGTGCTGGTCAACCCCTATTACGACTTCAAGTTCGTCGCCGACGGTTCCGGCTACAAGGCAGTCGCCTTGAGCAACGCAGCTACCGAGACGCGCGTGATGGCCGACATCAAGAGCTGCAACACCTGCCATAACAAGCTCGCGTTGCATGGCGGCGGCCGTGTTGATGTGCAATATTGCGTCATGTGCCACAACCCGGGCACGGTTGATGCCAACAGCGGCAACGTGCTGACCATGAGCACCATGGCGCACCGCATTCATGCCGGTCACATGTTGAAAAATGAGTACGCTATTTGGGGCTTCGGCAGCACCAAGCACGATTATTCGCATGTCGGCTTCCCGCAGGATCTGCGCAATTGCACCAAGTGCCATAGCGCAACCCCTGCCGAAGGCAATCCGAACCAGACCGCGCAGGGCGACAAGTGGAAATCCGCCCCGAGTCGCGCTGCCTGCGGCGGTTGCCATGACGGCATCAACTTCGCAACAGGTGGCGGCACGACGATGAACCCGAGCAGCCCGTTTGCCAGCCTCGGCCACGTTGGCGGCGCTCAGGCTGACGACAGCAGATGCGTGCTTTGCCATAGCAGCGACGCAGTCTCCAATGTCTACCATCTGCCGATCACCGCAGTGAAAAACGCAACGAGTGGCATAACCACTTACTACGCAGCCAATGACAATCGTTTGCCAACTGGCGCACTTACGGTCGACTACGACATCAAGAGCGTATCGCTGAACGCCAGCCGCAACCCGGTCATGGTGTTCCGCATTCTGCAGAACGGTGCACGCAAGGACTTGAATGCCGGCCCGTCAGGCGAGATCTGGACCAACTTCACCGGTGCGCCCAACGTCTACTTTGCCTTCTCTGTTCCACAGGATGGCATTACGACGCCGGCTGACTTCAATGCCTATTACAGCGCTGGCCTGAAAAACATCTGGAACGGCACTGCAACAACCACAAGCGCTGGCACCCTGACCGGTCCGGATAGCGATGGCTACTACACCGTAACGCTTACTGGTCGGACCATTCCCGCCGGCGCTGGCATCCTGACCGGAGCGATGGGTTACTCCGCCATGCTGCAAACGAACGTCGCTGGCTATGCGGCCTCCAGCACAGTTGCTGGTTTGAATGTCACGGCGCAAGACGTGTCGAAGACCGCTACCGGCGCCACCGCTCGTCGTATTACCGCCGAAGCAGACAAGTGCAACAACTGCCACGGCAAGCTCGGCCTCTTTACCGAGACCACCTTCCACAGCGGTCAACGCAACGATCCGAAGATGTGCGCGATGTGCCACAACCCGAACCGCACCAGTTCCGGTTGGTCAGCAGATTCCACGTCCTTCGTGCATGGAACCCATGCGGCCGGCAAGCGTGCGGTGCCATTCAACTGGCACAAGGACGCGGCGTTCGATGCCACAGTAATCGGCTATCCGGGCGACCTGAAAAACTGCGAGAACTGTCACGCGGCAGGTGGCTATGACTTCAGCGCGGGCAATAGCCAGGTAGCAAACCGTCTGTACCGGGCGACCGCGACAGCAACGACCACCGGTTTGTTTGCTGATATCTCGAAGAGCCCGTATGTGCAAAGTAGCAATACCATTTATGGTACTGGCTACAACACCAGTGATGCGGCAGTCACCACGCCAAGCGCAACGACGACGGGTCTCAACCTGGTGAACTCACCGATCGCCAACGCCTGCTTCGGCTGTCACGACGGCGATATGGTTTCGTCGCCGGGCACCTCGGTCAAGTCCCACATCGAGCAAATGGGTGTCGGCTCGATCTACAAGACGCGTACCGAAGCCCTTGGCCGCTCCGAGCAGTGTTTGCTCTGTCACGGTTCGGGCAGCAGCATCGCCCCGATCAAGGCAGCACACGGCCTGTAACTTGACCATCGACTGTTGATCGGCTTCAGACTGGGTTACGGAATACGTAACCCAGTCTGGAACCCGGGATCAGCAAAGCAGCACGGATGCGCAGAATTCAGGCGCATCCTTTTTTCGTTAGAGAGAGTCTTTTTCGGCAGAGGCCCGCGCAAGCGCTGATCTCTGCCGAAAGGGTTTCGAAGCCTGGCAAACTCAGGCTGAACCGACACAGGAGGAATGAAGCTTGAAGCACAACATCGACACCATCGGCAAAGCGGGCTTGATCGCCTTGTCCATTTTTTTCGCCACTGGCGCATCGCACGCCTACATGCAAAAACCGGAAGCGGCCACGCAAAGCGGCAAAGCCGACAAAATGCAGCCGGCCAGCAAGAAAATCGTCGACATCAACCGCGCCAGCAAGACCGAGCTGAGAACGCTACAAGGTGTGGACGACGCGCTGGCGGCCAAGATCATTGCCGGACGGCCCTATCTGAGCAAGGCAAACCTGGTCACCCACAACATCATCCCGGCCGGGCTTTATATGCAGCTCAAGCAGCAGATCATCGCCAAGCAATGATGCATTATTTATTCCGTTTCGTTACCGGCTCTGCCTCGAATGTCAGGCTGAGCATGCTGGACGAATACGGTTGCTTTTGCAGTATCAGTAGCTGATTAGCGGAGAAGACTATGAAATTGCGCAATGTTGCCCCGACCCTGATGGCTCTATTGTTGGGTGCGCTCGCAGGGTGTGGCGGCGGGGGGGACGGCGGCAGCGCGGTCGCCGTTCCGAACGCAGCCAACTCGGGTGGCACGATTACCGGCATCACGGTGAACAGCCCGCCGGTGGTGACCTTCGTCGTCAACGACTCGACCGGCAAGCCCATCTCCGGCCTGAAGTTGAGCAATCCGACCGGTACGTTGCCGGCAGACCCGGCTTGCAACAATTCAAATATCACCTTCGCCATGGCCAAATTCGATGGCAGCAATTGGCAGAGCCTGATTTCGCGCCAGCGCTATGCGACTTCCGCAGCAAAACAGAATGCTGTAATCGAAGGCACTACCGACCCCAAACCGGCGGCTGGCGGTTATACCAATCCCGACACGGCAACCGCCGACCCCAGCACCCGCATCGTCGGCATCCTGGAAGAAGCCAATGGCGTTTACACCTACCGCTTCGCCACCGACGTCAGCACTCCATTGTTGATGGCCAGTGCGATCGACAAGAAAAACATCTCGCTCGGCAAGGTCGCCAATAATGGCAATCTGGCGGTCAAGGATGGCAAGACCCTGCATCGCGTCGCACTACAGCTGTGTTACGTCGACCCGGTTACCCAGCAGACGATAAAACTCAACCCCTACATGGACTTCACGTTGGGGACCGATGGAAAGGGGAAACCCTTCCTCGACGCTCAGGGCAATCTGACCCCGGCGCATAAAATCGTCGAGCGTGCAGCCTGCAACGAATGCCACCAGAACTTCGCGCAACATGGCGGCAATCGGGTTGAACCGAATTACTGCGTGATGTGCCACAACCCCGGCAGCAGCGATTTCGAAACCGGCAATCCGATCGACTTCAAGTTGATGGTGCACAAGTACCATATGGGCAAGCGCCTGACTCAGGACTATGCCGTGCGTTCGGCAGTCGCAAGGAAGGATACCGCCGGCGTGATTTCCGGCGTGCTGTATCCACAAGATCAGCGCAATTGCGTCAAATGCCATGACGGCGCCAGGATGGATGCCAATGGGGCCTTGCTGACCGCGCAGGGCGACAACTGGAAGAACAAAGCCAGCAAGAATGCCTGCCTGGCGTGTCATGACGACTACAAGACTGCGGGTTCAACTTGGCAGACCGCGCATACCCCCTACGCATCGCTGCTAAAACCCAGCGTCGCCAATCCGGATGCCACCGCGGATGCTGTCTGCCAATCCTGCCATAACAACGCGGGAGGCGGGGTTGCCAAGACCATTGCCCAGGCACATGAGATCCCCGAGTGGGTCATGAGTGGGAATTACCAACTCAATCTGTGGAATATCAGCAAAAACGCCAACAACACATTGACCGTGGAGTACTCGGTGAGCAACCCGATTACCGGCGCTGATTACGATCTGCTCGATGCCGCGTTGACCGCACGTTTCAGTAGCCTGAGTCTGCTGTTCGGCTGGAACACCACCGATTTCGCCAATGACGGCGGCAACGCTCGCGGCCAGCCCTTCACTGCCAGGGTGACCACAGATGCGTCCGTGCAACGGGTTGGCAGCAGCAACCGTTTCACGCTGACCTCCAGCGTCCTGCCAACAGCGGCGAATGGCAGCGTGTCGGTGGCTTTCCAGGGGCGCATCAACGAGGCGGGCTTGCGCGTTCCGGTCGCGAACGCGGTCAAATACTTCGCCATGAATGGAAATATCGTTGAGCGGCGTCAGGTAGTCTCGGCCGACAAGTGCAATGCCTGCCATGGCCGATTCATCGGCTATACCAGTCTGACCACTAACAATCCTGGCCTCGGCGCGCATGGCGCCAACCGGAATGATCCCCAGGTCTGCGTGATCTGCCACAACGGCAACAATCCGTTGAACGGCACCATCGTGGCGGGTGGCGCGGTGACGCAGTACGCCAAGTCGGCCGACTTCAAAGACATGATCCACAGGATGCATGCCGAGCAGGAAGAAAACTACCCGGTATGGCCTAAATCAGCCAAAACCACGCGCCTGGGTTCAGTCATCTACACCGGCCTGAAGAACTGCGATAGCTGCCATGTGGGCAACTCCTACAAGCAGAACAACAGCGTACTCGGCACCTCGGTGACCTATGCGGTCAACACCAGCATCGATAGCACCAACGCCGCCGTCACCGACATCGATGCAAGCGACAACCTGGTGATCTCGCCCAAAGCGTCTGCCTGCGCCAGTTGTCATAGTTCGGACAGCGCTAAAACGCACATGACCAATGAAGGCGGCGCGGTGTTCGGCACGCTCACCCAGGGCGCCTTCGCTTCCGGTGCCGTATTCGAGTCCTGCGATGGTTGCCATGCAGCAGGCGCCATGCTGCCGGTGGACAGCGTGCATCAAGGCAACTGAATTGCTTCGCAGGCACCATAACCAGCGCGAGGACACACCTGTGTCCTCGTCATCTAGCACCCAATTGGATTGATCCATGAAGCAGAAACAAAAGTTGTTCCTTCTCATTGCGGCATTGGGCCTGACAGTGTCCGGCTGCGGTGAAAAAAAACCCGAGCCCCTCTCCACGGCAACAGCGGCGCTGAAAATCAACGGCAAGCCTGTCCTGGTGTCTGAATTACAGGCCAAGTCACTACAGCATGGCACTGCTGATGGCAATCTGAAACCCGTTTCCGCGCAAGCCATGGAAAGTATGGTCAGCATGGAGTTGATGCGTCAGGCAGCCGTTCAGGAAAAACTGGATAGCAATGAAACCATCCAGGCAAAGATGGCCATCTCGATGCGTTCGATTCTGGCCATGGCCTATTTGGAGCAACTACTGGAAACGGTAAAAAAACCAACCGATGCAGAGGTCAGCGCTTATTACACGCAACATCCGGAACGCTACTCGGCACGCAAGCAATACGCTGTGCAAGAAATCCAGATCCAGCCAACACCTGAAAACGCCCCTGCAATCCTGGTTCAACTGGGCAAGTTGAATAAAGTCGACCTGTTCGAGAAATGGTTGCGTGAAAACAATGTTGCCCACCAGAGCACGCCGATTTCAGTGATGTCTGATGGCATGCCGGATGACGTACTGCAGAAGTTCAAGAATTTGGCGGTCGGCAACCACCTCGTCCTCGAAGATAAAGAGCCGATGCGCATCCTTTTCATCATCTCCGAGCAAATGCAGCCAGCCACGCTGGAGCAAGTTTCTCAACAGATCAGCAACACACTGTTTGAGCAACGACGCAAAGACCGTTTGGAGTCGACTCTGAAGCAACTTCGCGACAAGGCGAAAATTGAATATGTAGCCCCCTACTCCGCGCAGGGGCTGCAAGTAGGCCAACCGAATTGATGAAAAAGTATCGTGGCAGCGAGACCGCCGCGGTTGTATGAGTTCAACCAACCGAACAAAACTGGGACACAGCTTATGTGGAAAACTATCGTGAAACCAAGTCCGAAATGGTTCGCTCTGATCCTCGGCATCAGCTTGCTTTTACCGGCTTATGCTGCCAGCAAAGCGGACAAGGAAGACAAGGAGGACGCCAAGAGCGACAAGAAAGCCGTGCCCACGGCAATGCTGACCGACGAAGAGAAAGATGCGAAGTTGGCGCTGATTGCGAAGGCAAAATTCAAGGATATCGATGCCTGCGTCAGTTGCCACGACGCGGAAAACGAATTCCCGGTTTTCCCAATCTTCAAAACCAAGCATGCGGTCAAGGCGGACCCGCGCAGCCCGATGGCGAACAAGGAATGCGAGAGTTGCCATGGCGCCGGCACCGTCCACACCAAGGCGAAGAAGAGCGAGAAGCGCGGCGGCTCGATCATCAACTTCGGCAAGAATGCCTGGACCCCGGTGAAGGACCAGAACGAAAAGTGCCTGGCCTGCCACCAGACGCATCAGCGCATCGAGTGGAAAGGCAGCACCCACGCGTTCAACGAAGTGGCGTGCGCTTCTTGTCATTCCATCCACACGGCCAAGGATCCGGTCCTCGATCGCCAGACCCAGCCCAAGGTCTGTTTCGGCTGCCATGCGAATGAACAAGCCAAATTCCAGCAGACCTCGCACCACCCGGTGCGCGAAGGCAAGATGGGATGCAGCGAATGCCATGATGCACACGGCGGAAACGCTTCTGGTCTCAAGATCAAAGCCAGCGTGCGCGAGAAATGCACTTCATGCCATGCCGAAAAGCGCGGCCCCTTCCTGTGGGACCACGCCCCTGCCGCCGAGGACTGCAATCTGTGCCACACCCCGCATGGCTCCAATCAGCCGGCATTGCTGAAGAAACGGGTTCCCCAGTTATGCCAGGAATGCCACTCGCCAGCCGGTCATCCCAGCGTCAGCTACAACGGCTCGAAGCTACTCGCCGGCAGCATGTTCCTGGGCGCCAAGAGTTGCTCGAATTGCCATTCCGCCGTGCATGGCTCCAATCACCCCTCCGGTGTGACGCAGTTGCGTTGATGCTCACAACCCCAGAATGAATCGCCATTCCCGAAAGCAGATCGAGGAAGAAGACTATGTCCACTAGCAAACCCCCCATGCGATACGCGTTGCTGGTTGCCGCGCTGATGCAACTCCTGCCGGCAGCGGCACACGCCGCCAAAGCCGACAAGGACGAGGATGCCGGCAAACTCTGCGAAGACTGCCCCGATGAAAGCGGCCGCTCCGGCTGGGTCGAAGGCGGCATCGGCATTCAAAGTGATGACTCATACCATTTGGGTCGCTACAACGGCCTGGAGGAGAGTGGCGCGGTCATCCTCCTCAACGGCGAAGTTCGCTATCGCGGCAAGACCGATGGCGCTTACCTGGATGGCAAGATCGAGAATCTTGGACTTGAATCGCGCCGATTGAACGTGGAAGGCGGCCGCCAGGGTAAATACGGCGTTGCCGTTGAATATGACCAGATTCCGAATTTCAACAAGGATTACGGCAGTACTTCACTGCAAACCGAGCGCGATCGCCTGGGCGTGAAATTCTCCCTCATTCCCGGTGAAAACTGGGAGGTGACAGGGCATTTCCGGCATGAGAAGAAGGATGGCACGCGTGACATCGGAACCAGCTTTGGTTTTAGCAATGTTTCCATTCTTGCCGTGCCGGTCGACTATGAAACCGATGACTTTGGCGTGGCATTGGGTTACCAGGGCCAGCGGATGCAGGCCAAAATTGCCTATGCAGGTTCCCTGTTTGGCAATGGCCAGGACGACATCACCTGGGCCAATCCCGGGCCTGGCGCGGCAACCGGTCAGGTTGCGGAATCTCCCGACAATGAATTCCATCAACTCAGCGCCCAACTGGGCTACCAATTGACCGAGGCAACTCGGATTGGCGCCAGTTATGCGCGCGGTCGCATGACCCAGGATGAGTCTTTTCTGCCTTACGCTTCAGCCTCCGCCCTGGCCTTGCCGGCGAGCAGCCTGAACGGCGAAGTTGAAACCACCTTGTTCAAGTTCGACATCAACTCGCGCATTTCACCCAAGTTGCGCCTGGATGCCACCTATACCTATAGCGACCGTGACAACAACACGCCGGTCAACAATTACAACTACGTCATCGGCGATGCTTTCATTGCCATCGACCCGGCAACCGGCTTGCCTGTCCTGCGCCAGAACCGACCCTACAGCTTCGAACAGCACCTGCTGCGGCTCAAGGCGGGCTACCGGATCAGCAGCAAGACAGACCTTTCCGGCGGCTTTGATATCGACGAGATGCAACGCACCTATCAGCAGGCGGAGGAAACCGACGACCAGACACTGTGGGCCAAGCTGAAGCTGCGCCCGATGGACGGCGTCGAGACTACGCTGAAGGTTTCACATGCGGATCGCGATGCCTCTACCTACGACTCGACCGCATTTCAGAATCCGGTGTTCCCGGAGTCCGGCGCGACCGTGGGAGACCCCATCATCAAGGCATTCGAGATGGCGGACCGCAAGCGCGACAAAGTCGGCTTCGACGTGGCCTATACCGCAAACGAAAACCTCAGCCTTGGATTCAACCTTGATTACTACAAGGACGACTACAAGAACATGGCGCTGGGCCTGACCGAGGCCAGTGGTTTTACGATTACACCCAGTCTCACCTATGCGTTCAACGACAAGGTTTCCACCTCGGCTTACTACACCTTCGATCGATTGAAATCAGATCAGTCCGGCAGAGAATGGATCGTCACCCCGACGGTCTCGACGGCATGGACTTCATCGGACAACAACACGACGCAGACTGTCGGCCTCAGCCTGAACTGGAAGGCTGTGGTGAAGAAACTCGATATCAGCGCGGATGTGGCCTATTCCGATTTCAGCGGCAAGATCCAGTATCCAGGCAGCACCGACCTGCCGGAACTGACGTCGCGGCTGACGGCGATCGGCATCAATGGTGTTTACCAGATCAAGGAAAACCTCTCTTTCCGCGCCGGCTATCGTTATGAAAATTACCGTGAAAGCGATTGGGCGAACGTCAATTTGCCAACTGTCGCAACCCTCGGCGCCACCCCGCGCGACCAGGAAACCCATGTTGTGTTCCTGTCAGTGCGTTATGCGTTCAAGTGATGACAGAGGCATTTCCGAGCTTCAGACTGAAAAAATCCGCAATCCAGGCAGATGCTGGATTCATCAATTGACAGGAGATAGTGGCATGAGAATGTTTCTATTCAAGATCATCACCGGCTTGATCATTGTTGGCGCTGGCTCCGCCCAGGCCGTTGCAGAGTCCACATCCGCCATGACGCCGGAATCGATTCATATCCAGCGATGCAGCGCTTGTCATTATGTCGATGGCAAGCCGCCTTCAGAGGAATTTCCGCATATCGCCGGACAGTACGAACAATATCTGCTGAAGGCGCTGAAATTGTTCAAACAAGGCCAGCGCGAAAGCGAGGCGATGGAATTGATCACCTCCCTGCACCGCGAACAGGAACTGGTGATCCTGGCCAATCACTACGCCAAGCAAAAGCCAGCCGACTCGCCCGCCAACGCCGCCCCCGATCAGCCGCTGGTGGCGCGGGGACTTCAGCTATACAACTCGGAACGGGTTTACGGCATCTCCTGCGCGGACTGTCACGGCCCCGATGCCAAGGGCTATGTCCGCAGCACCCCACGCACCCGTGTGTCACGCGCAATTCCGCGTCTGGCCGGTCAACAGTCACCTTACATCAAGGCGAAACTGATGAAATACACCGGCGCAGAAAATGTCAAACCGCAAGCCGGCATGTGCGGCATGCGCAAGGCCGGCAAAACGCTCAATCAGAACGACATCGACGCCCTGGTGGAGTTTCTGTCGAGCAAATAACGGAATTGGTGCAATACCGTTGCATCACGGATTCGCGTACCCGCCGGCTGTCAGGGTGCAACACGGCCGGACAGGCCCGGTTGCTCGGCAATCGGGCGGGTATGGCGGGATCACCATCGGTGGAAATGAAGACGCTAACGCCCCGCCCGTGTGCATGAGGCGTTTCGAAGATTGAGGAGCGGTCGACCGTGGAACAAGGTTCAATTGCCGTTTCAAGCTTGCTGCGTTTCGCCTTGTTCTTCCGTCTACCGCTGATTACAGCGTTTGCCGCACTACTGTTGTTGGCCTGGGTTCTTTTCTATTGGATTTCGGCTTTTCTGGCACCCCAGCAACAAACTCAAGCTGCGGCAACCGCCCTCCCCCTGTCAAGCAAGGTATTGGCGGAAAAAGCGGTGGTTTTGCGTCTGTTCGGTGGCGTCAACCCAGTCAACGCAGCGGCGGCACCTGTTGTGACCCTGTCCAATATCGGCGTGCATGGTGTTTATGCCGGGCGAGACGGACGCTCCGGTTTTGCCGTCCTGGTGCTGGATGGCAAACCGGTATCCGCAGTGGTTGGTCACGAATTCGCCCCGGGCATGGTGCTGCAGCGGGTCTACCCGGACAGCGTTGAAATCTTGCGTGGCGGCCAGGTCGAAACAGCGCGCATGGCGACAGCCGCTATTCCTGTGCTGGGGCGAGTTACGCCACCTTTAGCAAAGGGCGCTTCCAGCGTGCTGCAAATGGCCGTGCATCAATTAGGACCAGGATCTTTTGTTTTATCGCGCGAGGAGATGTTGCAGACGTTGAATAGCCCAGATCAGTCGCACATGCTCGGTGGTTACACGCCCAATCCCCTCGGTGGCGCGCGGCTTGAGCAAAGTCCGGCAGGAAGCTTGTCGGAAAAACTGGGTTTGAAAGTGGGCGATGTGATCACCCGAATCAATGGGAAACCGCTGGCCGGCGCAAGTGAGGCAGCACGTCTGAATGAACAATTGACCAAGAGCGAGGGCGTCAGAATGGATGTTTTGCGCGCCGGCAAAGTAATCAAAGTCGAAATTCAAATGGAGTAATGAATAAAACCGTGATCAGTCATCGAGCCTCAACAATGGCTTCAAACAAAACAGACAACTGCAAATCATAACAATTGAATCTTGGCTGCCATTCAAAACCATGCTTTCAAGTTGACCATTGGCAATTATTTTTTGAACGACACAAAAACCATAAATATTAACGGGTTACGTTGCATTTGATAGGCATGATTATACGTTTTACCCCCTGTTTCATCCTTATCGTGCTGCGGTTAATGCGGCTTTTCATGCATCAAATAGCGCAATAGACATTTGTCTTTCGACATGACAATTTCGCTTTATTGATGCGGATGAATAGCTGAACTTTTCTTGTTTAAACCTCTGGAGACAGAAAACCATGAAGTTATTCCACAACCCCATTCTGTTGGGCGCAATCGCCACCTTGACCGTTTCCGTTACCTTCTCGCTGACTGCACTCGCCCAGCAAGCCCAGCCCAATCCCTACCTGCAATACCGACCACAACCCGCGACACAAGCATTCGGCTTGCCGCAACTGGATATTCCCGACTTGCGCGGCCTCAACCTGCCGCTGATCGGCACCTTGATGCCGACGCCGACCAAACCCTACACCATGCGCCCGGCGATTCCGCAAGGAGTCAAGAAGCAGATGATGCAGATGATGATGCCGATGATGACCAACATGATGCGCATGTCGATGCCGGACGCGATGAACTGGATGGCCCACAAGATCAAGGTCAAACCGGGCATATCGTTCGACGATGTCATCCAATCGATGAATCTTCGCGCCAACCAACTCAACTTCAAGCACGTTGGCGAGAACCTGATGTACAAGGACTTCCACGCCGTCCTGGGCGACATGAGCGCGCCGCGCATCGAGGTACATAGTTATTGCGATATCGCGGTTGGCCGCGACTTGCTCAAGATCAGCCCGGAGTTCGTTGTCTTCCTGCCCTGCCGTATCGTCGTCATGGAAGACGGTGACAAGAATATCTGGGTCTTGATGCTGGACTGGAACATGGACTGGGTAGCGGGCTATGAAGGACAGATGAACATCACCCCGGAACTCGTGCAAGGCGCCAAGGTGTTGCGTGACAAGATGGAAAACATCATGCAAGCGGGCGCCAACGGCGACCTCTGAGCGTACCCATTAGCGACTGTCCACGAATAATCTGGGCAGTTATGGGTGTGCTGGTGGGATGCGGTGCAAGGCGCCGGCGCGCAGCATGGTCATTCCCTTCAAGCGACCGGCAACGCAGCACCGCGCCCACCCGTGCAGCCAGAATGTCCTGGTTATTCATGGACAGTCAATTTGCACTGATCGATAGATCATTCCGCCGCAGCCGAAGTCCAGCAGCGTGTCGCCGGCTTGCTCGTCGTTATAATCCCCCCGCTTTCCCTCTCCTGTTGCGCGCCCCATTTCCCATGTATCAAAGTTACTTCGGTCTCGCCGAAGCGCCCTTCTCCATCGCGCCGGCCCCGCGTTATCTCTATATGAGCCAGCGTCATCAGGAAGCTTTGGCGCATCTGCTGTATGGGGTGAACAGCGGCGGCGGTTTTGTCTTGCTGACGGGCGAGGTTGGCGCAGGCAAAACGACGGTTTGCCGCTGTCTGCTGGAACAGATTCCCGAAACCTGCGATGTGGCTTACATCTTCAATCCCAAGCTGACGGTTGAAGAACTGCTGTCCTCGATCTGCGTCGAGTTCGGCATCGCTCACCCGCCAGGCAACAGCAGCATCAAGGTATTCGTCGACTGCATCAACACCCATCTGCTCGATGCGCACGCGCGCGGCAGGCATGCGGTGCTGATCATCGATGAGGCGCAGAACCTTTCCGCCGATGTGCTGGAGCAGATGCGGTTGCTGACCAATCTGGAAACCAGCGAACGCAAGCTGTTACAGATCATCCTGATCGGCCAGCCGGAATTGGCGACAATGCTGGAACGGCCGGAACTCAAGCAGTTGTCGCAACGCATCGTGGCGCGCTATCACCTGGGGCCGCTGACGCAGGCGGAAGTCGCGGCTTACATCAAGCATCGTCTCGAAGTCGCCGGCACGCAGCGCCTGTTGTTTCCCGCCAAACTTACCCGCCAATTGCATCGCATGAGCGGCGGCGTTCCCCGCATCATCAACGTGGTGTGTGACCGCGCGCTGCTGGGAACTTATGTCCAGGGCAAGGACCGCGTAGATCGCAAAACCCTGGCTCAAGCCGAACGCGAAGTGTTGCAGACGCCAACAACACTGCGCCGCAAACAGCGTTGGACACGCGTTGCGGGCGTGCTCACGCTTGCCGCCTGCGCTTTGCTGCTGGCGGTGTTTTTTGGCTCGAAAAGCGACCTGAAAGCGACACCTTCAGCGCCCACTGTAGCCGCCAGCCCCGCCGTCAGCAGCAAGCCTTCTCACGCCGCGCTGACCTGGCCAGCCAACCGCCCCGTCTCGAACAGCAAACCACTGGCCTACACCGCCTTGTTCAAAGCATGGGGCGCCGACTACCAAGGCGGAGACCCGTGTCTGCAAGCAAGTGAAATCGGCTTGCGCTGTCGCAACCAGCGCGGCAGCCTGCTGGAATTGCGCCAATTGAACCGGCCGGCGGTGTTGACGCTTCGCGATGCTCAGGGCGGCGAACTGCATGCCACATTGATCGAACTCGGCCCCCGCCATGCCAGCGTCATCATTGGAGAAACCACCGCCAAAATCGATATCGCGGAACTCGCATCGCAATGGCCAGGGGATTACAGCCTGTTCTGGCGCGCCCCCGCCGAGGTATCGACAACACTGAGGTTGGGCGATAGCAGCCCCGCCGTTGCATGGTTGCGCCAACAAGTCGCCAGAATCGCAGGTAAATCTTCGGATACCAGCGAGAACCCGCACTATGACGTCGATCTAGCCGAACAAATCAAACAGTTTCAGCGCACACGCGGCTTGTATCCGGATGGCAACGTCGGGCCGAAAACATTGATTTATCTGCTTGGCGCAACAGACGACACTGCGCCAAACCTGCTCGCCGAGAAGCCGGCCGAATTCCCCTTGCACCCGCAGAAGGCGCGATAGGCATGTCGTACATCCTTGATGCGCTGAAGAAATCCGACCAGCAACGCCAGCATGCGAAAGCGCCGACATTGTTGTCCGCACAAAACACGCTGGATGCACCCAAGCGATCGACCTTCGCCTCCAACACAGGGCTCGCACTCGTCTTGATCGGCGCCGGTATCTTGATCGGTTGGCTGCAACCATGGCGCCCCTCCATCGACACCCCGGAATTGCTCACCGCGTCACCTCAAACAACGACAGCCGGGATGGCCGCCAACTCAACCGAGCCAAGCAAAACCGCAACGAAGAACGAAAACACTTCGCCGCCAAGCGGCGTCATTGCCACAACGAAAAGCAACGCAGTAGTACCGCCCCCCGCTGCGACGCCAGATCGAATCGCGATGGATGTCGCTGCCAACCGCCCTACTCCAGCGAAACCCGTCAACGACAGTCAACCGGACCCGCTGACTGAAAAACCGGTTCTCTCGACTGGCATCAACCCGCCAGCAGACGAGCCTGAAAACAGAGTGTTGAC
This sequence comes from Betaproteobacteria bacterium, assembly GCA_020049415.1. GTDB lineage: Bacteria > Pseudomonadota > Gammaproteobacteria > Burkholderiales > Thiobacillaceae > PFJX01. Next base: position 15,293 of record JAIFKV010000178.1, read on the forward strand.
GCCAAGCGAACTTCCCGCCGCAATTCGCCAGCAACTGCCCAGCATCACGATTGCATTCCATCAGTATTCGAGCGCCCCTATCGAACGGCGCGTGATGATCAACAATGCCGTGCTGCGGCAGGGAGACTTCATCGCCCCCGGCCTGAAGCTGGAGAAAATCACGCCCGAAGGCGTGATCATCAGTTATATGGGCTACCAATTTTTGCGCGGCGTCCGCTGACTTTTCTCTGAAGGTAAAAAACAATGCATCCAGAATATCGCCTCATTTCGCCCGCCTTCGCTGGCTTGCTCCTGACTTGCCTGCTGCTTGCCGGCTGCGCTACTGAATCAGCGTTACAGACCCAGACGCAGCCGCTACAAGAACATATCGAACGCGTTGAACAAGCGCTGGTCGCTTCAAACCAAGCCACCCGGAACGCCAGCGAGAAAAGCGCCGACGCCCTCGCTGAGCGGCAAAGTGATCTTGAAAAACAGGTAGCCGATATGACGGCCCAACTCGCGAAACTGCGCGACCAGCTTCAGGCACGCGAATCGATTGCGGCGGAAACACAGGCGCGCGGCGACACCAGCGACAAATTGATTGAAGCGCGGATAGGCCATATTGAAAACCGGCTCGATGCGACCGCAACGCGGGCGGAAGCCGCCGATCGGCAGAACGCGCAACAGAATACGCAGTTGAAAAACCGCCAACAGGCCGATGCCGCAGTAGTCACGGCGATGGCGGCGAATCTCTCCGACGCCGAGCGGCGACTCGAAGAAATGAGCCGATTGGCGCAAGCCTCATCGGAGCAAATGTCGAAACGAATGGACGCCCTGCAAGCGCGGCAGGAGAGCGACACCTTGGCCGATGAAGCGGTCAACCAGCGATTACGAGCGGCGGAAGATAAACTGACAACGCTCTCCGGCCTGGTGCAAGAAGCGCTGGCACTGGCCGCCAAAGAACTCTTTCTCGCCAACGGCAGAGAAGCCTTCACCGTCATGCTGACCGAAGACAAGGTGCTTTACCCGCAAAATGACCCGCACCTCGATAGCAACGACGTGGCCAAGCTGAACGTATTGGCAGTCGATCTTGGCAAGCTGGACCAGGAATATCACCTGGATATTCAAGGCCACACAGCAAACAACAGCACCGAAGACAACAACTACAACCTGGGCAAAGCGCGCGCCGAAGTGGTCAAGCGCTACCTGCATGAAAAAAAGGGGATTTCGATCAGCCGCATGTCAACCCTCTCGTATGGCGCAAACAAGCCGCTTAATGCCACCAACGGCAGCAATCGGCGGATTTATATCCGGGTGCTGGTGCTGAAATAATTTGAGGGAAACAACCGGCATTCGCCACCAATGCGGGGTTGTTTCAAGCCGGTGGCAGAAGCCGAAATCAGGACTACGCGGCTGTTCATGAATAACCTTAGACTCCTTCCCGCCTTTTGCCCATTGGTGAAGCTCGGCCCACGACTTCTGCTCAACGCCGGCGACCATCACGCGCGTTATGCCAATCACCCATCTTCGCCGGCCCGGTTTGTTCGACGGCGATGTGATACACCGTTTCGCGGTAGCCCGCGTAAGGCGGAATCCCCGCAAGGGGGGTGCCGAATCCATAGGTGCCAAATCGCGGGGGTCAGCCCACTATTGATTCCAATTGCGATAGCGGCACCATCCATCGCCCGGACACCCGGTCAATTCGACAAACCCGTAAGGTCGATAGAAACCGGCGGCTTGGGATGATTTTGCATCGACGATTATGGCGTTCCCGGCAAGTGCTTTGCTCGCGGCTGCCCCCCGTTTGCAGGCATCCGCCAGCATTACCCCGCCCAGTCCACGCCCCTGAAATGGTTGTCTGACCGCCAAGCGACCCCGCAAGGCCACCGGTACCGGATAACGGGGCAGTTTTTTGCGCCATTTCTCGCGATTAAATGGGCCAGGCTCTAACCCGGCCCCTACAGAGGCGACCAAACACCACGACACTGGAATAAAGTCGCGACTTTATTCCAGTGATCGCAAAAATAGTCGACATGAAACGCTATCTGGACGATCTCGTCGCCACCGATCTTGAACGCAAGATGGTCTTGCTGACCGGCCCTCGGCAAGTCGGCAAAACCACGTTGTGCCGCCAACTCATGCAGCGCTTCCCACCGGCGCAGTACCTGAACTGGGACGTTGCCGCAGACCGGGCGATTCTGTAGCGGCAAAGCTGGAGCCCGCGCGGCCGTCTGCTGGCGATGGACGAAATCCACAAAATGCCGGATTGGAAAAACTGGCTGAAAGCCGTCGTCGACAGCCGCGAGCCGGGCCAGGCTCTATTGGTCACCGGCAGCGCCCGCATGGAGACCTGGCGGCAAAGCGGCGATTCGCTGGCGGGCCGCTACCTCTCGTTCAGGCTGCATCCCATTTCCGTGCGCGAATGGTGCGAGCAGCAAGGCGGCACGGCATCCGCCGCACTGGAACGATTGATGCAACGTGGCGGCTTTCCTGAACCCTGTCTGGCGGAAAACCCGGTCGATGCCGACCGCTGGCGGCAGCAATACTTCACCGACCTGATCCGCGAAGACATCGTCGAATATTCCCGGTTACATGAAATCAACACCATGCGCCTGTTCGTCGAACTGCTGCGCGAGCGCGTCGGTTCGCCGCTATCGCTGGCCTCCATCGCCCGCGATCTGGCGGTTTCGCCCACCACGCTGAAACGTTACCTCGACATCCTGCAAGCGCTGTACATCGTGTTTACCATACACCCCTGGCATCGCAACATCACGCGCGCCATCCTGCAAACGCCGAAGGTTTATTTCTTCGACACCGGCCTGGTGCGCGGCGACGACGGCATCCGCCTGGAAAACGCCGTCGCCACCATGCTGCTGAAGCATGTCCACTTCCTGCACGACGCACGCGGAAAATCGACCGGACTGCATTACATCCGCACCAAAGACGGTGCCGAGGTGGATTTCGCACTCAGCGAGGATGAACGCCTCACCCACCTGATCGAATGCAAACTCGCCGACACCCGCGTGCACCGAGCGCTGGCCGGTTTCGCCGACAAATTTCCGCAAGCGGAAGCGATTCAACTGGTGCGAGACCTGCGTCAGGAGGAATAGCGGGTGCCAGTGCGTATTGTGAATGCTGCGGGGTGGTTGGGAGCATTGGCGGCTTGAGAACAAGCGATGACTTGGTTTCAACCCTGGCCAGACTGACCCAATCATGGCCAGGATAAACCTCAAATTCAAGCAAGTTGGCTGGTGCTGCCGGCGGCGTTTTTCGCAGAATTCTTGCGTCGAGAATGATCGGCCCGCTGCACTTGGCTCATCCTACAATTATGGATCTTCGGTTGGCGCGGAAGATGTGAAGACCTTTGAGACGTAGGATGCTGTTCGCAAGCTCACCACATCCTACGCGAGCTGGATACTGGTCTACCTCAGCCGGCGATGACGGAACCAAACAGCTATGACAAACCTTCAATTTTGAGCAGACGAAGAGTGGATAAGCGCGGCGCATCCACCATTGCACACACAACGAAGGTGGATGCGCTGCCGCTTATCCACTCTACGATTCCGCTCAAAAAGGTAAACATTTGAGGTGTAACTCATCCGTTTCGGCAGAGGCAAAAATTCCGCCACTTGCCGCCCTCAGCGCTGGTGCAGCGGCCGCCGTTTGATATCGCGTTTCGCGGTGCGTTCCTGCCGCGGCGTCAGCGGCTTGACATCACGTGCTTCGAACGGGTTATGACCAGATTTGAACTCGACTCTTAGCGGTGTGCCTTGCAGATTGAAGGTGGTACGGAAAATATTCTCCAGATAGCGTTTATAGCTATTCGAGATACCTTCGAGATGGTTGCCGTGAATGATGATGACCGGCGGATTGCTGCCGCCTTGATGGGCATATTTCGGTTTCGGCCGAAATAGTCCGGACTTGGGCGGTGTGTGCTGTGATACGGCATCCATCAATACCCGGGTCAGACGCGGCGTTGCCAGCTTGGCCATGGCGGCGGCGTAGGCTTCATCGACGGATTTCAGCACTTCGGTGATGCCCTGCGCGCGCAGGGCGGAAATGAAGTGAAAACGCGCGAAGGAGAGAAACTCCATGCGCCGGGTCAGTTCGCGTTTGATTTGTTCGCGGGCATAGCTGTCCATGCCATCCCACTTGTTCACCGCGACCACCAGTGCACGGCCGGCTTCAAGCACAAAACCGGCCAGATGCGCATCCTGATCGGAGATTTCCTGCTGCGCGTCGAGCACCAGAACGACGACATTGGCGTCTTCGATGGCCTGCAGCGTCTTGATCACCGAGAACTTTTCGATTGCCTCGCTGACGCGTCCCTTGCGCCGCACGCCAGCGGTATCGATCAAGGTATAGGGTTTGCCGTTGCGCTCGAAATCGACATAAATCGAATCACGCGTGGTGCCGGGCTGATCGAAAGCGATGACCCGTTCTTCACCGACGAAAGTATTGACCAGCGTCGATTTTCCGACATTGGGACGCCCGACGATGGCAATTTTCGGATGCTTGTCGGCGTCCTCGTCTTCGCAGGCGTCGGGAAACGACTCCATCACCAATTCAATCAGTTCTCGCACACCTTCGCCATGCGCACCGGAAATTGCGACCGGCTGGCCGAGACCGAGTTCATGGAATTCGGCGGTTACCACACCGGCGTTCATGCCTTCGGTCTTGTTCACCGCCAGCATCACCGGACGTCCGCTGCGGCGTAATTTCTCGGCGATGATGACATCTTGCGGCGTTACGCCGGCGCGGCCATCGACCAGAAAGATGACTGCATCGCCTTCGGCCACCGCCTGTAGCGTCTGCTTGGCCATTTCTGCCATGATGCCAGACTCCGCCACCGGCTCGAAACCACCGGTATCGACCACCAGATAGGGCTTTGAACCGATCCGGCCATGGCCGTAATGGCGGTCGCGGGTCAAACCCGGCAGATCGTGAACGAGGGCGTCGCGCGTCTTGGTCAGACGATTGAACAACGTGGATTTGCCGACATTGGGTCGGCCGACCAGGACGATAGTAGGTTTCATAGGTTCAAGTTGGGTGTGGCGAGGGACTAAGGAACAAGTACGGAATAACGTGGATATTTCTGGTTGCACTGACAGGCGCGCTGCTGCGTTGACGAACTCTTGCGGGGAATGACCATGCGGCGTGTTCGTCGCCTTGCATCACATCCCGCCAGCACACCCATAATTACCCCAGTTATTCCGTACTCGTTCCTGACCCGACTCGCCACGGGCTTATTGGAGCCGATAGGCAAATATTCCGCCATTCGCGGTCTGTACAACCAGGCCGGATGCAAGCGGAAGCATGACGCTGTTGATCGGACTGCCATCGGAGACAACGCGGGCGGCGAATGCGCCGTCTTCGGAATTGATCAAATGGATCTGGCCCTGATAATCCCCCAGCGCGACAAAGTTTTCGGCAACCGCGACCGGGCTGGAAAGTTTACGATCACGCAGTTTGTCCTGCTTCCATGGGTTGTTGCCGCGCAGTCTGTCGAAAGCCGCGACATGACCGCTTTCGTCAGCGGCATAGACATAACGCGCATCCATCGCCACCCCGCGCAAAGCGGAAAAATCACGTACCCAGGCGGCATTACCGGAGATCTGGTCGAAACAGCCAACCCGACCTTGAAAAGCTGCGGCGCATACCAATCGGTCATCGCTGGCCAGCGGGCCAACCACATCGGCAATGCGCTCAAGCTCGGTCGCGCCGCGCGGCACCGCCACATTGGACTCCCACAAGGGCGCGCCATTGTTGAGCGCCAAAGCAGTCAACTTGCCACCGGCATGTCCGACGAACAGCGCATTGTGACCAAACAGCAAATGGCCTTGTTCGCGCAACGTCAAGGTCGGCAAAATTCGGCTGTAACTCCAGCGTTGCTTGCCGCTGGCGCTATCGAGCAAAAACACCTTGCCATCATTTGAACGCACTGCCACCACCCCATTGGCGACCACCGGCGGGGTCAGAATTTCGGCGGATAGTTTTGTCTTCCAGGCCGGCGTGCCATCCGCGCTGTTGAAAGCCAGTAAAAAGCCCTTGCTGGTTCCCGCCAGAACCATGCCGTCACCAACGCCGACGCCGGCGGAGAGCGGCTGACCGGCATCGATACGCCAAAGCTCGCGGCCGGAGGCCAGATCCAGCTTCACCAGCTTGCCTTCTCGGCCGGCGGCATACACCGCCTCGCCATCGGTATCCGGCGAGAAGGCATAAGGATCGCCGGCGCCCACGTTGGCATCCCACGATTTGACCAGGGTGGCGCTGGGCTTGAAGTCAACCAACTCGGCCGGCTTGGTTAACGGAGCGCTGGCACTGAACCAGCCACACCCCGACAGCGTTAAAGCCAGCAACAAAACGAGTGGAGCACTTTTCAGCACATCAGCCTCCCAAACCATCCAGGCGAATTTCGATCAGTGGCTTCAGCGAACTTTTGTCGCCGAGTTTTTCGATTGCCAATTTATAAGCGGCGCGCGCGGCCTCGGTTTTACCCTCGGCGGCAAATAAATCGCCCTTGAGTTGTTCGGCCAGACCCTGGAAGGCGGGGTCAAATTCGTCTTGCAACAGTTTCATTGCGCCAGGCAAATCCTTTTCTTCGAAATGCAACGCCGCCAAACGCAAGCGCGCCAACTGAATCACGCCTTTGTCGGCGGCGTGATCGAGGGCAAATTCATATTGCGCCCGCGCACTCTTGATATCGCCGGATTCATAGTTGATACGACCGGCCAACCAGGCCGCCGGCACGGCATAAGCGCTGCGCGATTGGTTTTCCATGATCTGGGCGGCGGCGGCCTTGGCGGTCTTCAGATCGTTCATGCTGGCGGCCTGCACCGCGCTATCAAAAAGCATCGAAGCCTCCGCCGCTTGATTGCGTGTCCAGGTATCCCAGGCACGCCAGCCGGCGGCGGCCAGCAGAAACAGGGTCACCCCCCAGATCACTTTGCTGCCGTGTTGCTTCCACCAGGCTTTTGCTTCATCTACCTGTTCCTGTTCTTCAAGATCGAGCGCCATTGCTTACCCTTTCAAAAATTCGATGGCTTCAGTCAACGCCACACGTTGTTGTTCACGCTGTTGATCCCCTTCACGCAAGGGCTTCACAGTGACTTGATTCGCCGCCACTTCGTCATCGCCGATCAGCACGGCGTAACGCGCCAGGCTGGCATCCGCTTTCTTCATCTGCGTTTTGAAACTGCCGCCCCCCGCATGCAAGACCACGCTCAAACCGGCATCGCGCAGAGATTCTGCCGCAGTCAACGCGTAGCGCGCGGCGGCGTCGCCGACATTCACCAGATAGACATCCGGCACGTCTGGCGCAGGCAACAGATTCGCCTCGGCCATCATTACCAACAAACGTTCCACACCCATCGCAAAACCGCAGGCTGGCGCCGGTTTGCCGCCAAGTTGAGCGACCAGACCATCGTAACGGCCCCCCGCGCAAACCGTGCCTTGCGCACCGAGTTTGTCGGTCACCCACTCGAAAACAGTGTAGTTGTAATAATCAAGCCCTCGAACCAGACGCGGGTTGACTTGATAGTCGATGCCGGCATCTTCAAGACCGCGCTTGACTGCTTCGAAGTGCGCCCGCGCCGCCGCGTCGAGTTCGTCGATCAGCCGGGGCGCGGCTTCCACCATGGCCTGCATGGCCGGATTCTTCGAGTCGAGGATGCGCAGCGGATTGGTATGCAAACGGCGTTGCGAATCGGCATCTAGCTGATCGATATGCGCGGCGAAGTAGGCGATGAGTTTCTGCCGATGGCTCGCCCGCGCCTCGGCACCCCCCAGGGTGTTGATTTCCAGCTTGATGAATTCGGCCAGACCGAGTTTCTTCCATAGCCGGGCTGTCATCAGCAGATGTTCGATGTCGAGATCCGGGCCGGCATAACCCAGCGCTTCAACGCCAACCTGATGGAACTGGCGATAGCGGCCTTTTTGCGGTCGCTCATGGCGGAACATCGGGCCGGCGTACCAGAGCCGCTTGCCGCCATCGAACAGCAGATTGTTTTCAATCGCCGCGCGCACGCAACTGGCGGTGCCTTCCGGCCGCAGCGTCATCGACTCGCCATTCAGCGCATCGACAAAGGTGTACATCTCCTTCTCCACGATATCGGTGACTTCACCGATAGCGCGCTTGAACAGACCGGTATGCTCAAGAATAGGCGTGCGCATTTCGCGGTAGCCATAGCTTTTCAGCCATTCACGGATGTTCTGCTCAAAAAATGCCCACAGCGGCGCATCGGCCGGCAGCAGGTCGTTCATGCCGCGCACGGCGCGGATTGTTTCGCTCATGATTGCCCGTTATTGGTTTTGCCGTAGGTACGCTCGACGTAGTCTTCGACGATGGTCTGAAACTCTTCGGCGATGCGGTCGCCTTTCAGGGTGACCGTTTTTGCGCCATCCACATAGACCGGCGCAACCGGAACTTCTCCCGTGCCCGGCAGGCTGATACCGACATTGGCATGTTTGCTTTCGCCGGGGCCGTTGACCACACAGCCCATCACCGCCACGTTCATGCGTTCGACGCCGGGATATTGACCGCGCCAGATCGGCATCTGCGTCCGCAGCCAGTTCTGGATGTTTTGCGCCAATTCCTGAAACACCGTGCTGGTGGTCCGGCCGCAACCCGGGCAGGCGGTCACCAGCGGAGTAAACGAGCGGATGCCCATGACTTGCAGGATTTCCTGGGCGACCTGGACTTCAGTCGTCCGCGATTCTCCCGGTTGCGGCGTCAACGAAACGCGGATGGTGTCGCCGATTCCCTCTTGCATCAGCAGCGCCAGCGCCGCCGTCGAGGCGACGATGCCCTTGCTGCCCATGCCGGCTTCGGTGAGACCGAGATGCAGCGCGTAATCGCTGCGCGAGGCCAGATCGAGGTACACCTTGACCAGATCCTGCACCCCGGACAACTTGCATGACAGCACAATGCGGTCGCCGGGCAGGCCAAGTTCTTCGGCACGCCTGGCCGAATCAAGCGCGGAAGTGATAAGCGCATTGCGCATGACGTCTTCTGGCACATGCGGCTTCGGTCGTTTGGCGTTTTCGTCCATCATCCGCGCCAGCAGTTCCTGGTCGAGGCTGCCCCAGTTGACACCGATGCGCACCGCCTTGCCGTAACGCGCGGCGGCCTCGATCAGCGTGGCGAACTGTTCGTCTTTCTTTGCGCCGCGGCCGACGTTGCCGGGATTGATACGCAACTTGGCCAGCGCTTCGGCACATTCAGGCACCGCCTTGATCAGGCGGTGACCATTGAAATGGAAATCGCCGATCAACGGCACGTTGCAACCCAGCGCATCGAGTTTTTCGCGAATCACCGGGACCGCGCGGGCGGCTTCCTCGGTATTGACGGTCAGTCTCACCAACTCGGACCCGGCTTGCCAGAGTTCATGCACCTGAGCAACCGTGCCGGCGATGTCTGCGGTGTCGGTATTGGTCATCGACTGCACCACCACCGGCGCACCGCCGCCTAACGCGACATGGCCAACAAGGACGCGCCGGGTCGGGCGTCTCACTATCGATGATTTCAAACTCATGGCCGGGTTCCCGTCATTCCAAAGTCAAACGCGCTACTTTTTGCCCGATAAAAGGCGTCAGGTCGATGTTGTGGCCGTTGTAAGTCAACTTGACCAAAGCGGCTTCGCCGACCACCAGGCGAAAAGGGGGCTCACCGGAAAAAGACTCCGCCGTGCCGGCGCGCACCAACCGCGAAAATCGATTGCCCTTGGCGTCGACGACTTGTATCCAGGCATCTTGACTGGGTTCGAAACGCATGTTGCGCGGGGTCGATTTGACACCGTCTCCGGCAATCGAGGACGGTGCAATGGCTTCCGGCGCGGGGGGTTTTGTTGCTGTTGTTGTCACTGGCGGGGTTGCTGGCGCCGCAATCGATGCGTCAGGAACAGTGGCGGGAGCGGAAGATGGCGAAGTATCGGCGGCTGTAGGAGGCGTGACAGCGCCCGGTAAAGCGAGCGGAGTAATGGTAGCGCCTTCGTCGATGGGTGCGCTGCCTTCCGGAGCCGGGGTGGCCAGTGTTCCAATTCCCGGGTTGGCCGCTTGCGTGGTTGATTCCGGCGCTGCGGAAATCAGGGTTTCCTCTCCCTGGCGTAGCCAGTGATACAACCCCGCGACAAGAATCATGAACACCGTCAGCGCGATCATTGGATAAACCAGCCAACGCCGAATCCCGTTGGAACCGACATTCAGCCCGGCATTCGGCGCGGTAATCGTTTCCGAAACCACCGCCTGCACTTCAACCGGGGCGATCAAACTATCCGGTTCGAGATCGACCAGGCGCGCATAGTTACGGACGAATCCGCGGGCGAATACTTCGCCGGGCAAATGGCTCATATCTTCAGCTTCCATTGCCTCGATTTGACGCAGATTCAATTTCAGCTTGGCGGCGACATCGGTCAGTTGCATCGACTTTGCTTCACGCGCGGCTTTCAGTCTGGCGCCAAAGCCAGCCTGGAAAACTTGTTTCATAACAGACTCCCTGCTTGATCGTACTGACCGGAAATCAGCCATTGGGCTTGCATTGATTCGGGATAACGACGACGTAACTGAGACCCATAATTGGCCTCCGCCTCGCGATCTCCGAGTTGACGCTCGGCGCGAACACCGAGCCAAAGCGCTTGCGGCCCCATATCGGAAATGTCTGCAAACTGCGCGCTGAACTGACGTAGAACACTGCGCGCGGCAAGCCAGCGACCCTGGCGATAATGCACTTCCGCCATGCCGAGCAACGCGGTCGATTGATTCGACATCCGTTTCAAAGCACGCACAAAGTACAACTCGGCTTGGCCAAGATTTCCATTTTCAAGGGCGCAATTGCCGGCATTGGCCAAAGCTTTTTCCGGAGTGGGGTAAAGCGGATTGCTCAACGCGGCTTCAAAACGCTGCAATCCCTCTGCTGCGCGGCCACGTTGGCACAAGAAAAGACCAAAATTGTTGTGCGCTTCGGAATAGTCGGGAGCCAGTTCTATCGATCGCTTGAAATGCTCTTCGGCGGGTTTGTCTTCGCGCAATTCAGCATGCACCAGACCGAGAATACTGTAAGCCGGCGCGTAGGATTTATCGGCATCCAGCGCGATACGCAATTCTTGCAACGCCACCGCATATTGACCGCGTGCGTAATAGCCGGCGCCCAATTCGGTATGCAGACGCGCGCTGAGATTTTCTCCGCCCGACCGACGCGCTTCAGAACTGCCGCTGCTCGGTTGTGTCGAGACGCAACCAGGCAACAATGACAGCACCAACAAACCCAGCCAGATCGATCCACCCTGCTTCATGCGGCCAACTCCATGCGTTTCACGATCTGCTGCTGGGTGCGCTTCGATTTATCTTCAACCTGCCCCGCCAGTTGACCGCAAGCAGCATCGATATCGTCACCGCGGGTCTTCCGCGTGGTGGCCACTTTGCCGGCATCAATCAGTTGATAAGCAAATTTGCGCACCCGTTCGGCGGGCGAACGCTTGAACTCGGAATTCGGGAATGGATTGAATGGAATCAAATTGAATTTGCAGGAGATGTCCCGCGTCAGATGCAGCAATTGCTCGACATGCTCGGGCTGGTCATTAACGCCATCCAGCATGACATATTCGAAAGTTATGAAATCGCGCGGTCCATCGACGATGTACCGTTTGCACGCCGCCATTAATTCCTTCAGCGGGTATTTACGATTCACCGGCACCAGTTGATCGCGCAATGCATCATTCGGCGCATGCAGCGAAACCGCCAATGCCACCGGAAGTCTCTCGCGCAGCCTGTCCATCGCCGGCACGATGCCGGAAGTGGAAATGGTAACCCGACGCCGCGACAAGCCATAAGCATGGTCATCCAACATCAGGGAAACCGCCGTTACCGTGTTTTCGAAATTGAGCAAAGGCTCGCCCATGCCCATCAAAACCACATTGGAAATAATGCGTTCGCCTTTGCTGTCAAAATTATGCGGCGATGCAGAACCGGCCAAAGCCCGATTCGCCCACCATAACTGACCAATGATTTCCGCCGCTGAAAGATTGCGGTTGAAGCCTTGCTTTCCGGTTGAGCAAAAAGCGCAATCAAGGGCACACCCCACCTGCGACGAGACGCACAACGTACCGCGATCGTCTTCCGGGATGAATACCGTTTCGACCCGATTGTTCGGGCCGACTTCCAGCAACCACTTGCGTGTGCCATCGCTGGAACACTGTTCATGCCCCAGCACCGGCGGCCGAATCTCGGCCACTTCGGGCAAGCGATGACGCAACGACTTGGCCAGATCGGTCATCTGCTCGAAATCATCCGCACCGCGTTGATGCAACCATTGCAGCACCTGACGCGCGCGGAAGGGCTTCTCGCCGATGCTTTCAAAGAAAGCGACGAGGCCGGGCAGATCGAAATCAAGCAGATTGACGCGATTCAAGGCAATGCCGATGGCTTAGCGAGAATAAATCTGGCTGGCGGGGAAGAAATAAGCGATTTCAACCGCAGCGGTTTCCGGTGCGTCGGAACCATGCACAGCGTTGGCATCGATGCTGGTGGCGAAATCGGCACGAATGGTGCCGGCATCGGCTTTCTTGGGATCGGTAGCGCCCATCAGTTCACGATTCTTGGCAATGGCGTTCTCGCCTTCCAGCGCCTGAATCATCACCGGACCGGAGGTCATGAACTCGACCAGGTCGTTGAAGAAGGGACGGCCTTTGTGTACCGCGTAAAAACCTTCAGCTTCGGCGCGCGACAGATGCGCCATACGAGCGGCGATGACTTTGAGGCCGCTGGACTCGAAACGGGAATAGATCTGGCCAATCACATTCTTGGCGACAGCGTCAGGTTTGATGATGGACAGAGTGCGTTCAACAGCCATTTATATTTCTCCGAAGATAGTGAGATAAGGGAAAGGGGGTGCCGAAAAGGCGCGAAAAGCACGATGAGGCGCTCATGGGCGGACGGCAAAGGATTGAATATACGCAGAAAAAGCGCGCGCAAGTTACCATGAAACGCCCCTAAAATAAAGGCGATGCGCCGATCCAGAGCGCGACCAGGAGACCTGAATGTCAGCCGAAAACGGGATGCCGGAAAACGAGGACGTAAAAAACAAGGCGATTTTGCGTCTCGCCGTAGCGGGAGTCGTAACAGTCGCCGCGTTGGGCGGACTCTGGTGGCTGGATCAATCGAGCGGCGAAGCGAAAAAGCCGCCCGCCGCAGTGACCCCCGCACCTATCGTCTCCGCGCCGAAGACCGATGCCCCCGTTCCGGAAGCGGAAACTCCGGTAGAACTCCCGGATACAACCGAACCGGAGGGCGCGGCGGCGGAAACGCCCGAAGAAGCCGAAGCCGACCAGGCCGAATTGCCACCACCACCCCGCGTCAGGAACAACCTCGGCGGCATGCCAAGTGGTCCGGCGCCGATCCAGCAAGCAGCGCCCAAACTACCCCCCAAGCCGACGGCAACGCCCTTGCCAGTGACCAAACCCGCGCTTCAAGCCTCGCCCACCCCCACTCCCACCCCACAACCCATGCCGACAGCGGGAAAAAGCTTTGTCGTGCAACTGGGCGTCTTCAATAATCCGGAAAATGCGCGTGAACTGGTAAACAAGTTGAAAAAACAGGGCATCCGCGCGCACCTCGATGCACGCGTTCAGATCGGTCCATTTCTGAATCGGGAGGAAGCTGAAAAAGCGCAGCTTGAAATGCGCAAACTGGGTTACAACGCCTTGGTTACGCTGCCATATTCTGCTCAGCCCGCCACTCAATAATCCAGCCAGGTTCACCTGATCTGGCGAGAAAATCGCAGTCGGCGCCCAGGTGCGCCGCCCATACCAGCACGTCATCGGCATAAACCAGTGGCAATGTTTGCCGCTGCCAAACTGCTATGCCGGCTTCGCGCAGCAGATTCTTCAACGTTCGTCGCGGCCGCTCCGGCGCAAGCCGAATGCGCTCTCCGCCGACCCGTCGACGTATCGTTACCGTGCCGGCGGATAGTCTGACGCCAGCGCCGATTACCGCCCGAAAATTCAGCCGCCCGTCCCCGTCCAGTTCCAGGCAATCTTCGCCACGCCAGACGATAGTGCGCGGTTCAGCCATTGCAGCCGATTTCGGGACAGCAACCAGCACCGCACTCTGCCGATATCGGCGCAGCGAAACGTCGCCGATATCAACACGCACCTGGGCATCCTGACGCGCCTGCAATAATTGGCGCAGCGCTTCGCACAGCGCGGCATGATGAATATCCACCCCCGCCCGCACCAGAAAGCGGCGCAGCAGATTGCGCGCGCGTGGTTCGGGCAAAGCGCACAGCGCCGAAATCGCCAAGCCATCCTCGGTAGTCGCCGCGCGAGCATCCAAATCAGCCAGTTCGTCGAGCAAAAATGCCGCTTCGGCAAATTGTGCAGCGGCTTGCGCCAATACGCTGGGGGTATCTGGAAAACGAGCGGTCAGGCCGGGCAATACCGCATGTCGCAGCGCATTGCGCGTCAACCGGGTATCCGCGTTGCTGGCGTCTTCCATCCAGAGCACGCCGTGCGCTTCGGCCCAAACGCTGATATCGGCGCGTTTCACCGCCAATAACGGGCGCAGCAGAACGCGCGTTCCAGTCAGCAAACGCGCCTCAGGCATCGCTGCCAGCCCTCGCATCCCCGCGCCACGCAAAAGCTGCAGCAAAACAGTCTCGGCCTGGTCGTCACGGTGATGCGCCAATACCAGAAAATCGGTATCGAGTTCGGCGTAAACACGGTATCTCGCGGCGCGCGCCGCCGCTTCCAAACCCTCGCCCGACGGCTGTACGTCGACACGACGCATCACCAGCGGCACCCCCAAAGCCTGGCATGTTTGCGCACAATGCCGCGCCCAGAGGTCGGCTTGCGGCGACAAACCGTGGTGAACATGCACCGCCGAAAGTGAAAAGCGCGGGATGACATCAACGTTTAGCCGCAACCCCGCCAACACATGCAGCAGAACGGTGGAATCAAGACCGCCGGAATAGCCGACGGTCAGCCGGCTACCGGTTTGAATATGGCGCTTGAGACAAGCGACTACCTGGGCGTTGAGAACATCCTGAGCCGCAGCCATCATGCGAAGCCGGCAGGAATCAGGCGCGACCTTCCTTGAACTTGCCGTACCCCATCAAACGCGCATATCGGGTATTGAGCAACGCGTTGAGCGGTCGTTCGCGAACGTTGACCAGGGTCTCGGACAACACGATTTTCAAGGATTCCATCATCGCTTCCGGGTCGCGATGCGCGCCGCCCAAAGGTTCATTCACGATCTGATCGATCAAACCCAGGGTTTTCAGCTTTGGCGCGGTAATGCCAAGCGCTTCTGCTGCGGTCGAGGCTTTATCGGCGCTCTTCCAGAGGATGGAGGCACAGCCTTCCGGCGAGATCACCGAATAGGTCGAATATTGCAACATGATCAACGCATCGCCGACGCCGATCGCCAACGCGCCACCGGAGCCCCCCTCGCCGATGACGGTGCAGATTACAGGCGTCTTCAATTCGGCCATCACATAGAGATTGCGCGCAATGGCCTCGGATTGGCCGCGTTCTTCCGCATCGATGCCAGGATAAGCGCCCGGGGTGTCGATAAAGGTAAATACCGGTATGCGGAATTTCTCGGCCAGGCGCATCAGACGCAGCGCTTTGCGGTAACCCTCGGGGCGAGGCATGCCAAAATTCCGGTACTGACGTTCCTTGGTATCACGACCTTTCTGCTGGCCGATCACCATCACCGGCTCCCCCTGGAATCGTGCCAAGCCGCCGACAATGGCGGGATCATCGGCATAGGCGCGATCGCCATGCAACTCCTCGAACTCGGTGAACAGACCATTCACATAATCGAGCGTGTAAGGACGTTGCGGATGCCGAGCGACTTGCGAAATCTGCCAGGCATTGAGTTTGCCGTAGATTTGTTTGGTCAGCGCCGCGCTCTTCTTGCGCAGACGCTCAATCTCTTCGGAGATGTCGAGTGAGGAGTCGCCCTGTACTTCGGACAACTCCTCGATCTTCGCCTCCAGTTCGGCGATAGGCTGTTCGAAGTCGAGAAAAGTCAGCTTCATGTTGGAGATGGGTTAACTAAGAAGATAAACATTCTACAGGAGCGGATTTTCCGCCCCTGAAACGGCGGTCAGTGCTGGTGTCCATGCGGGCCATGCACATGGCCGTGTTCGATTTCTTCCGCCGAGGCGACACGCACGGAATGGACCACGCATTGGATGCGCAGGCTCTTGCCAGCGAGGGGATGATTACCATCGACCACCACTTTGCCATCGGCCACATCGGTTACGGTATAGAGCATGACATGTTCGCCATCGTCGCTGGCGCCTTCAAGCTGCATGCCGATCTTGACTTCTTCCGGAAAGACATCGACCGGCTCCACGCGCACCAATTCGGCGTCGTATTCGCCGAAAGCATCATCGGGTTCCAGTACCAGATCGAGTTCGGCGCCAACCGCCTTGCCCTCAAGCGCGGCTTCAACCCGAGGAAAAATGCCGTCATAACCGCCCTGCAGATAAACCGCCGGCGACTCCGTGACCGCTTCCTCAAGCAGTTCGCCATCCAGGGTGCTGAGCCGATAGGTCAGCGCTACAACTGTGTCTTTACCGATTTGCAATTAAAGCTCCTTGATCAATTTAAAAACTTCAGCGGCGTGGCCCTTCGGCGTCACGCCCGTCAGAACATGTGCAATCAAGCCCTGACCATCGATGATAAAAGTGGTGCGATTGACGCCCTCACGCATGACGCCATCGACTTCGCGGTTCACCAGAACGCCATAATCTTTGCAGGCGACGCCATCCTTGTCAGCCAACAAACGCACGGAAATTCCGTGTTTATCGCGAAACGCGCCATGTCGGATGCAATCGTCGCGCGAAACGCCCAGCACTGTGCAACCCAACCGCGCGAAGTTGTTTTCCAGATCACTGAACTCAATCGCTTCAGTGGTGCAGCCGGGCGTATCATCCCGCACATAGAAAAACAACACGAGCGGCCTGGACTGATAGTCCGATAGTTTGGCGATACTCATATCCGCATCAGGCAGTTCAAAAGCCGGTGCTTGGTCGCCCTGATTCAACATGGTTCCAACTCCTCGCAATATATCGAAAGCATTATATGGACAAACACTTGGACAAAGACTCGCATGCCAACCCGAACCCGCAAGACAAGACTTTCTCGGAGGCGGATTATTCCCTGCAAAGCCTGCTTGGCGGCATGTCGGTTGAAAAATTTCTTGCCGAGCACTGGCACAAGAAACCACTCTTGGTGCGACAGGCGTTGCCGAATTTCGGCGACTGGCTAAATCGCGAAAGCCTGTCTGAACTCGCTTGCCAGGAAAATTCAGAAGGTCGACTGGTGCAATTCAAGCGTGGCGAATGCAAACTCGAATACGGCCCGTTCGAACCTGAAACCTTGCAGGCATTACCCAAACGCAACTGGAGTCTGCTGGTTTCCGGTGTCAATCATCTGCTGCCCGAGGCAGACTGGTTGCTGCATCGATTCGACTTTATTCCTGCCGCTCGCCTCGACGACCTGATGGTCAGCTTTGCCCCGCCCGGCGGCGGCGTCGGCCCGCATTTTGATTCTTATGACGTCTTTCTGATTCAAGGCCAAGGCCGCCGCCGCTGGGAAATCAGCGCACAAGACGACCTGACCACGGTGGAGGGCGCACCGCTGCGCATTCTGAAAGAATTCCGCGTCGATGAAAGTTGGGAACTGGAACCAGGCGACATGCTTTATTTGCCGCCTCAACTCGCCCACAACGGAGTGGCCCTGACCGACTGCATGACTTGGTCGGTCGGTTTTCGCGCCCCCAAAGCGGAGGAAATCGTCAACCAGTTTCTTACCTACCTGCAAGACAAACTCGAGCTTCCCGGGATGTACGACGACCCCGACCTGAAGCGTTCCAAACATGTCGCTGAAATACCCACCACCATGCTCGACTGGACCGAGAAAACCATACGCGCGGCGGCACGCTGGGACAAAGCCGACATCACCGATTTTCTTGGCCGCTACCTCAGCGAACCAAAGGCACACGTCTATTTCGACCCGCCGGAACGCCCAAAATCACTCGCCGCCTTTACCAAAGCAATTCAGAAAAAAGGCCTGGCGCTCGACGCGCGCAGCCAGATGCTGTTCCGTGGCGAGGCTTTTTTCATCAATGGAGAACGCCTGGAAGCATCACCCGGCTTAAGCAGCATGCTGAAACAACTCGCCGACAAACGCTATCTCTTGCCGAGCGAGTGCATGCATGCCCCGGAACAGGAAATGATCGGCCTGCTGTATATCTGGTATCAGGCTGGATATTTGTTCCCAGCGGAGTAATAAACCGCTTGAGGATGCGCCACGCCTGGATACACCGGGTGTTTCGCATCCTCAGCCGGCTAGTCTTTTCCTTTAATACAACCGCCATCCGGCGGCAAAATAACTGAAGGCGGTTGTTCGAACAGGGCGTCGACTTCGCCTTCCAGATAGCTGCGCACTATTTTCAGCCCATCGAGGCTGGCGAGCATCAAGTCTAGAGGCCGCTCCAGGTCGAAACGCGAGTTGGGCGTGCGTATCCATTCTCTTGCCCGATCGGGGTCACCGGCAAAAAGCAAGTGCAAAGCCTTGTGTATCGCCATAACCAGGCGTACCCGGGCAAGCAAACCCAAATTGCTGGCCAGCGTTTTTCCATCCAGGTAAGCATTGATATCGGCTTCTTCAACATTCAGCAACAAAGCTTGTTGCTGCAATGGAATGGCCAGGTTGCGAAAGGCGCGAAGAACGGCACTGGTTTCGGCATTTCGGCTTGCCAGACTCAACGGGTCCAGATTGTCGAGCTCCATGAACCCGGTAGCACACAAGGTATAGCCTTCGCTGCGCCGCTTCTTGCGCAAACCATTCAGGGTTTCCAGGCCGCTGGCGTAGGAAGGCATCGGTTTATGCTGTACCCGCCCCGCCCGACCATCACGCTTTCCCCCCGCCGTGATCAGCACCCAACTACCGAACAGATCGGGACTGAGAACAGCGGTAAAGTACGCTTCCTTTGACTGCCAATGCAGGGTGACGGGTTGTTCCATGATCTTTCGGATCACTCCGACTGGATTGAGTTAACTGGAAATCTCGCCGCGTTGGTTGAACCACGCGAGACGGCTTGATTGCTCGGACAATAAATTAAATCCCCAAACAGGAATTCAAAATTAAATCCACAGGGCTACCATACCCCGTTGTCCCCCTCCCTCTCAACAGGAACCCTCGCCATGACCGAAAATCGCGCAACCAACATCACTTGGCACGAAGGCCACGTCACTCGTCCAGACCGTGAAAAACTCCTTGCTCAACGCGGCGTCACCATCTGGTTTACCGGGCTCAGCGGCTCCGGAAAAAGCACCATCGCCTTTACCCTGGAGCATGCCTTGGTAGAGCGCGGCCATCTCGCTTATGTGCTGGATGGCGACAACGTCCGCCACGGCCTGAACAAGAATCTCGGCTTCAGCGCCGCCGATCGCGAGGAAAACATCCGCCGCATTGGCGAAGTGGCGAGACTGTTCGCCGACACCGGCGTCATCGCACTGACCAGCTTCATCAGTCCCTATCGCAAGGACCGCGATCAAGCGCGCAAAATTCATCTGGACAGCGGCTTGCCCTTTATCGAGGTGATGGTGGAAGTGCCGATCGAAGTTTGTGAAAGTCGAGATCCCAAAGGTCTTTATGTGAAAGCGCGTGCCGCGCTGGCCGCCGGCAAAGGAATCGGTTTTACCGGCATTGACGATCCCTATGAAGCGCCGCTAGCGCCTGAACTGGTGTTGCATAACGACCAGATTACGCCGCAGCAAGCCGCTATTCAGGTGCTGACCCGGGCCACTGGCCCGGCCTATTTTCTTAAACCATTCAGATAAATATCGATCAACGCGCCGGCCTGCTCGGCTAAAGAGTAGACGTCGGGTTCCATGCTCCAGTTGATGACGAGCCCATCGATATAAGAAAAAAGGCCAATAGCGGCACGACGAATATCGATGTCTGGCTGAATCTGACCGCGTTCGATCGCCAATTGAAAATTCCGCTCGATGATGGCTTTGGCGCCTTGTCGACATTCCTTCCGGCGCAGCATAGTGGGGGCGAGTTCATCGACGAACTCACATTTGAAATTGAGTATTTCAAATACTCGGCGGCAGCGTTGGTCCTGTTCCGCTTGGCGTAAAACTTCGATACAGCCTTCGCGCAATTTGTCCAACGGGTCGGCCAAATCAGGATCGGCAACGCTGTCGAACATGGTTTCCAGTGGCAGCGTGGCGCGGTCACACATGGCGACAAACAGATCAGCCTTGTTCTCGAAATGCCAATAGATCGCACCCCGCGTTACTCCTGCCGCACTGGCGATATCCGCCAGAGAAGTTCGCGAGACGCCCTTCTCCCGAAACACCACTTCTGCCGTATCCAGCAGTTGGGTGCGTGTAGCCTGGGCTTCTTCCTTGGTGCGTCTAGCCATAGTCGGTCGATTTATTTATTTGAGCGTTGCGAGAGGAAGGTTCACTTCGATTTCAGTCTAATAGCCATGCT
>JAIFKV010000103.1 GCA_020049415.1 Betaproteobacteria bacterium
GGCAGTCGCCAACGCATGCAGCGGCCCAGCCGCGATCGTCAGTGCCAACGCTAACGCCAGCAAGCCAAAGATTGGCAATAAGGAGACAAAGTTGCCGCCGCTCGATCTATCCGCCGCAGCCGCACCATGATCAACTGATTCCGACAGGCTCCGGAAGAACAGCAGGCTGCCACTTCGCGCCAGCGCAATCAGCGCCAGCAAGCCGCCAGTCAGCACCACGGCCATGATCCACACCCAGGCGGGGTGCGCCAAAGCCGCCTTGAGCAAGAAGAATTTGCCGAGAAAACCGGATAACGGCGGTAACCCCACCAGCAGAATTGCGGTCACAAAAAACAGTCCGCCAAGCAATGCGGCACCTGGCATCGACTCGCCTGGCTCAAAGCGGTCGGCAAGTTCGCCCCGGCTTATGCCAATGCGCTCGGCCAGCAGAAAAAGTGCGGCGGCGGCAAAGGTTGAATGTGGCAGGTAATACAAACCAGCGGCGATACCGTCGACGCTACCTAGCGCAAAGGCAGTCAGCAACGTCCCCACCGAGGCCACGACCAGATAGGCGGCCTGCTCGCGCAACGCCGGCGCGGCCAAAGCGCCGAGCAGACCGATGATCAGGGTGGCCAGCGCAAGAGGCAGCAGCCAGGGTTCAATGAGATGGCTCATATCCCCCGCTTGAGCACCAAAAATCAGCGTCGAGACACGCAGAATACTGTAAGCGCCAACCTTGGTCATGATCGCGAACAACGCCGCCACCGGCGCACCGGTCTGGGCGTAAGCGGCGGGCAGCCAGAGATAAAGTGGCAACAACGCCGCTTTGAGCGCAAAAACAGCAAACAGCAGAAGGCCGGCGGCGCGCGCGGGGCCAAGATTTTCGCTGGTAACAGCCGCCATCTTGACCGCCAGATCCGCCATGTTGAGCGTCCCGAACAAACCGTACAAGGTGCCCACCGCAATCAGAAACAGCGATGAGCCGACCAGATTGAGAACCACGTAATGCAACCCGGCTTTGGTCCGCAAGCGACCTCCGCCATGCAGGATGAGACCGTAGGAAGCGAGCAGAAGCACTTCGAAAAAGACGAACAGATTGAACAGGTCGCCGGTCAGAAAAGCGCCGTTGAGACCAAACAACTGCAACTGAAAAAGCACATGAAAGTGCCGGCCGGCAATGTCGAACCGATGGCAGGCATAAAGTAGCGGGAACAACGCCAGCAATGCGGTAACCAGCAACATCCAGACCGCCAGGCGGTCGGCTACCAGGACAATGCCATACGGCGCAGGCCAGTTTCCCAGTGCATACGTCAGGATAGCGCCCTCGCTCACCGCGTCGAGCAAACTCAAAGCCAGAACGATCTGGCCGATCACGGCGGCAACGCTTGCCAGTCGCCGCAGCTTGATATTCAGATGCCGGAACAGCAGCAACAGAATGCCGGCCAGCAACGGCAATAGAATCGGCGCGATGACCAGATGGTTCATTTCTCTTCCTTGCCATCGACGTGGTCATTACCCAACTCGGCACGCGCCTTCAACGACAGCATGATGACAAATGCGGTCATGGCGAAACCGATAACGATAGCGGTGAGGACCAGCGCCTGTGGGACGGGATCGGTATAACCGGGCAAGCCAGAACCGATTATGGGCGGCCGGCCGATGCTCAACCGCCCCATGGCGAAGAGAAACAGATTGACCGCATAGGAGAGAAAAGTCAGCCCCAGGACAACGGGAAAAGTCCGACCGCGCAACGCCAGATATACACCGCAGGCGGTAAGCACGCCAATCAGCAGCGCAATCAAGGCTTCCATCAGCGGCCTCCCTTCAGGCGCTGAACTTCGGTAATCGAACAGACGCCGGGGCCATGGCTGCTGTCGTGCATCAGCCCCAGATGGATCAAGATCAACAAGGTCGCCCCTACCACCACCAGATACACACCCAGATCAAACACCATGGCGGAAGCGAGTTCAAACTCCCCGACCAATGGCCAATATTGGTGGCCGAAGGTGGAAGTCAGGAACGGATAACCGAAGGCGAACGAAGCCAGACCGGTCAGTGTCGCAATTGCCAGCCCGGCCGCGATGATCGGGTGCATATTGGAAGGCAAGCGGGCATGGGTCCATGTCACGCCATTGGCGAGATATTGCATGATCAGCGCTACCGCAGTAACCAGACCGGCAATAAAGCCGCCACCGGGCAGGTTGTGTCCGCGCAGCAGAATGAAGACCGAAACCAGCAGCGCCAACGGTAACAACAAACGGGTCAGCGAAGCCATGATGGTCGGATTCATATCCCAGTTCCAGCTTCGACCAACATCGTCGCAGCCGCGTCCCTCAAGTTGAAGTTTTTCCAGCATGGCGAAGATGGCCAGGCCGGCCAGGGCCAAGACAGTGATTTCGCCAAGGGTGTCGAAACCGCGAAAATCCACCAGAATAACGTTGACCACGTTGTGTCCGCCGCCGCCAGAGACACTGTTTTCAAGGAAATAATCGGCGATGCTGGTGTACGGCCGGGTCAGCACCGCCCAGGCCAGGCCGCCAACCCCCAGACCGGCCAGCACAGCGAGAACAGCATCACGCGCATGGCGAGCGTAATTCGATTCAGACGGGGTGTGTTGCGGCAGAAAATACAACGCCAACAACAACAGAATCACTGTCACCACTTCGACTGAAAGCTGAGTCAACGCCAGATCCGGCGCTGAAAATTTGACAAAGATCAGTGACACCAACAACCCGACCGCGCCGATCAGGACCAGTGCGATAAATCGCTGTCGATGCATCGCCAATGCTGTCAAGGCGGCGGCGATCATGGCCAGGGCGGCAAATGCGCTGACCGCGTCCACCGGCAACAGGCTTCGTGTACCGGTCAGCGCGGAATCGGAACTCAACCAACCACGGGTTCCCAATATCAACGCGAAAGTGACGAAGAACCCGATCATGCGTTGCAATGAGCCGTTATCAAGCCAGCCGGTGACGCCGCGCGCTAAGCGCAACAAAAGTAGCAGCAGCCATTGATAGACGCGGCGTGCATCAAGTCGACCTTCCCACCGTTGATGCAGGGCGAAAACAGGTTTGCGGGCGGAATACAGCAAAGCGCCACCAATCAACGCAATCACGCTCATCCATACCGCCGGACTGAATCCATGCCAGATCGCCAGATTGTGCTCAGGTAACGGAGCTTGCAGGACGGCGCCGGCCGCTAGCGCCAGAATCGGTTCAACGGTGATGGCCGGAAACATCCCCACCAGCAAACAAATCGCCACCAGCACCTCCACCGGCGCTTTCATCCAACGCGGCGGTTCATGCGGGGTTCGCGGCAAGTCGATGGGATCGCCATTAAAAAACACGTCATGAATGAAACGCAGGGAATACGCCACCGCGAAAATACCGGCGATAGTCACTGCAACCGGCAGCAACCAACCCACCGGCAATCTGGTTGCCAGACTGGCCGTTTCAGCGAAAAACATCTCCTTCGACAGGAAGCCGTTGAATAGCGGCACCCCAGCCATTGCCGCCGCCGCCACCATCGCCAATGTGGCGGTATAGGGCATGAACTTCCACAAACCATTGATACGGCGCATATCGCGTGTGCCCGTTTCATGATCAATGATGCCGGCCGCCATGAACAATGAGGCCTTGAAAATGGCATGGTTGATGATGTGAAACACCCCCGCCACCGCAGCTAGCGGCGTGCCGATACCGAACAGCGCGGTGATCAGGCCGAGATGGCTGATCGTTGAATAGGCCAGCAAGCCTTTCAGGTCATGCTTGAACAGCGCGATGAAAGCGCCGGTCAACAGGGTAATCAGGCCAATTCCGCCAACCAGATAGGTCCAC
Source organism: Betaproteobacteria bacterium (assembly GCA_020049415.1). GTDB lineage: Bacteria > Pseudomonadota > Gammaproteobacteria > Burkholderiales > Thiobacillaceae > PFJX01. The sequence continues at coordinate 3,816 of JAIFKV010000103.1, forward strand.
TCGCTTGTTCCCGACAATGCCGGGAACAAGCGTGCCAGCAGAAACACGCCGGCTTTGACCATGGTTGCCGAATGCAGATAGGCGGAAACCGGCGTCGGCGCCGCCATCGCATGCGGCAACCAAAAATGAAAGGGGAACTGGGCAGACTTGGTAAATGCCCCCAGCAAAACCAGAATCAGGGTCGGTATATACAAGTCATGCCCCCGGATCAAATCACCTGAAGCGAGGACCGTGCTCAGTTCATAACTGCCGGTTATTTCGCCCAGCAGCAGAATCCCGCCCAGCAACGCCAGCCCTCCGGCGCCGGTGATGGCGAGCGCCATGCGGGCGCCATTGCGCGCCTCTTCGCGTTCTTTCCAGTAGCTGATCAGCAAAAAGGAACTGAGGCTGGTGAGTTCCCAGAAAATCAGCAGCTGGATCAGATTTTCAGATAACACCACGCCCAGCATCGAACCCATGAACAGCAGCAAATAGGCATACAACCGGCTCAGGCTGTCCCGCTCGGACAAGTAATAACGGGCGTAGAGAATGACCAGCAGTCCGATGCCGAGAATCAACCCGGCGAACAGCAGGCCAAGACCGTCAAGGCGGAATGCCAAGTTGAGCCCGACCGCCGGCACCCAGAAAATACGCTGAATCAGCGTCTCACCGAGCATCGCCGGCGCGGTGATGCTGGCCAGAATACCAACCGAGAGCAAAGCAACCAGACCGGCGCTGGTGGCCACTGCGGAACGACCGAACCGGCTGAACCAAGCCACCAGAGGCGCCCCCAGAAAGGGAACAAGAACAAGCAATAACAGTGTCATGGGGGAAATATTAGCGAGTGCATCTCCTGAATCGCTGCTATTTCAACACACCAGGACACTGACAGCCTGGAAAATCGCCTCAGAATGCCGCACTGTTGAGCCACATATGCGTATAGATGCTGGCCACATAACCGGCGGCAATCGCCGGCATCCATTTCAGGTGACCGAAGAACGTGTAGACGCCGCGCGCCTGCCCCATCAGGGCAACACCGGCAGCAGAACCGATCGACAACATCGAGCCACCGACGCCGGCGGTCAGCGTGACCAGCATCCACTGCCCGGTAGACATGTCCGGCAGCATGGTCAGCACCGCGAACATCACCGGGATGTTGTCCACTACCGCAGACAGCAGACCAACCGTGACATTGGCGGCAGTCGGCCCCCAACCAAGATAGATTGTTTCTGATACCAGGGAAAGGTAGCCGATGAAACCAAGTCCGCCGACGCACATCACCACACCGTAGAAAAAGAACAAGGTGTCCCATTCGGCGCGCGCCACACTGCGGAAGATGTCAAAAGGAACCGGACTACCAAGATCTTCATCGTCCTGCCCCACTGGCGCATGACTTTCGCCAGTGCGTTTCAAGTGATACGCAAACATTTTGAGGAAAGCCAAGCCAGTCAGCATGCCGATCACCGGCGGCATGTACAGAAAACTATGGAAACTGACCGCAGTGACAATCGTCAGCAGAAACAGAATAACCACCGTTGGCGCGCCGCGTTTCATCCCCACCATCTCGCCACCGGCATCAGGTTGGCCACTAGGTATTGCAAAGCTCATCATAATCGCGGGTACCAGCCAGTTGACCATCGCCGGAACGAAAAGCATGAAGAAAGTCCAGAAGTCGATCATCCCGTTGGTGGCATGAATATTCTTCTGCCAGACCATCAGCGTGGTGATGTCGCCAAACGGGCTGAATGCGCCGCCGGCATTGGCGGCGACCACAATGCTGATACACGACAACAACACGAAGCGTTGGTTAGCCCCCCCTACCGCCATCACCACCGCCGACATCAACAGCGCGGTAGTCATGTTGTCGGCTACCGGGGAAATGAAGAAAGCCAGGGTACCGGTGACCCAGAACAGTGCTTTCAGGCTGAAGCCCTTGCGGATCAACCATGAACGCAACGCCTCAAAAACAAAGCGTTCTTCCATGGCGTTGATGTAGGTCATCGCCACCAACAGGAACAGCATCAACTCGGCATACTCCAGAAGCGTATGGCGCACCGCCATCTCGGCACCATGAGGAATACCGTTTTGCGCATATATCCAGCCGATCAGGCCCCAGATTATTCCGGCGGCGAGCATCACCGGCTTCGACTTGCGCAGATGGGTGAACTCCTCGCTCATCACCAGCAGATAGGCAAAGACAAACAAGACAAGCGCGGTGATACCGACCCAATGACCAGTCAGATCCAGTATTTGGGCGCCATCTGAGGCGAAAACGATTGAAGGAGTAAAAACCGCGACGAGTGCGAACAGATGAGGTAACACAATTGTTTCCCAAGTAGATGAATGCATCACCGCTGCGGTGGATGGAATCATCTATCGCCAACTGTGAAGCGTGGCCAAAAGCGGCGCGGCATTTTAACGCGAGTTAAATTACATTCCCGGGAAAGCGGCAATGTCAGCCTTGCATTGGAAACCGGCTTGTCGCATTTCGAGGTGTGCGGGGATGAAAATATCTGCCCAGCGAAAAGCAGATTTTTTAACCTGATTCAACTTGGTTCAACCTGGTTCAATAAATACACCGGGAGCATGCCGGACTTTGGAATCGTCGGCTGCCGCTTTGATAGTGTCGAAAAAACCAATAATTTTGCTGACGCCACACTTCAGTTTTTGCGCACAATTGACGATAAAGAAAACGTAAACAGCGTTTTTGATGCAAAGGAGAGGGTCATGACCAACTTCGAGACAGTCCTTAGACACATCCATCAAGGCAGCACTTATTCCTGGGATTTGACGGTGTTGTTGGGGTTGGGAATCGCCGTATCGGGTTCCTTGCGGGAAAAGCTTTTACAAAGCAGCACAACCGTTGACGAAGAAGCGTTGATAACATCGATTTACACACGCAAACTGCTGAACCACTGGCGTGGTTGAATTGACGATAGGCTTGCAGTTGCGACCTATCCTTTAATCTGAAATTTTCAGCCCTTGATGGGATGTGATTAATTCAAGCTCACGCCGCAAGAAAGCCCGCCCTCGGGCAATGTTTCCCATTCAAACCCCACCCAGCTGCGGCTGGTTTTACTGAATTCGATGCCAATCAAGTGGATCGGCTGGCCGAGTCCTCTGTAGGGGGCGGCGTAGCCTTGATCTTTGATCTGCCGCAAGGCGCGGCCTTCGGGGGTGATTTCCACCACTTTGAACTCGAACAGGTAAACGTTCTGATTGAACTGCACCGCGTAAAACACGCTGGCGTAATAGCCTTCGTACTGGGCAATGGGGCTGTTGGTGAACCACTGGTGCGGGATGCTGGCGAAGAAAGCGGTGAACAAGGTTTTGATGCCGTCGAAATCGTTGGCTTGCAACAAACGATACAGTCGGCCGATGTAAGGCCCGGGCAGTGCCGGGTTGCCGCTGAGGGCTTGCAGCAGGCTGTCGTTCAGACTGGCCTGCACTTCAAGATTGGGATATTTAAGGGTGAATTCCTGCCGACCGGGAATGCGCCAGACGCTGGCGATGGTCAAGTAGCCGGTTTGAAACAGCAGCGCTTCGGGCGTGATCTGATCAACATCGAAGGTCGACAGCAGGCTGTCCGAGGCGACGATGCGGCTGAGGTCGGGCGTAAAAATATGCCGCTGGGTCAGCAGATCGACCAGGAAAGTGGGCGTGCCGGTTTCAAACCAGTAGGGACGAAACACCCGGCTGTCGAACAGCAGCAGCAGGTCGAACGGGTTGTAGACACTTTCACCGGTCCAGTTGTAGCCGTTGTACCAGAGCCGAATCTGTTCGCGATCCAGCCCCGGGAGTTCGGCGGCGAACACCGTCTCTACATCATCGTCGGTATAGCCGCAAAGGGCGCTGTAAGCGGAATCGAGCGTGATGTCTTTGAGGTTGTTCAGACCGGAGAACAGGCTCACTTTGCTGAATTTCGAGACGCCGGTAAGCATCGCGAATTTGATGTGGGCGTCTTCTCCCTTGATTACCGAATACAGGTCGCGCAAACCATCGCGCATGTCACGGGCGATGTCAGGCGCGGTGATGTTATCCAGAATGGGTTTGTCGTATTCGTCGACCAGCACCACCACACGCTGGCCAAACTCGGCGCATGCGCCTTGTATCAGTTCTGAAAAAATGCCGGCGATGGATGCGTTCTGACAGGTAACGCCCATCCGCTTTTGTTGCTCGATCAAGATTTCCCGGATGCGCTGTTCAAGCGCTGCGGCGCTTTTATAAACACCTTCGGCAAAGCTGATGCGAATTACCGGATATGTCTTGCCCCAGTCCCAGCGTGTTTCAACGGCCAGGCCGGTAAACAGGTCTTGCTGGCCTTCAAACAGATTTTTAAGCGTATCGAGAAACAAGCTTTTACCGAATCGTCTTGGGCGGCTGAGAAAGTAATACTTGCCGGTATTGACCATCTCCAGCGCCAGACCGGTTTTGTCGACGTAGTAATAGTTTTCTTCGCGAATCTCGCGCAAGGTCTGGATACCAATCGGCAGCTTGCGTCGAGTCAGCGCGGCGGGTGGAATTGGGGTGGCGGTCATTTGGCCAGTCCAGGATCAGAAATTGATTACGCCACTCTACGACTGACAAATAGTGTTAAGGGATGCGGAGATGGAAGGCGTTCGAACAGGCCATCAGCAGACATCGCCGCACCCATACAGTCAAAACGTCTCGCGCACACGTAAATAACTGGCAAAACGCGGTAACCCATTTTTATTGAGTTCCCGATAACGATAAGTCACCAAGGTGCCAGCAGCCGGCGGCTCGCGCCGCACCGCATCGGTAAAACCAGTACCGAGCCGGAATCGGCGTCCATCCGGGGCTTCCATTAGCAAAGCGCCCATCATGCCGAGATACTTGCCCTGCCCTGGCAACTGTTCGATCACCGTCGCATCCGCATCGAGCCAGGGTTTCAGCTTGAGCAGGACATCACCGCGACCGGTGGCGTAGGGCGCATCGGCCAGATGCAGCATCAAGCCCTCGCCCTGATTTTTCAGCACAGCGGTCAGATGTCGCTGTAGTTCCGCGCGATCCCGCACGCGAAATTGCTTGATCGCCTCTAGCCAGTCGATATGCGCGGTTTCGACGATTTCCCGCATGCCCGCGATGCGTTCGGTAAACGTCCCCGGCGCTTCAGGCAACTCAAAAAGCATGTAGCGCACCTGCCGCCATTCTGCGTCGATAGGCTGCTGTTTTCGAACGATGGCGGATAGACGATCAAACTCGCCACGCGCCAGCCAAAGCTCGCCGTCGAGTGGCTGGGCGGGAAATTTCTCGGTAAACCAGGCCGGCGCGTTGACCAACCGACCGCTGCGGAAGCGCAATTCCTTGCCATTCCAGATCGCCCGCGCGCCATCCAGTTTTTCGCTTACCCAATATTTGGAAACATCGGTCTGTTGCTGCAGCACACTGGCCAGCAACAACGGCGGCGCGGAAATTTCCTGATTGTCAGCCGAAGCAACCGGCTGCCCCAACGCCAACAAAACCAGCAGTCCGCGCATCACGGCCGAACCGAGATGAATTTTCATGCCGGAAATATTCCAGTCGACAAATAGCGGTCGCCACGATCGCAGACGATGGAAACAATCACCGCGTTTTCCACTTGTCGTGACAACTGCAACGCGGCATACAACGCGCCACCGGAGGAAATGCCAGCGAAGATACCCTCTTCGGCGGCGAGACGACGCGTGGTTTCCTCGGCCTCGGCTTGGCCAACATAAATCATCCGATCCACTTTCGAGTAGTCGCAAATCGACGGCACATACTCCGCCGGCCATTTGCGGATGCCGGGAATCTGCGCGCCGTCCTCCGGCTGCACGCCGACGATCTGGATCGCCGGGTTCTGTTCTTTCAAATAACGCGAACAGCCCATGATGGTGCCGGTGGTGCCCATGCTGGAGACAAAGTGAGTGACCCTGCCATCCGTATCGCGCCAGATTTCCGGCCCGGTCGACTCGTAATGCGCGGCGGGATTATCCGGGTTGGAGAACTGGTCGAGGATTTTGCCGCGGCCTTCACGTTGCATCTTTTCGGCCAGATCGCGCGCACCTTCCATGCCATCCTCTTTCGAAACCAGCAGCAGTTCGGCGCCGTAAGCGCGCATGGTTTGCCGGCGTTCAATGGATAGATGCGCGGGCATGATCAACACCATGCGGTAGCCCTTGATCGCCGCCGCCATCGCCAACGCAATACCGGTGTTGCCGCTGGTCGCCTCGATCAGCGTATCGCCCGGCTTGATCTCGCCGCGCGCCTCGGCCTTGGCAATCATCGACAGCGCCGGGCGATCTTTCACCGAGCCTGCCGGGTTATTGCCCTCCAGCTTCACCAGAAGCACATTCGAAGTCTCGCCCGGCAACTTCTGCAAGCGCACCAGCGGCGTATTGCCGACGAAATCGGCCAGGGTTTTAAACATCTCGATCAATCCTTGCCAAACAGGTCGCGGCTGTAAACCTTGTCGGCCACATCCAGAATGTCATCGGTAATGCGGTTGGCGACGATGACATCGGAACGGCGTTTGAACTCGGCCAGATCGTTGACCACCTTGGAATGGAAGAACTCGGCTTCTTTCAGCACCGGCTCATAAACGATGACCTCGATGCCCTTGGCTTTGATCCGCTTCATGATGCCCTGGATGCTGGAGGCGCGGAAATTGTCCGATTCCGCCTTCATGATCAACCGATGCACGCCGACCACCTTGGGCTTGCGTTTAAGGATGCTGTCGGAAATGAAATCCTTGCGCGTGGTGTTCGAATCGACAATCGCGCGCATCAAGTTTTGTGGCACATCCGAATAATTGGCCAGCAACTGTTTGGTGTCTTTCGGCAGGCAGTAACCGCCGTAGCCAAACGAGGGATTGTTGTAGTGGTCGCCGATACGCGGATCGAGGCTGACGCCTTGAATGATCTGTTTGGTGTCGAGTCCGTGACTGGCAGCGTAGGTGTCGAGTTCGTTGAAATACGCCACCCGCATGGCCAGATAGGTATTGGAAAACAGCTTCACCGCCTCGGCCTCGGTGGCGTCGGTAAACAACACCGCGATGTCCTGTTTGAGCGCACCTTGCTTGAGCAGATTGGCAAAGGTTTCCGCGCGTGCCGAGCGTTCGCCGATGATGATGCGCGACGGATACAGGTTGTCGTGCAAGGCTTTGCCTTCACGCAGAAACTCGGGCGAGAAGATCAGATTCTCACAGTTGAATTGCGCCTTCAGTTTGGCCGTATAACCGACTGGAACCGTCGATTTCAAAATCATCACCGCTTGCGGATTGATTTCCATCACATCGCGAATCACCGACTCCACCGTCTTGGTGTTGAAGTAATTGGTCTCGGTGTCGTAATCGGTTGGTGTGGCGATAATGACGAAATCGGCCCCGATATAAGCGTCCCGCTTGTCCAGCGTAGCGCGGAAGTTCAGCGCTTTGTGGGTCAGATATTCCTCGATTTCGGTATCAACGATGGGCGAAACCTTGCGGTTAAGCATCTCGATCTTCTCGGGAATGATATCGAGCGCGACCACTTCATTGTGCTGCGCGAGTAAAACCGCATTGGACAGGCCGACGTAGCCGGTACCGGCGATGGCAATTTTCATGATCTGGCTCCGAGTGAAAAAGACGCAATTTCCTGCGTAATGGACTGTAACGCCGCCAACGGATCTACCGCTTGGGTGATGGGGCGACCGATAACCAGGAAATCCGACCCCGCCGCCAGCGCCTGCGCTGGCGTCAGGATGCGGGTCTGATCAGCGGAAGCGCTGCCGGCGGGGCGAATACCTGGCGTCACCAAATAAAAATCCGGGCCGATCGCCCGGCGTAAAACAGCCGCCTCCAGCGCCGAGCAGACCACGCCATCGAGTCCGGCATCCGCGGTCAACTGCGCCAGACGCAAAACTTGATCTTCGGCATTGGCCGCCACCCCGATCGCCTGTAACTCCTCGCCGCCCATGCTGGTCAGCACCGTCACCGCGATCAGCAAAGGCCGCTTCGGCGAAGTTTCCAGCGCCTCGCGCGCGGCTGCCAACATACGCGGTCCGCCGCTGGCATGGACGTTCATCATCCACACCCCCAGCCGCGCCGCCGCTTTACAGGCTTGCGCCACGGTATTGGGAATGTCGTGAAATTTCAGGTCCAGAAAAACATCGTAGCCCTGCTCGACCAGCTCACGCACAAAGTCCGGCCCGGCGGCGACGAACAACTCTTTGCCCACCTTGAGCCGGCAAAGCTCGGGACCGTGTGTTGCCCCCATACTGGACACAAATCGGCGCGCAGCGTCCGCATCCGGATAATCGAGCGCAACGATGATGCGAGGTTCAGTCATATTCTTCCCGCTCCGGTGAAATGCTTTCCCAACGCGCGCAAGCCGGGCATTGCCAGAAATACTGGCGCGCCTTGAAACCGCAATTGCCGCATAAATAATAGGCATTGCGACTGACCTGGCGATGAACCAGATCTTGCGCCAGCCGGTTTTCCACCCCCTGCTCAGCCTGTTCGGCCGGCTGCATCGCATTGCTGGCCTGCAGATAATCGTCCAGCGCACGCAAACTCGGATGCCGTTTCAACTCCTCGGCGGCAAGCTGCCTGGCCGCATCCCAGCCGCGCGCCTGCGCCACGGTTTGAAACAGAAAATGCAGCAGATCGGGACTGGGCCGGCGTTCCAGATACGCCTTCAGCAACGTAATGGCTTCGTCATGCCGACCACCGCGAGCGTAAGCCTGCACCAAGCGTTCCGCCACGATCGGCAAATACGCCGGGTTCACCTGTTCCAGCTGACGCCAGGCGGCGATGGCCGCTTCATCCGCCCCGGCTTTGGCTTCCAGATCCCCCAGCAACATCCAGGCGCGCGCGGAGCGCTTGTTTTCCCGCAAGGCGGATTCGAGGTCGGCGCGAGCGGAATCGACCTCTTCTTTCAGCATCGAACCTAACGCCAACTCGCAGTGATAGTGGGCGGTATCCGCATTCTGGGCAGGACACCCCAGCTTTTCCAGACGCGCCGCCGTTGCAATCGCCGCCCGCCAGTCCTTGGTCAAAACTTGAATTTCCAGAATATTGCGCAACGCGTCAAGCGCATGAACCCCGCTTTCCAGGCGTTTGAACATCGACTCGGCACGATCCAGCAAACCGGCTTTGAGGAAGTCCTCGCCGAGTTCAAACAACGCCTTCATGCGGTGTTCCTGCGATAAATCGGCGCGATCGGCCACGTTCTGATGAATTCGAATGGCGCGATCCAGTTCGCCGCGGCGGCGAAACAACGCGCCTAGCGCAAAATGCAGTTCCAGCGTATCCGGGTCCATCTTGGCCACTTCCAGAAACGCCTCGATGGCCTTGTCCGGCTGTTCGCTCAACAGATAGTTGAGACCCTTGAAATAGGAACGCGGCACCGCGCGCGACTCCTCCATCACATGCCGAATATCGACCCGCGCCGCTACCCAGCCCAAGCCAAAAAACAGCGGAATGACCAACAAATACCAGGCTTCGAATTCCATATTCAAGTTGAACGTCGCGCTAACGCCGCAATCGGCGCCTCGCTCCCGAGCGGGGGAGCGAGGTTGGGGGTGAGGGAGGCAGGCAGCACACCGCTTATCATCGTGGGCAGATTCAATTCATGCCAGTCAAAGCGGGTTTGCTCTGGCTATTGTTGATTTGCAGACGCAGCGCGCGCAATTCACGTTGGCTCCGCAACAGGCGCAAAGAACACCCCAGCAAACCAATCAGCAAACCGACCGCAAAAGCGGCAAGCAAAACCAGCGACAACGGCGCTTGCCACTGCAGACCGAGAAAATAGCGCAGCGTCACGCTATCACTGTTAAGGGCTGCGAAGCCCAGCAACAACAGGAACAGAACGATCTTGATGGCCAGCGTGATTGAGTGCACGGGATAAAGTAAATAAATGGATCGCGCGATTGTAGCGGCAGGCATCGCGGGTCACTACAAACGGTCGAATCGATTTAAC
>JAIFKV010000065.1 GCA_020049415.1 Betaproteobacteria bacterium
CCTGGGCAGTGATGGGTGTGCTGGTGGGATGCGGTGCAAGGCGCCGGTCGCGCAGCATGGTCATTCCCTTCAAGCGACCGGCAACGCAGCATCGCGCTCACCCGTGCAGCTAGAATGTCCTGGTTATTCATGGACAGTCGCTTAGCCCTCGGCTTCAACTGCGGCTCCGGTGAAACAACAACCTTGCATGTTTCTGCCAGGCATGATTATTCTCAAGGTATTTTTTTGTAAATATAATAAAATCGTAATATTCGAAAATGCTTTGAGGTCTTCATGTTCAACCAGATCAATGCAACGCGTGATTCCGGAAATGGTCGCCCCTTTCCCCGCCAAGAACTGGATCAGTCTGAGACCCGCAAGTTGCTGAGCAGCATCCAGATTCCGCCGCAGCCCGAAATCGTCATGGCGCTCATGTCCGAGCGGAACAGCGATGATCCGGACATCCAGAAAATATCACGCTTGATCAGCAATGACGCAGGCATTGCAGCCGCCGTGTTGAAGACCGTCAACTCCCCTTTTTATGGGTTGAGCAGAAAAATCACCTCCGTTAATCAAGCGGTTTCCACGCTTGGCATGAAGAACATCGGCTCACTGGTGATGGGCTTGGCGCTGCGCAACAGTGTGCCGGTCAAGGGTATGGATCAATACTGGGAAACCACCAACCGCACAGCCGAATATGCCGTCATGCTGGCGCGCCAACTTGGCTTGCGCAATGTGGATGAAATCCAGCTCTATATCTTGTTTCATGACAGCGCCATGCCATTGCTGCTGCAGCGTTTCCCGGATTATCTCGATACCATGAAGCGGATTCCTGAGACACCCTGGATTCAAATAACCGACATGGAAGATAGCCGACACAACACCAATCACGTCGCGGTGGGTAGCTTGCTTGCCCGCAACTGGGGGTTGCCGGACAACGTACGCGAAGCAATCCAGTGGCACCACGACACCAGCGTGTTCGATGGTGAAACGATCAGCAACGAAATACGCACTTTGATAGCGGTAGGCCACGTTGCCGATCACATCCAGGAAATGACATCCCGACATTTGAATGAGTGTTCTTGGGAAGCTTTCGGCAATGCCTGCCTGACGCATTTGATGCTGGGCGAAACGGAACTGCAGGATTTCATCGACGCCGCGAAATAATATCTGCAAGTCGGGTAAGGTTGAACACTGGCGGTTGCTGTTGAGCAACGCCAGCGGTTTGGACTCCCGGCCAGCGGTATTCCAAAGCGGGTCTGTTCAGATCGACGATTTTGCTTGCCGCAGCAGCACCAACGAGCGGCCCTGCAGCGGATAAGCACTGCCACGCGCATAGCGTTTCAGATCTGTGGGTTGCGACTGAAAACTGGTATCCACCATTGCTTGCCAGCGCACGCGTGAGCGGAAGCCCGGCAGGGTGAACGGAATCACTTCCGGCGCGGCGTTCAAAATGAGCAGGAAATCGTCGTCGCCGACCGGTAGTCCGCGTCGATCGACTTCACCAATGGCATCGCCGGCGAGGTACATGCCCAAGCAGCGGGCGAAGCCCTGATTCCATTCATCGTCCCCCATCTCCAGCCCGTCGGGATTCAGCCACATGATGTTTTTGACTTTGCCGCGTAGCCGCTGATCCTGAAAAAAGCTGCTGCGGCGGAATATCGGGTGCGCTTTTCGCAAACTGATCATGTGCCGGACAAAGGCCAGCATTTCTTCGTCTTCCGGCTTCAGTTGCCAGTTCAGCCAGCTGATTTCGTTGTCCTGACAATAGGCATTGTTGTTGCCCTGCTGGCTGCGCCCCATTTCATCACCGGAAAGCAGCATGGGCACGCCTTGGGAAAGAAACAGCGAGGCGAGGAAATTGCGCTTTTGCCGAGCGCGCAGCGCAAGCACTTCGGCATTGTCGGTGTCGCCCTCGGCGCCGCAATTCCAGGACAGATTGTTGCTCTCGCCGTCGCGGTTCTTCTCGCCATTGGCCTGGTTGTGCTTTTGATCGAAGCTGACGATGTCCTGTAGGGTAAAGCCGTCATGCGCGGTGATGAAATTGATGCTGGCGTAGGGTCGGCGGCCATTGTGGGCGTAGAGATCGCTCGATCCGGTAAGGCGATAGGCAAGATCGCCGATCAGGCCGCCCTCGCCCTTCCAGTAGGCGCGCAAGGCATCGCGATACTTGGCGTTCCACTCGGTCCAGCCGACCGGGAAATTGCCAACCTGATAGCCGCCCTCGCCCAGATCCCACGGTTCGGCGATCAGTTTGACGCGCGACAACACCGGATCCTGATGAATGATGTCGAAAAAAGCGCCGAGCCGGTCCACATCGTGCAACTCCCGCGCCAACGCCGCCGCCAGGTCGAAGCGAAAGCCATCGACGTGCATTTCTTGCACCCAGTAGCGCAGGCTGTCCATGATCAGTTGCAATACCCGCGGCTGCATCATGTTGAGGGTGTTGCCGCAGCCGGTGTAATCCATGCAGAAGCGCAGATTGGCCGGCGTCAGGCGGTAATAAGCGGCGTTGTCGATGCCGCGCAAGCTCAATGTCGGGCCGAGGTGGTTGCCCTCGGCGGTGTGGTTGTAGACCACATCCAGGATGACTTCGAGGCCGGCCCGGTGCAACGTTTTAACCATATTCTTGAATTCGGTCACGGCGTCGTCGGTCGCCGCGTAGCGTCGATCCGGTGTGAAAAAACCAAGCGAGTTGTAACCCCAGTAATTGCGCAATCCGCGCTCGACCAGATTCCGATCATCCGCGAAGCAATGCACCGGCATCAACTCCACCGCTGTCACCCCCAGTTGCTGCAGATGCTTGATTGCCGGCGCGCTGGCAAGGCCGGTGTAGGTGCCGCGCAAAGCTTCGGGAATGGCGGGATGCAGGGCGGTGAAACCTTTGACGTGCAATTCGTAAATGAGGGTGTCGTTCCAGGGCGTGTCCGGCGCACGGTCGCCTTCCCAGTCGAAAGTCGGGTCAATCACTTGGCATTTTGGCATCGCCAGGGCGTTATCGCGCCAGTCGAACGACAGGTCTTCCTGCTTCGCCCCGACTTTGTAGCCGAAGTGCGCGTCGCTCCAGCGCAGTTTGCCCACCGCCGCCTTGGCGTAAGGGTCGAGCAGCAATTTGTTGGGATTGAAGCGGTGTCCGCGTTGCGGCTGGTATGGGCCATAAACGCGGTAGCCATATAAAAGTCCGGGCTTTGCGCCGAGCAGATAGCAATGCCAAACCAGGTCGGTCTGTTCACGCATTTCGATGCGGTCGATTTCTCGCCGGCCCCGTGCGTCAAAAAGGCATAGCTCGACTTTTTCCGCGTGCTCCGAAAACAAGGCGAAATTAACCCCCTCGCCGTCCCAGTTAGCGCCTTGGGGATAGGGTTTCCCGGGCTGTACGACGGTTGCTTTTTTGGTCATTGCAGCCTCATTTCTGTTTATTGAACGGCCCGGATTATGATCGAAGTTGTTACCTCGAATGCCCGATCCGGGGTGGCATTCACATAACTTTAAACTTCGTTTGGCGGCAACGCAGCCTATCGAAACCCCGCGCAGTTGCCCGAGAATAAGGCACGAAGTCGCGGACGCCGCATCGATTCAACCCGCGCCGAGGGCGCATCCATACGCTATTCTTGCGGCCAGCAGCACCTTGTCGATTCGGCAATTCAATCATTCCGCAAGGAGACATGGAACATGAACATGAAAGCAATGCCTTTGATCACGCTTGCCATCCTGACGGCGTCGGTTGCCGCCCAGGCGTCGGAAAATGAAGTGTCGCAAAAGAACAAGACCTTCAGCGTCAAGACATTGAAGATCAAGAAAGGCGATACGGTGAGCTTTCCCAACCAGGATCCGTTTTTCCATAATGTATTCAGTTTGTCGCCCGCCAAGACCTTCGACCTGGGCTCCTACCCCAGCGGTGAAACGCGGAAAGTAACATTCGACAAATCCGGCACGGTGGATGTGGAATGCGCCATCCACCCGCACATGCACATGAGTATTACCGTCGAGTAAAGTCCGCTGCAAACCATGACTGCTTTGCATTTTCTCCGACGTGGCACGGTTTTACTGGCCGGGTTGGCCTTGCTCTCGTTCGCGCGCGCGGGCCTGGCCAATCCCGGCGACACCGAGATGCTGGCCAGCTTGCGTCTGGGGGCGCAGTTGTTTCAGCAACGCTGTGCGATCTGTCATGGCAGCGACGGGCTAGGCGAAGGCGTGCTGTCGATGTCGATCGCGAACTATCCCAACACCAATCTTTTGCTGCCTCGGGTATCGACCGATTCAACTTCGATTCGTCGCGCCATTGTAGAAGGCCCGCTGTTTGCCGATATCAGCCCCTTCATGCCGCCTTGGAGCGACGCCATGTCCGAATCCGAAATCGACGCGGTCACGCTGTTTGTGGTTTATCTGCGACAGGACTTGTCCGCCGCTATCGTATATGCGCGTGAGGCGGCCAGGCTGATGCCGCCATCAGCGCGCATCGGGCGCGCCTTGTTCTTGGGGCGTTGCGCAACCTGCCACGGCGCCGACGGCGCTGGCGGCGGACGTTTGGCAGTGCGGTTGCAGCCAAGACCCAGCAACTTGGCGATCAGCCAGGCAGAGGATGCCTATTTACGCAGCATCATCAGCTTGGGCGGCGCGGTCTTGCTGCGCTCCCCGGCGATGCCACCGTGGCGCGGCGAATTCAGCGAAACAGAGATTGAATCGATCATTCTTCATATTCATGCGCTGCGCCAGCAGCGACACGAAGAAGTATCAAACGAAGCGAGGCGATGACATGAAGACTCTCTCCATCAAGCGGACGCTGTTGCTGGCAGCAACCGTTTTCTCGGTGTATCAGCCGGTTCTGGCGGCCCCAGTGCTCGTCGATACCGATGCGGATACGGTGACTTTGGCAGCCGGGCACCCCAGTCTGAAAAAGTGGTTGCTGCCCGACACACCGCCGGCTCCGCCGGACAACCTGAGCACGCCGGAGCGCGTCAAGCTGGGCGAGATGCTGTTTTTCGATCCGCGTTTGTCCGGCACCGGGCAGGTCACCTGCGTTTCCTGCCATTTGCCCGAGCGCGGCTGGTCGGATGGCCTGCCGACTTCGGTGCGTTTTCTCGGCGAAGTCATGGCGGTGGCCAGCCCGACCATCGTCAACCTCGGCTACAACAGCATCTACATGTGGGACGGCCGCCAGCCGACACTGGAGAAGCAGGGAGTTGGCGGCCAAGGCGTCAAGGCCGACATCAATGCCGGCATGACGCATTTCGGCTTCAAGGACGGCGTGCATCTGACTCGACTGGCGAAAGTGCCCGGTTATGTCGAGTTGTTCGAGAAAGCTTATCCCGGCCAGGGCATCACGCGTGAAACCGTGGCCAAGGCGATCGCCGCGTTCGAGCGCTCGGTGATCTCGAATAACTCGCCCTTCGATCGCTGGCTGCGTGGCGACAAAGACGCCATCGACGAATCGCAGCAGCGCGGTTTTGCGCTGTTTATCGACCCCGCCCGCGCCAATTGCAGCGTTTGCCATTGGGCGCCCAACTTCACCGACAACGGCTTCCACAATGTCGGCTTGAAATCTTTTGGCGCCAGCAAACCGGACCTGGGGCGTTACAAACAACGTCCGGTGCGACTCATGCGCGGCGCATTCAAGACGCCAACCTTGCGCGACGTGGGGTTGACCGCGCCTTACTTTCACGATGGTTCCGCGACCTTGCTGAGGGATGTGCTGAAGCACTACGCGCGCGGTGGCGACGATCACTCCAATCTGTCGCCCAACATGCACGCACTTGCGCTGTCTGAACAAGACATGGACGATCTGGAGGCGTTTCTGCATGCGCTGACCACGTCCAACAAACCGTATGTTTATCCGTTGCTGCCGAATTGAAGAAGGTTTGCATTGCCGCCACGCATGATGTTCACCCCACCGCCTTCCGCCAAATGCCTCGGCTGTATTTGGCGGATATTCGGGCTCACTGTATTGCCGCGATGAAATTGGTATGTTCATGCTGACCGCGTTTCCACTGCGCTACCTGATTCCCGGGTTGCTGCTGGTTACTTCGCTGTTTCTCGCGCTGATTTACGTGCAGCACCGCAATACGGCTTCAGATGCGTTGATCGAAGCGCATCTGCAACGCGAGGCCAGTTACATCGGCCCGCAAATCAGCGCCGATTTCATCGAGGCCTATCAAATCAACGGTTTGCGCGGGGGCCTGCGCAAAATGATTCGACACGCCACGCGGCCGGATATTCGCCTGACACTGGTAATCGATGCGCAAGGTGAACTGCTCTTTATCAACAATCCGGATCTGCAAGGCTTGCGTCTGGAAGCCCTCCCCGACCCGCCGCCGAAGGCGATGATCGAAGTGGCGCGCAACAGTCAGGAAGGGCTGAACTGGTTGAGTCCGGGTCGGCAGACCTTATGGGGATTGTTTCCGGTAGAACTGGAAGAGCCGAGCGCAGCCAACGGCGGCAAGCGAAATAATCTTGTCCTCGCCCTGGCCTACGATGCCGCCAAGTCCAAGGCTTTTGAACGAGAGCGCATCCTCGACGAGATCGTGTTTTTCCTCGCCGGTATTGTTTTCATTTCATTGTTGATCTGGTTCCTGCTGCGCAAGGTGGTCACCCACCGGATCGAACTCCTGGCGGAGGCGGCACATCATTTTGTCGAAGGTCGCGGCGGCTTCACCGACGACATCAAGGGTCATGACGAGATCGGCCGACTGGCGCATGACCTCGCCCGCATCGGCCGCGATCTGCATGAACGCTACCTGCAGATCGAGACCGCCAATGCCGAACTGGCGTTGGAGGTCGTCGCCCGGCGCGAGGCGGAGCAGGAACTGCGGCTTACCGCCAGCGTGTTCGCCAGCACCAGCGAGGGCATCATCATCACCAACCCGAGCAATCGCATCATCGAGGTAAATGAGGCCTTTGTTCACGTCACCGGTTACAGCCGGGAAGAGATCATTGGCCAGACCCCCGGCTTGTTGCATTCCGGTTTACATAACCCGGCTTTCTATAGCGAGATGTGGCGTCGCATCCAGCGCGATGGCCATTGGAAAGGCGAAGTCCGCAATCGCCGCAAGAACGGGGAAATCTATACCGAGATTCTCGATATCGGCGTGGTGTGTGATGAAACCGGGGCGGTAACGCATTACGTCGGCGTGTTTACCGACATTTCCGAGCTCAAGGAAACCCAGGCGCGGCTGGAGAAAATGGCGCACTACGACCATCTCACCGGCTTGCCCAATCGCGCGCTGTTCGCCTCGCGCCTGGAAGAGGCGATGGCCAGCGTCACTCGGCATGGCAATCTGCTGGCGGTTGCGCTGCTCGATCTGGATCGCTTCAAGCCGGTCAACGACGTGCATGGCCACGAAATGGGCGATCGTCTGCTGATCGAAATCGCGCAGCGCCTGGATGCCTGTATGCGCACCGGCGACATCGTTGCGCGGGTTGGCGGTGATGAGTTTGTGCTGCTGATTCAGGATCTGGCCGAAGCCGACGAACTATGGCCTTTCTTGCAGCGTGTTCAGGCGACTTTCGAGACACCGGTTCGTATCGATGGCCACGTTTTCGATATCACCAGCAGCCTGGGGGCGACGCTGTATCCGAACGATCCCGGCGATGCCGATGCCCTGCTGCGTCATGCCGACCAAGCGATGTATCTGGCCAAGCAGGCCGGGCGCAATCAATATCATTTATTCGACCCGGTGCAGGACCGGCAGATCCATCAGCGTTACGAACTGATCGAAAAAATGCGCCACGGGCTGGCGGAAAATCAGTTCGAGGTGTACTACCAGCCAAAACTTTGCATGCGCGGCATGACGGTGTACGGCGCCGAAGCGCTGGTGCGTTGGAACGATCCGGAACGCGGCCTGGTGGCGCCGGGGGAATTTTTGCCCCATGCGGAAAACCACGATGTCATCGTCGCCCTCGATCAATGGGTGCTGGAACAGGCCTTGCGTCAACAAGTCCTCTGGCGCGCGGCTGGAATCGAACTGGTAGTCAGCGTCAACATCGCGGCGCGCGATTTGCAGCGCGAGGATTTTGTCGATCGCTTGCGCGCCAGCTTGCAACGCTTTCCGACCTTGCCGGCGAAATGCCTGGAGCTGGAAATTCTCGAATCCGCCGCGCTGCAAAACATGCTGCATATCCGCAAGGTGATTGAAACGGGCCGGCAGATGGGGGTCAGCTTCAGCCTGGATGATTTTGGCGCCGGCTATGCCTCGCTCGCCTATCTGAAGGAAATTCCGGTTGATACGCTGAAGATCGACCAGGGTTTTGTGCGTGACATTCTGGAAGATCGCGGCGATCTCGCCTTGGTGCATGGCGTCGTTGGTCTGGCTCAGGCATTCAACCTGAAGGTGGTAGCGGAAGGCGTCGAAACCCCCGAGCATGGCGTCTTGCTGATGCGTCTAGGCTGCGAGAACGTGCAAGGCTACGGCATTGCCCGGCCGATGCCGGTGGACAAATTCGAGGCATGGCTGAGCGCCTCCAGATTTGATGAAACCTGGCAGGCCTGGGAAGGCAGCTATTGGTCCGCCGAAGATTACCCGCTGCTGATGGCGCAGCGCGATCACCTCGACTGGATCGCCCAATTGATCGCCTGTATCGATGGCGCCCCGCTGGAAGAATCCGAATGCGAGTTCTTCGACCTGCGCGCCTGTCGCCTCGGACATTGGTACGACTCCATCGGCCATACGCGTTATGGCCACATGCGCGCTTTCCAGGACCTCGGCGTCACGCACGCCGAGGTGCATCGAATCGGCGCGGAAATCTTGCATGCGATTCAAGCCGGCCAGCAAAAAGAAGCGCGCAGCCGTGTTCCCGAGTTGCTGGTCATGAAAGATGCGGTGATTGCCAGTCTGAGCCGGCTGCAACGCGCCGTCGATGAGTATCCATTGCTGGACAGCCCGCGACAGCGGAATCTGCCGGGAATATCAAGCGGGAGTTCCGTCGAATAAACTCGCCGAATAAACACGTCAAATAAACCTCAGGGGGTGCGCCACCGCCAGTAGAGCGGGCTGAAACCCGCTCTACCGTACAGACTTGAACCCGGGATTTACCCTTCGTAGGCAAAAATGATGCCGGCGAGGGGCGGCAGCGTCAGCGCCAGCGAGTGCGAGCGGTTCATCCAGGGCCGGTCTTCGGCCTGTAGCGGGTCGCTGCCGTTGCCGACGTTGCTGCCGCCATAGAACGCCGAATCGGAGTTGAGCACCTCGCGATAGCCGCCGGCGCAAGGCACGCCAATCCGATAATCGTGTCGCGTCACCGGGGTGAGATTGAGCACCACCACCATCAACTCGTCGTCGCGTCCCTTGCGCAAAAAGCTGATGATCGACTGCTGCGCATCGTGGCAATCGATCCACTCGAAGCCGGTCCAGTCGAATTCGTTCCGGTGCAGCGCCGGGCTGTCCTGATAAAGATGGTTGAGATCACGCACCAGTCGTTGCATGCCCAAATGCAGCGGATATTCCAGTACATACCAGTCGAGTACCCCGCTGCTGTCCCATTCACGGCCCTGACCGAACTCGGTGCCCATGAACAACAGTTTCTTGCCCGGATGGGTGAACTGGTAGGCGTACAAGGTGCGCAGATTGGCATGGCGCTGCCACTCGTCACCGGGCATCTTGTTGAGCATCGAACCCTTGCCATGCACCACTTCGTCGTGCGAGAACGGCAACATGAAGTTTTCGGTGAAGCAATACAACATGCTGAAGGTGAGCATGCCCTGTTGATACTGGCGGTAGATCGGCTCGTTTGCCATGTAGTTCAGGGTGTCGTTCATCCAGCCCATATTCCACTTGATGTCGAAGCCCAGGCCGCCGACATGGGTCGGGCGGCTCACCATCGGCCATGAGGTGGACTCTTCCGCGATCATCAGAACACCGGGGCACTGCTCATGCACCGCCACGTTGAGTTCGCGCAGGAAATCGATGGCGGTGAGGTTTTCGCGGCCGCCATACTGGTTCGGCAGCCACTCGCCTTCCTTGCGTGAATAGTCGAGGTAGAGCATCGAGGCCACCGCATCGACGCGCAAGCCATCGATGTGCATGTCTTCCAACCAGTAAATCGCGCTCGAAAGCAGAAAGCTTTTCACTTCGTTGCGGCCGAAATTGAAGATCAGCGTCGACCAGTCCATGTGCTCGCCGAGGCGCGGGTCGGCGTGCTCGAACAGCGGTGTACCGTCGAAGCGGGCGAGGCCGTGAACATCCTTGGGGAAATGCGCCGGCACCCAGTCGAGCAGCACGCCTATGCCGTTGCGGTGACAATAATCGACCAGGTAACGGCAGTCGTCCGGGTCGCCAAAACGGCTGGTCGGCGCGAAGTAACCGGTGGTCTGATAACCCCAGGACAAGTCATAGGGATGCTCGGTGATCGGCATCAGCTCGATGTGGGTAAAACCCATGTCCTTCACATAATCGACCAGCAGATGCGCCGCCTCGCGGAAATTGAGGAATTCTCCTTCCGGACCGCGCCGCCAGGAGCCCAGATGCAGCTCATAGACCGACATCGGGGTGTGCTGCCAGTCATGCTCGCGGCGCTGTTTCATCCACGGGTCGTCGTCCCAGGCAAAGTGTTCGCTGGCCGGAATGATTGATCCGGTGCGCGGGCGCAACTCGTGGCGCTGGCCATACGGGTCGGCCTTGAGGAGGATTTCGCCACTTTGGCGATTGCGGATTTCGTACTTGTAAACATGGCCAGGATCGAGGTCTGGAATGAACAATTCCCAGACGCCGCTGCCGCCACGCACGCGCATCGGATGACGCCGGCCATCCCAGTTATTGAAGTCGCCGACCACGCTGGCGCGCTCGGCATTGGGGGCCCAGACCGCGAACAACACGCCGCCGACGCCATCAACCTCGTGTTCATTCGCGCCGAGAAAACGGAACGCATGGCGATGCGTCCCTTCGCCAAACAGATGCAGATCGAGATCGCCGATTTGCGGCCCGAAGGTGTAGGGATCACGCGAGATATGCTCGCGATGTTGTTGGTCACGCCAGATCAGGCTGTAGTGCGCCGGCAGCGCCTCACCGTTGCCACGCCACTCGAAATGGTCGCTGTCCGGCAGGCGGGTCAACGCCATGCCCCCCTCGGCGATATGCACTTCCGCCGCCAGCGGCATAAAGGCGCGCACGACCACTTCTTTGCCGGCGGGGTGGCGACCGAGGATGGCAAAGGGATCGTGATGACGCGCTTCGCTGATGCGTTGTCGTTCAATATTCAGGTGACTTGTTTGCATTGTGGTTCTCCCGGATGTCGTAGAAAAAGGCCTTGGCGTGGCAAGATAGCCCACCGCCACAGACCGGCAAGATGCCTTTCCTCCTTAAAGATAGCAATCGAAACCAGCCCGGCACAGTTTCGCCGCAGACGGAGTAAAGCGCTGCGGCAACAGGCGAAAACGACTCCGCAGCTTTGTCGGCACGCTTCATCAAGCCTTCACGAAGACCGCCTCGGCCTGTTGCCGCGCGCCTCGACGCTGCCTTCCAAGTGTTGATAGTGCAGCGCAATAAGGGTTAAATGCCGCGACCAAAACGAGGCTCCTCAGTGAGCGCGAGAGGACGAAGACATGCATCGGAAACGCCCGTTTTTCCTCGACCTTCTAGCCATACGGCTGCCAATAGGCGGGGTGGTTTCCATCTTGCACCGTGCCAGCGGCGCCATGCTTTCGCTGGCCATTCCCGCGCTTCTCTACATCTTGATGTTGTCCTTGCGCTCGGCGGAAGACTTCGCCCAGGTGCAGGCATTTTTTGACGGTGGCCTGGGCGGATTGATCGGTCTGGGCTTGCTTTGGGCGCTGCTGCATCACCTATTCGCTGGTTTACGCCATCTGGGATTTGACATTGGCTGGGGCGAAGAAAAATTGCCGGCCCGTCTGACCGCAAAACTGGCGCTGCTGGCGGCCATCGTCATCGTCGGCGTGGTTGCGCTGCTCCGGTTGTTGCAATCGGGAGGCACCCCATGAGACGTGTTGGCGGTTCGCGCCGCGGCCTGGATATGTGGTTGTTGCAACGCGCCAGCGCGATCTACATGGCGATCTTTCTGCCTGTTTTCCTGCTTATATTGCTCGATTCGCGCCCGCTCGACTATGCCGTCTGGCAAGGTCTGTTTGCAACGCTGGCGCTGAAAGTGGCCACCTTGTTGTTCGTTGCGGCATTGTTGACGCATGCCTGGATCGGGCTGCGCGAAATCTTCATCGACTACATTCATTGCACGCGCTGCGCTTTGTTGCGCCTGTTTCTGTACTTCGCCTTCGCCCTGCTTTATCTGGCTTGCCTGATCTGGGCTGCGGACATTCTCTGGAGCGTGAGATGAGTCAATCCCGGATTCCGAAAAGAACTTTCGATGCGGTCATCGTTGGCGGCGGTGGCGCCGGTTTGCGCGCCGCGCTGCAACTGTCTCAGGCCAATCTGAAGGTGGCGCTGATTTCCAAGGTATTTCCAACCCGATCGCATACCGTTTCGGCACAAGGCGGCATTACGGCGGCGCTGGCGAATGTGTCGGATGACAACTGGCATTGGCACATGTACGACACGGTGAAAGGTTCGGATTACCTCGGCGATCAGGATGCCATTGAATTCATGTGCCGCAATGCGCCTTCAGCGGTGTATGAACTTGAGCACATGGGATTGCCGTTTTCGCGCCTGGATAACGGCAAAATTTACCAACGCTCGTTCGGCGGCCAGTCGCAAAACTACGGTGGCGAGCAGGCGATTCGCACTTGTGCGGCGGCCGATCGCACTGGCCACGCACTGTTGCATACGCTTTATCAGCGCAACATCGCGGCGCGGACGCAGTTTTTTGACGAATTTTTCGCGCTTGATCTGATCCGGGATGAGGAAGGCAGCATCCTAGGGGTGACCGCGCTGGAAATCGAATCCGGCGAACCCTGGCTATTCGAAGCGCGCGCCACCTTGCTGGCCACCGGCGGCGCTTGCCGCATTTTCCGCCACTCCACCAACGCCCACATCAACACTGGCGATGGCCTCGGCATGGTGATGCGAGCCAAGCTGCCCCTGGAAGACATGGAGTTCTGGCAATTCCACCCGACCGGCATTCCGGAAGTGGGCAGCCTGATTTCCGAAGGCGTTCGTGGCGAGGGCGGCTATCTGGTCAACAAGGCTGGCGAACGTTTCATGCCGCGCTACGCCCCCAACGCCAAAGATCTCGCCTCGCGTGACGTCGTTTCACGCGCCATCGCGCAGGAAATCCTGGCTGGCCGCGGTTGCGGTCCGCAGGGCGATCATGTGTATCTGAAGATGGAGCATCTCGGTGCGAAGAAAATCAAGGAACGTCTGCCCGGTATTCGCGAACTTTCGCTACAGTTTGCCGGCGTCGACCCCATCGACGGACCGATACCGGTAACCCCCACCGCGCATTACATGATGGGCGGCATTCCCACCAATCTTCACGGCCAGGTGGTTTCGCCGGTGCGCTATGGTCCGGAAGAGCCGACGCGGGGTCTATACGCGGTAGGGGAATGCGCTTGTGTTTCAGTGCATGGCGCCAACCGCCTGGGCGGCAATTCACTGCTTGATCTGGTGGTATTCGGCCGCGCGGCCGGTATCCACATGATCGATTTTCTGCGAGAAAACCCGATCCCGCGTCCGCTGCCCCAGGCCGAAGTGGAAAAATCGCTGGCCCGCCTGGCTCGCTGGGAAAAGAAATCCGGTTCTGAAACAGTGGCTGGCTTGCGCGTCGAAATGCAGCAAGTGATGCAGGCGCATTGCGGCGTCTACCGCAACGAAACCCTGCTCAGAGAAGGCGTTGACAAGCTGGATGCCATCGAAGCACGTCTGCCTGATGCCGCCCTTGCCGACCATAGCAAAATGTTCAATACCGCCCGACTGGAAGCGCTGGAACTGGAAAACATGTTTCCTGTCGCCCGCGCCACGCTGATCTCCGCGTTGGCGCGCAACGAAAGCCGCGGCGCGCATAGTCGCGAAGACTATCCCGAGCGCAACGATGATCAGTGGCTGCGGCATACCTTGTATTTCCGCGACAACGACCAGTTGGATTACAAGCCGGTGCGATTGAAACCGCTCACGGTGGAGACCTTTCAGCCGAAGCAAAGGACGTATTGATATGCGCTTTCGTATCTATCGTTACGACCCTGAATCCGGCAGCAAGCCGAAGATGCAGGATTACGACCTCGACTTCGACGCGCGAGGCAAGAAGGTGCTGGATGCGCTGATTGCGATCAAGGACACACTGGATGAAAGCTTGTCGTTTCGCCGTTCTTGCCGCGAAGGGGTGTGCGGCTCGGATGGCGTCAACGTCAATGGCGCCAACGTGCTGGCGTGTGTCACGGCGCTGGAAGGTTTGCGCCAGCCGATCGAGATTCGTCCATTGCCGCGTCTGGGCGTGGTGCGCGACCTTATTGTCGATATGGAACAGTTTTATCAGCATTACCGCGCGGTGAAACCGTATCTGATCAACCTCGATCCGGAACCGGAAAACGAACGCCTGCAATCACCCGAGGCGCGGGCCGAACTGGATGGCTTGTGGGAATGCATTCTGTGCGGTTGTTGCACGACCTCTTGCCCCTCGTTCTGGTGGAACCCGGACAAGTTTCTTGGCCCCGCCGCTTTGCTGCAAGGCTACCGTTTTATCGCCGATACACGGGATCAATCGACCAACGAGCGCCTGGACTTTCTGGAAGACCCGTACCGCCTGTTTCGTTGCCACGGCATCATGAACTGCGTCGAAGCGTGTCCAAAAGGGTTGAACCCCACTGCCGCCATCGGCAAAATCAAGACGCTCCTTGTGAAACGGGCGTTGTAAACGCGCTAGAGCGGATATCCGGTGACTGACCCCATCTCCACCAATCGCTTGCGTTGGCTTTGCCGGCGCGGGATGTTGGAACTGGATACCTGGCTGACGCGGTTTCTCGATGTTCGCTATGCGGATTTGCCAATCGAGCAGCAAGCTGTTTTTGCCCGCTTGTTGAATCAGGACGACATGGCCCTGTTCGACTGGATCACAGGAGAGTGCGCCCCGCCGGCCGAGTTTTTCGGCATGGTGGAAGAAATCAAAACAACTCGGTACAAAGGAAAACAAGAACATGACCAAGCCAACCGCTTCGCTTCAGGTTGAAAATCAGAAGATTGAACTGCCCATCATGCAGGGCACCTTGGGTCCGGATGTCATCGACACCCGCACCTTGGGCAACCAGGGCTACTTTACTTACGACCCCGGGTTTCTCTCCACCGCGAGCTGTTCTTCCAGCATTACCTACATCGATGGCGATCAGGGTCTGCTCTATTACCGTGGCTACCCGATCGAACAACTGGCCGAGCGCGCTGATTTTCTTGAAGTTTCCTATTTGCTCTGGCACGGCGAATTGCCCACCGCCGCGCAAAAGGAAGAATTCGATTCAACGGTTACCCGGCACACCATGCTGCACGACCAGATGCTGTCGCTGTACAAGGGTTTTCGGCGTGATGCCCACCCGATGGCGGTAATGGTTTCGATCATCGGCGCGATGGCGGCGTTTTATCCGGAAAGCAGCGATGTCGCTGACGCCAAGCAGCGGGAAATTTCGATGTTCCGCCTGCTCGCGAAAGTGCCGACCGTTGCCGCCTGGAGTTACAAGTACAACAAGGGCGATCCGTTTGTCTATCCGCAGAACCACAGGGGCTATTCGGAGAATTTCCTCCACATGCTGCATGCCAACCCATGCGAGCCGTACCAACCCAGTCCGGTGCTGGCGCGCGCGCTGGATCGAATTTTTATTCTGCATGCCGACCACGAACAGAACGCTTCCACCTCGACCGTGCGTCTGGCTGGCTCCAGCTTTGCCAATCCGTTTGCCTGCATCGCCGCAGGCACCGCCTGTTTGTGGGGACCACTGCATGGCGGCGCCAATGCCGCCGCATTGGACATGCTGGAAGAGATTGGCGACGTCTCCCGGATCGGCGAATTTGTCAAACGCGCCAAGGACAAGACTTCGGGTTTCCGTCTGATGGGCTTCGGTCACCGGGTCTACAAGAATATGGACCCGCGCGCCGCCATCATGCGTCAGACCTGCCATGAAGTTCTCGACGAACTCGGTTTGCATGACGACCCCATCTTCAGAATCGCGCTGAAGCTGGAACAGATCGCGCTGGAAGACGCCTATTTCATTGAGAAAAAGCTCTATCCCAACGTCGATTTCTACTCCGGCATCGTGTTGCGCGCGCTCGGCATTCCCACCTCCATGTTCACCGCCATCTTTGCGTTGGCGCGAACCGCCGGTTGGATTGCGCAATGGAACGAAATGGTTGCCGCGCCGGGTCACAAGATCGCCCGTCCACGCCAACTTTATACCGGTCCGGTGAGACGCGAATTTGTCCCGGTCGCACTGCGTGGCGCTTGAGCAGCAGGCAACGCAACGGCAAGAAACAATGGGTGAGTAATACTGCGCAAGTAATTCCAGGCGCTTAGCCTGGAAAAATTGATATTTGGGTTGCCAAGCCGCGTGCCGCAAGGTGCGCGGCTTTTTTTCGCCACACTGCAAGTCCGCAAACGACTGCCCATAAATAACCAAGCCCGTTCTCGGCATGGCCCAGTTCAGAATTGACCAGGGAATGACTCGGGCAGAGAATTTAAAAGTTGAAATAGAAACGTTTTTTTGGTTGTTACCGTGGTTTGTCTTAAAGGATTAACTCATGTTGCCACGTCATTCTCACCCCACCGGTTCTTCTTTGTTTTCCCTGCGGACTCAATTTTTCCTGGTCATACTATTTGCCGCGACGCTGTTGTCCGGTTGTAATTTATTCAACAAGTCGGATACCGACGGTGTCAACAAACTCACAGTAGGGGTGTTGTTGCCGTTGACCGGTTCATGGGCGACTCAAGGCCGCAATGCCGAGGCGGCACTGGCTTCGGCGCTCGATATCATCCACGCGCAGTATTCCGCCGACTTGAAAATCGAACTGAAAATTCTTGATACCAAGGGTGAGCCGGAGACGGCACTGGCGCAACTGCAGACCCTGCACGCGGCGGGTGTGCGCGTTGTTATCGGCCCGATGACCAGCGCCGAAGCGGAGGTGATGCGGGGCTATGCCAACAGCAACGACATGTTGTTGGTCAGCCCCTCAGCGACAGCTTCCGATCTTTCGTACGATGACAATCTGATCATGCTTGCACCGAATGACCGTCATCAGTCCGATGCGCTGGTCAAGCTCATGCAGGCCGATGGCATTACCCGCGTCGCGGTAGCCTACATCGACGATCTCTACGGACGCAGTTTCCAGCGTGAATTCGCACATGCCGCAGCAACTGCCGGCATTACTTTGTTGCCTGCGGTCACACTGGATGCAACGACGCCAAATTACGCTGCGACGGCGACAGCGCTTGAACAGTCGGCAGCGGCGTCACCCGTGGCGTCGACGGCGGTGCTGTTGATCGAAAGTGATGTGCGTGCAGCCGCCTTGGCCAACGTCATCGCCACTGACAGCCAGCTACGCTCTGTCCGCTGGTACAGCGGAGAAGCGGTCACCGGCTCGCCGCTGTTCGTCGAAGATAGCGGCTTGGCGAAATTCGCCGCCGCCACACGACTTACCGGGTTTACCTTGGCGATGGAATCCGACATGTTCGATTCCAGCCGGCCGCTGGTGCGGGACATCATCGGGAAGCGGCTGCAGGGTGAAGTCAACGCCTATGCGCTTACCAGTTGGGACGCCCTCTGGCTAGTGGCCTATACACAGAAACAGGCCCCCTACCGTGATACCGCTACCTTCAAGGCCAATCTGATTGCCGAATCCATCACCTTCGGCAATATTTTCGGCTTTGCCAACCCGCTTGATGCCAACGGCAATGTTGTTGCCGGCCGCTATGCCCGCTTCCAGTTGGTCGAGAACGCCAGTAACAGTTACCGTTGGCAATATAGGGGCACCTACATCAAACCTTCGGCATCGACAGCGTTTGCGATCGACTTTGTCAAACCTTATCCCCCGACCACGGGTTCCGTTACGCTTGGCGCGCTGTTACCGCTGACTGGCCAGTCAGCGGAAATTGGCCTGCAAGCCCGCAAGGCGCTGGAAGCGGCCATCAGCGTGGCCAACAGCCAATTTGGCGCAACCGTGCCCGGCATAAGCTACACCCTGGAAATACGCGATACCGCCAGTGATCCGGGGCAAGCGCTACAGGCAATTCAAGAACTGAACAGCCGCGGCATTGTCGGCATCGTCGGACCGTACCTGAGTAGTGAAGTTGCGGCTGTCGCCAACTATGCCAACCAGCACGGCATGACTCTCATCAGCCCGGCCGCCACCGCGCCTTCGCTGGGCTCGACGGGACACACCATGCTGTTGAGCCCGAATGACACCCGCCAGGCCGCAGCCCTCGTCAGCCTGATCAAGGCGCGGAATATCGAGCATGTCATCGTGCTGCATCGTGACGACATTTATGGCACCGAACTGTCGCAGGCATTCGCCGCAGCTTTTCCGGGCCGCACCGACACGGTTGCCTATAACGGCAGCAACCTGAACGCCCCGGCGGTGCTTGCCTCCGCCAACGCATTGTTGTCCAGCGGAAGCGGCGCCACTGCGGTGCTGGCAATTTCCTATGCAGAAATCGCCGATCTTTTATCTGCCGCGCCAGTCGGCAGCCCGTTGCTTGGCGTGCGCTGGTTCGGCGCCGATGGCACTTCGCAACTGCAAGCGCTCACTGGCCCGGGTACTGCCGCGGCCAATGCCGCCCAAGTGCAATTCACCGCATCCGTCTTCAGTCACTACGGCGGAGTGGGGCAAACTTCCATTCTTCCCGCCTTGAACGTGACGCTAGCGCTGGATTCGCCCGGTGCAACAACCTACACCATCAACTCTTATGATGCCCTTTGGTATCTGGCCGCTACTTATGCCGAACTCGGATCACAGGCATCGGCTGATGCGGTCTGGGCCACCCTGACCCGCTCACCCTATTTTTCCGGCATTGGCGGTCCGTTTGCACTCGATGAACACAGTCATCGGGCGTTCGGTATTTTCCAGTTCCATACCGTTACGCAAGCTGATGCCGGGTATCAATGGCAAGTCTCGGCGGTTTACTTGAACAATCATTTGTATCAAGGCGAACTGGTTATTTATTGAGCCTGACAGGCTGATTCTTCATGGCGCGTCGGCGTTTACGCCGCCGCGCTTTTTTTTGAAATGTCCGCGCCGGCAAAGATTAAGAAATATCCAGACTGGAAAGAGATATTTTTCACCTAACGGCCAAATTGGGTTGATCAATTTTGGCAGGTAAACAAGCTGCAATGCCAGTGGCGAGCGCTTCCGCCATGCGAGCCTGGCGCTGTGGATCGATCAATTCCAATTCTTCTTCCCGATGTTTGATCACGCCTGCTTCCAATAGAACGGCAGGCAATGTCGTGCGGTACAAAACCAGTAGATTGTCAAAGAACCAGACACCGTTTTCCGCATCTGCTTCCGGATGTTTTCGACGATGCCATGGCGTTGGTTGAAATCCCGCCTGACGTAGCATCCTGCCAATACTGCTTGCACAACTCAGACTGGTTTGCAGGTCTGGATTGTTTGACGAAATAAAAATGCCGAAACCCCGTTTGTCTTCGGTATGGCTTTGCACCTCTCCATTCCAAATCCAGTGCTGCAGATACTCTTCGCTTATCGAATCGTGATGAATGGAGATAAAGAAATCACTGCCTGCTGCTTGCGCCGGACGATCTGCCAGGTGGGTAATTTTTCCGTCGAAATTGATTTCACGTACATTCAGTTGTCGGTTTTTCAATGCTTCTGAAACGTGCGCCGCCAGGCTGCGATTAAAGCCAAATTCAGGCAATCCCCGCGCGCTGATCGCCCCCGTATTTTCCAGATCATGACCAACATCCAAGGCGATCAAAGCCGGTTCAGCAAACGCGGCATTTGAAAATAATAAAAGCACAATCTTGATGATCAAGTCGGAGCGACTAGCGAAAACTTGCAACATGGTATTTATTCAAGCAGATCTGGCGATAGATTTTTCTGCTAAGGGATGCGGGAATTGCCGATGTACCGTTTTTGGTGGTGCTGGCGGGATGCAGTGCTAGGAGCCTGTCGGACTTTGGTCGTCGATAGCGAAAATCGGCCCCGCCGAGGCCATTTTTTGCCGGATTCGCCGCCGCATGGTTGTTCCATGGGGCAAGAAACCGGGAAAAAAGGGGCCGGCGCGGTCGATTTGCAGCCGACGATTCCACAGTCCGACAGGCTCCTAGGCGTGCCGAGTGCCGTGTGGCTAGCCACACAAACGAGGCACAACGACGCAATGCGCCCGTTAGTGCTGCCATAAATGGGATATTGGCTGTTTCCGCATCCCTAATAACCACACGCCGAAGCAATGGCCAGATTCTGGTTTTGCAGACTTTGAATCAGGTTGCCGCCGATCAGGTCCAGGCGCGAGATACTGTCGATGCGTTGCTGATGTCGGCGCATTTCCCTCGGCGACAAAATCTCCGGGAACAACCCGCAGGCGGCAACCAAGCTGACCAACACCGTATCGCGCGGGTCGGGAATGACATCGGGATCAGTGATCAGCGCATGCAACCGGCGCTCGACATCAACCAACTCACGGTTATCGACAACCGGGTATCGGCGCGAGGGAATAACCCATAGCAAGCGGCCGGAAACTTCCTTGATGATCTGCTTGCGCATCAGTTCCTGGCGCGTCAACGTGGTCACATCGGAAACACGCTGATTCAGTTCGTCAAGGCTGCCGAGCAACGGGTGAGGCCCGGCACCGAGGGCGCGCAAGGGGGTCAGCACGCTATCCAGTATTGGATTACCGACCTCTGTGGCATCCAGCACAATCAATGTTTCGACATCCGCGTCGACGCGATGCTGGAACGAAAGCTCGCCCAGAATAGCGACGATCAAAGCTTGACGAAGCGCGGCTTGACCGCCATTGAGTGAAAATTGCCCGGTACTGTCATCGAGCGCCAATAGATAGATTTCTTCCGCGAAACTCAGCATAGATAGCCCCAAGTGTGGTGGTTTAAGGCAAAAAAAGACGAAATATCATTTTTCCGCCTCTTCAAGATCAGCGTGAATATCCCGCGCCAGATCGGCGGTCAGGTAATCCAGCGTCAACGGCAAGCCCAACTTCAAGCTGGGGATATGTTGCAGGCTGATGCGAACCTGGCTCGGTCGGCATTCCAGGAGATGGCCGCCGTGCTGTTTATCGTCCGTCAAAAAATGAAAGTGATAGCCGGGGACAACCACCGATTGCAGAAAATGCGGCGTCCAGAAACCGACCAGACAGCCATCCACCTCGGTGAATTCAAATTCTGGCTGTTCACGCGCCACTTCCACCAACGGTCGGACGCTATCCTGGCGCGGTACAGAGCGGGTGCGGGCATAGTCGAAGCGGCCATCGATGCGGATGGCGTAGAGCATGTTTTTCGACGGCAATAGCCGATCCAGCAGTGCCGAGAACCCGGCATAGTCCAAAGGCTGGGTGATTTCTTCCACGCTGTAGGGCTTGAA
This sequence comes from Betaproteobacteria bacterium, assembly GCA_020049415.1. GTDB lineage: Bacteria > Pseudomonadota > Gammaproteobacteria > Burkholderiales > Thiobacillaceae > PFJX01. The sequence continues at coordinate 21,399 of JAIFKV010000065.1, forward strand.
ATAGGTCACGCAGGCAAACGGGGTGCGCGTGGTTGGCGGCACGGCGTAGGCGAGCCCATCCGCGCGCAACTGATAAATATGACCATCGACGACAATCATTTCCCCATCAAGATGATTGAAAGTACCGATGCCGAAATCCCCCTGTTCGAGCAGTTCGGTCATCGTCACATCTTCCTGATAAATACCTTCCACCAACGCATTGACGGGGGCTGTGACATACAGACTGGGCTTTACATGCGTGTTCATGGCGACTCGGAAAGGGTTGAAAAATCGGGTTGCATCAATAGAACGAACATCAATAAAGCAAACCGATGAGCCCGCCGCAGGACAAGGTGGCGAGACTACCGGCGATCAAGGTGCGCGGGCCCAATTCAAGAATTTCTCGACGCCGCTCGGGAACCATCGCGGTCAAACCACCGATCATGATGCCGAGGCTGCCCAGGTTGGCGAAACCGCAGAGCGCATAAGTCATGATCAGACGACTGCGCGGGGAGAGCGCTTCGGCGGGGAGTGCAGCCAGATCAAGATAGGCAATCAACTCGTTCAGGATAATTTTGGTGCCCAGCAGCGAGCCGGCAGTTGCCGCCTCATGCCAGGGAATACCCGCCAGCCAGGCAAGCGGTGTCATCAACACCCCGAACAGATATTGCAGCGACCAAGGGCTACCTTGATGCGGCAGCAGCGCAAGCATCTGGTTGACCATTGCCACCAGCGCCACCAGCACAATCAACATGGCGATGATATTCAGCAGCAATTGCAACCCCTCGCCCGTGCCACGCGTTATCGCGCCCATGCTGCTGTCGTCGAGCGCCGTGGGGCGCAGGTGGCGGCCGGTTGGCGCGCCTTCAGGGGGAACCATCAATACCGCAAAGACAATGGCTGCTGGCGCACTGATGAACGAGGCCGCCAGAATATGTCCCAGCGCATCTGGCACGCTCGGGCCGACAATCCCGGCGTAAAGCGCCATGACGGTTCCGGCGACGCCGGCCATGCCGGCGGAAAGAATGACAAACAGTTCCCCGCGCGAAACCTGGGCGAGATACGGCTTAACCAGTAACGGCGCTTCAACCATGCCGACGAAAACATTCGCCGCCGTGGACAAGCCAACCGCTCCACCCACCCCCAGTGTTTTTTCCAGCAACCACGACAGCATACGCACCAGCAGCGGCAGCACGCGCCAATGAAACAGCAAGGCGGACAAGGCACTCATCACCAACACAATAGGCAGCGCCTGAAACGCCAACACGAAACTGGCGCCAGCGGTGGTCTCGGCATACGGCAGCGGACCACCGCCGAGATAGCCGAATACCATGCTGGAACCGGTTCGGGTTGCTCGCTCCAGCGCCAGCAGGCCATCGTTGAACGCGGCAAAGACGCTGTGTGCGCCGGGCAATTTAATAATGATTACCGCCAGCGCGATTTGCAGTGCGACACCCCCAAAAACCGTGCGCCAAGGCACGGCGGATTTCTTTTCGGAGAGCAACCAGGCCAGCGCAATGAAGGCGCAGTAGCCAAACAGCGATTGCGCAAACAGACTCATGCTGCCCGTGCCGGCTTCACGCCGGCCGAATTGGCATCGGGATAATCGGGATGTAGGGAATGGGTTTTCACAAATTTTCCATCGTCGGAAGATAGCCGCAGATTTTCACACAAAGCCGATGCCGACTCGGTAGCCGCATGCATTTCGTCGCAGCCCATTTTCAGGACAAAAAATTGGCCAGCCAGAAGGCGGTTGCACCATCTTCTTCAGCGCAAGCGAGCATTCATCATGCAGCGAATCTGTGTTGTGCGGTGTTTCAACATGAATGACGACTTGCCACTCGATTTATCGGCTTGGGCCGTTCAAACTGCGATCCTTGCAGTTTGCTTCGGATTGAGTTGTTTTCCCCTTCCTTGCGGCATCACGCAACCTTAACAACGCTCCTTAAGATCAATATATTTGAATAATATCAATATGTTATCAATCAGCAAAAACACCTCGTCATGGTCTTTAAATGGCACTAAAGCTGGCCGGCGGGCGGGCGGGGTGCTTCTGGCACTGGCATGCTTCGCTATCAGCGCGGCGGCGGCAGAACCAGCACGTTATTTCAAGGCCAGTCTGAGTAGAGAGACCTCGCGCGATACCCGCATCAGTGATCGCGACTGCAACCTGACCAACCCGCCGGCGCTGTTTGGTTGTGGCATCGGTAACGATGGTCAGCCGCTGGGCGCGACCGGTGACTTCGGTTCCGGCCTCGCCATGGATGCCGCGCTGGGCTACCGCTTTTCGGAAAAGTTTCGTGCGGAAATACTGCTCAGCTATCGGCCCAGCCTCGACGTGTCGGCTCAGGCCAATTTTCTCGGTGTCAGCGGAGAGCAGCCCGTGCAGGCGGAAGTGGAGTCTCTTGGCCTGTTCGCGGTCGGCTATCTCGATTTGCCACGCCTGGGACGCTGGCAACCCTACCTTGGCGCTGGGCTGGGCCGCGCGCATCACCGTATCGGCGCGACCCACTACTACTTTCCCGCCCTCGGCCCCAGCGCGGAAACCCTATTGCGCGGCGGCAGCCACAGCGAATCGGCTTATGTGCTGATGGCGGGCGCGGCAATACCGTTGTCCCCCGCCTGGAAACTGGATATTGCCTATCGCTATAACGACCTCGGCGAAGTGCGCAGCGACGATGGCGCGGCAAGCATCATTCGCACCACCCGAACCCGTGTTATCGACATCGCCGGGACTCGCGCCCGTTTAAAAACACACGGTGTGATGATCGGCCTGCACTACGCCTTTTGAGCCATGCCGGCATGGCATGACAATACCAGCGACACAACGCAAACGACCCCGCTTTGAACGACTGATGCCACCATGAAATCCATTCGCACCAAGATGCTCATCGGCTTTGGCCTGTTGCTGACAGCCCTCCTCTCCTTGCTTGGCGCAGTGCTCTATCTGCAAGTCAAAGCCACCGTGATTCCACTGACGCAAGAACTCAGTCAAGAGGTGTTGAATGCGCGTTCAGCCGGTATAGGCCACCTGTTTCAGGGGTATCAGAACGATATCCGGACCTTGTCGCACGACCCCCGCTTACAGTCGGGCAATCTGGGAGTGATTGAACAGGAATTGAAACAGCGAAAAGCCAGCATCAGCAAAGACTATGAAATGTTGTTCTTCAGCGACGCCAACGGCGACTATGTCAGTTCCATCGGTTCCCTCGGCAACGTCAAAGATCGCGCCTACTGGAAAGCCATCATGCTGGATGGCGTCAACGAGGTCATCGGCGAACCGGTGGTTTCGCGCGCCACCGGGGCGACCGTGTTTGTAGTCGCCGCCGTGGTCACCAATCAACAAGGCCAGCGGATCGGCATGGTCGCCGCCACGGTACTGCTCGACACCCTGTCCAAAATTGCCGGAGCCATCGGTATTGGAAACCGCGGTTTTGGCTGGGTCATGGATAGCCAAGGGTGGTTGATAGCGCACCCTAAAAGCGAGCTACGGATGCAGCTGAATCTGCTCCGGTCCAGCGCGCATGGCTATCAGGGTCTGGAGGAAATCGGTCGTCAGCTAGCTCAGGGCAAGTCGGGCTTGAGCCAATACCAGCGTCCCGACGGCACCCGTTTTGTCACCATCTACAACCCCATTCCCAACTCGCCGAACTGGGGATTGGGTGTCTCTCTCCATGAAACCGAATTGATGGGCCGCGCCTTTCGTTTGATGCACCTGGTGCTCTGGGGCATGGCGGGCATTCTGGGCATGGTATTGCTGCTGGTTTATGTGGTTTCCGGGCGCATCGCGGCGCCGATCAGACAGTTGATGCAAGGGGTGCGGGTAGTCAGCTCCGGCAACCTCGAACATCGCCTGGATGTTCGTACCGGTGACGAAATTCAAGCGCTGGCGGAAGCCTTCAACCACATGACCGATGATCTCAAAGAACATATCCGCGATCTCGCCCGCGTTTCGGCGGAAAAAGCCAGGGTGGATGGCGAACTGCACGCGGCGACGCAGATTCAGGCCAGCATGTTGCCGCATATTTTTCCGCCCTACCCCGAAATCGCCAACATCGATCTGTTTGCCATCATGGAGCCGGCGAAAGAAGTCGGCGGCGATTTCTACGACTTTTTCCTGGTCGATAACCGGCATCTGTGCGTCTGCATTGGCGACGTATCGGGCAAGGGCGTGCCGGCGGCGTTGTTCATGGTCATCGGCATGACCATCCTGAAAAACCTGACCCAGCAAGGCCTGTCGCTGAGCCAGGTGTTCACCCAGGCAAATAACATGTTGTGTTCCGATAACGGCATGTTCATCACCGCATTCATGGCCATCCTTGATATTGAAAGCGGTGAGCTGGAATACGTCAGCGCCGGTCACAATCCCCCGCTCATCGCGCATCAAGGCGCTGATTTCAGCTTCCTGAACACCCCCATCCACCTGTTCCTGGGCGGCATGGAAAACCAGGAATATCGCTCTTCGCGCATCAAACTGGCCGCCGGTGATGTGCTCTTTGTTTATACCGATGGCCTGACCGAAGCGATGAACGCAGAAGGCGCCTTCTATACCAACGCCCGTATGCTGGACTCGATCAACCGGCAGCAGGGGCAAAATGTGCAGGGCATCATCAGCGGCATGCGGGAAGCTGTGCGTGACTTTGTGCAAAATGCGCCCGCTGCGGATGATCTCACCATGCTCGCGCTGACCCTCTCCAAACTCACCCCGCCAGCGCGGCAATGACACCGATCCGATAATTCGTCATGGCTGATCAAAACCTTGGGCAGTGTCACTGCCCTTGTTTCAGCTCCAACATTGAAAGGAAAACCATGCAAATCAAGGAAACGCAGCAAAACGACCTCCTCATCATGTCATTGACCGGACGCCTGGACAGCACCACATCACCCGATTTTGAAAAGCAGATCTTGTCCCGGTTAGGCGAACACTCACACTTGGTGCTCGATTTTTCCGATCTCGATTACATCTCCAGCGCCGGTCTGCGAGTGCTCCTGCTGGCCGCCAAGAAGATCAAGCAAGCCAGTGGCAGCCTGATTTTGTGTGCGTTGAAAGAACATCTGCGCGAGGTATTCGAGATCAGCGGCTTTCTCACCATACTCGATGTCCGCCCCAGCCTCGCCGATGCCTTGACGGGCGCTGCCGGCTAACGATGACGAAGCGCTCGGCTTGATGGACTTCGACCGCGAGTTCTCCTTGCGCAACGATCTGGACGAGATTCCAGACTTCGCCGAGGCCATCGAATCTCTGGGAGAACGATCCGGGCTGACCAGCGCGCAGGTCTATCAGATCAATCTGGTCCTGGACGAGTTGCTGACCAATATCATCAGCTATGCCTACCAGGACATCGATACCGGCAGTCATACCATCAAGGTGCGACTGGCACGCCGGGACGACCAGCTGACAGCCGAACTGATCGATGACGGCAAAGCCTTCGACCCCTTGCGTGAAGCGCCCGAAGCCATCATCAATGGCGCTGTCGATGCCCGCCCCATAGGCGGACTGGGACTGCATTTCATGCGCACCTTGATGGACGAAGTACGTTATCAGCGGCTGGACAATTGCAACCAATTGACTCTGATCAAGTACGTCGGCAAATCCGCTTGATCGCCATCAGCGCAAGCCCGCGACCGGCACCTTGCACCGCATCCCACCCGTGCAGCCAGAATGTCCTGGTTATTCATGGACAGTCGCTTATGCACTCAGGCCAGGCTTTGAGCCGACTGTGATATGCGTTGACGTTCTGCGGTGGCCGCCGAAGCCGCACCCGATGCGATACCTGCAAATTTGGCTCCAGCGTGCCCGCCGGCAAGCACCTGACTCAGTATCTCGTGAGATGAACGACAATCAGGTATGCCCACCATCTCCCCTGCCCCGCTCGCTGCCAAATCCGCCAATCGAAATGCACTGGCGACACTGAAAGGCCTCTGGCCCTTCCTGCACCCTTATCGGGCACGCATTGCCCTGGCCTTCGTGTTGCTCTGCCTGGGTTCCGCCAGCATCCTGCTGGTGCCGCTGGCATTCCGTGATCTGATCGATTTTGGATTTGGCAACCGGACGCAAGCCAGCGATAGCCTGCTCGGTGCATTCAGTCTGAACGGACATTTCATCGCCCTGTTCGGCCTCGCCGTGTTCTGGGCGCTGATGATCGCGGCGCGTTATTACACCGTAACGTGGGTCGGCGAGCGGGCCACGGCGGACCTGCGCAACGCCGTCTATGCGCGGGTGTTGTCGCAATCGCCGCACTTCTTTGAAACGGTGCAGACCGGTGAAGTGCTGTCGCGCCTCACCGGAGACACGACGCTGATTCAGACCGTGGTCGGCAGTTCGATTTCGATGGGCTTGCGCAGCCTGTTCCAGTTCATCGGCGGCATGGCCATGCTGGCCTATACCAGTTTCACCCTGTTCTCCCTCAACCTGGGCCTGATGGCGTTGCTGACGCTGCCCATCCTGGTCATCGGCCGCAAGGTCAAAAAGCTGTCGCGGGAAGCGCAGGACCGCATCGCCGACACCGCCGCGCTGGCTGGCGAAGTGCTCAATGCGATGCCGACAGTGCAGGCCTACACACAGGAAATTCAGGAAGCGCGGCGCTACAACGAGCGCACCGAAACCAGCTTCGTCACCGCCATCCGCCGCTCGCGTGTACGCGCCGCGCTGACTGCGCTGATCATCAGCGCGGTGATGGGAACCATCATTTTCGTGCTCTGGATCGGCGCCCGCCAGGTTGCCCAAGGCGCCATGACCGGCGGTGAACTGGCCTCCTTCGTGCTCTACGCCGCACTGGTCGCCGGCGGCGTCGGCACGCTGGCGGAAGTGTGGGGCGACATCATGCGCGCGGCTGGCGCCACCGAACGGCTGCTCGACCTGCTGCACGCCGAATCGGCCATCCAGGAATCCGCCAGCCCGTTGACGCCAGCCCACCCGGGGCAGGCTGCTATCCGCTTTGAAAATGTCACCTTCCGCTATCCCTCGCGACCGCAAACCAATGCGCTGGAGAGCATCGACCTGGACATCAAGCCGGGTGAGAGCGTCGCGCTGATCGGCCCTTCCGGCGCAGGAAAAACCAGCCTGTTCCAACTTTTACTGCGTTATTACGATGTCACAGCGGGCTGCATCCGGCTCAACGGCCAGGACATCCGCCAGTTGCGCCTGCACGATCTGCGCAACAGCATCGCCATCGTGCCGCAAGACCCGGTGATCTTTTCCGCCAACGCCCTGGACAACATCCGCTACGGCCGCGCCTCGGCAAGCGACGCTGAGGTTCTACACGCCGCCAAGGCGGCGCTGGTGGATGAATTTGTCGAACGCCTGCCTGAGGGCTACCAGACCTTCCTCGGCGAGCGCGGCACCCGCCTCTCCGGCGGCCAGCGCCAACGCATCGCCATCGCCCGCGCCATGCTGAAAGGTGCGCCGCTGTTGCTGCTCGACGAAGCCACCAGCGCCCTCGACGCGGAATCGGAAGTTTTAGTCCAGCAAGGCCTCAGCGCAGCCATGCGCGGACGCACCACACTGGTGATCGCACATCGCCTGGCCACGGTGCAGAAAGTCGACCGCATCATCGTGATGGATCAAGGCAAGATCGTCGAAACCGGCACCCCGGCAGATTTGCGCAGCCAAGGCGGGCTTTACGCCAGACTGGCGGCGCTGCAACTTGATCATTGACGATACATACACAGGAAGTTACCTGACACTGTAGTCGCGCGCCTCAAGACACGCTTTATTGGCGCGTAGATAGTCAGCGCGCTTTTCTCCCAGTTTGGATTGCTCGATCCCGCTGCCCGGCTGGGACGGATCGAAGCCAGTCTGATCGACCGCCCAACGATGACATTCGTAACGATCGTTTGCGATCTGCTGTTCGTCCTGGCCGTGCTTCGGATAAACGAACAACTGCTCCGGCTCGGGTGGCAAAGTGACCACTTCGGGTTCCTCGGGCGGATTCACCACCACATATTCGCGCTGACTCGGACGCCAGTTGTAATACACGCCATCGGCATAGTAATAAGGCACTCCACCCACCCAGAGCGTGGTGAAGAAGGGAGGTAAAACCGAAATTCCCAATCCTATCGGTGGCGCTGTCACCACAAAGCGCGGACCCGAGGGTCGATACCAGACACCGCCATTAAAGAAATATCGAGTTCCTCGATGCGGCACGACGATTGGCGCATGCGGCAATCTGTCAACCAGCATGCCGCGTGATGGATAGTAACGGTCATGGTGATGACGCTGATCCAAACGATAACCCTGTTCACCCCTGGGGGCGCTTTTTTCCCCACGACGTTCTTCCCCCCGCCTGGAATCAGCCGATACATCGCTGATACTGATGCTGATGCTCAACAGCATGGCCAGCGCCATGCCTGCTCTGTTTATGTGATGAGTTGACATCGTTTTCTCCTTCATTGGCTTGAATCAATTCATATCGCAATGGGGTTTGGCGCGCACTCGCGCTGATAACACCCCTTTTAAGCCGGATATTTCATGAACAACTACAGCCCCGATTAATGAACTTTATAACCACGTCCTTCCAGGCAGACCGCCATGGCGCGACGGTATTCTTGAGCCAAGTGGTCGAGCCGACGCAAGCGTTGTGCGTCAAGCTGATCGTAGCGATCCTGAACCCGTTCTGCCCGCGTCGAACGAGAGGCGTCCGAGGCGGAACCGATCGCCGCCCCGGTAATGGCGCCGATCACCGCGCCAGCAACGGTATCGCGCGGCCTGGAAATCGCCGCGCCGAGTATGCCGCCGGTCAACGCACCCACCGCCGTGTCGTGTCCAGGTTCCGGCATCGGCAGCACCTCAACCCGCACATTCGCCGCGACCAAGGGTTGGCTTGGATCAAACCCGGTCTGCTTCACCGCCCACAGATAACATTCGTATCGATCACGATCCTGCCGCTCAGGCGTCTGACCAGCGGTGGGATAAAAAAACACTTGCGTCGGCGGCGGCTGTGTTTTGACCGCCTCGGAAACTACTCGCTGCTCCTCCGGCGCAGAAGCACAACCGCCAAGCGATATCGCCAACGCCAAAAGGATCAGCCGTACCCCGGCATGACTGGAAATATCGCCGCCCCAGCGCACAATGGTTTGTTGTTCAGCCGTCATTTGAATTCCTTTTCCGATAATTGAAGCGAACCCGAAACCAGCGGCGCAAGCGCGAAATAGACTGGAACAGACGATGCTCATGTAATCAGCATAGTCTTGGCAGGCAACCGAACTTCCAACAAGTTGTAACCGAATGTTTCAGACTGTTTCCGCTCATTCCAGATTCGGTTTGCAAAGGTGCATGTGGTTTCGCCTTGTACTTTGCCGACTTGCACACCGCATTCGCATCCATCGAACACAACCTGGGCGGAATAAAGCATTTAATCTTGGACAAATTAAAGGACATGAAGGTATGTTTAGCCCCTGTAAAAAATCTGCTTGATGACATGTCGAATCCCCCTCTGCTTGAACTGATTTGCCCCGCCGGTAGCCTGCCGGCGCTGAAAGCCGCCGTGGATAACGGCGCCGATGGCGTTTATCTCGGCCTCAAAGACAACACCAACGCGCGCAATTTTTCCGGGCTGAATTTCGACGAGAAATCGCTCACTGAGGGTATTCGCTACGCCCATACAAAAAAGCGCAAGGTTTTGATGGCGCTGAACACCTACCCGCAACCGGCCACACTTTCCCGCTGGCACCAGGCGGTGGATACCGCCGCCAGCCTCGGCGTCGATGCCATCATCCTGGCTGACCCCGGCTTGATGGCCTATGCCCGAAAAACTCATCCGCAACTGCGCTTGCATCTGTCGGTGCAGGGTTCCGCCACCAGTTACGAAGCCGTCAACTTTTACCGGGAGCGCTTCGGCATTCAGCGCGCCGTGTTGCCGCGTGTGCTGTCGCTGGCGCAAGTCGAAAACGTCATTGAAAACACTGATGTCGAAATCGAACTGTTCGGTTTTGGCGGCTTGTGCGTGATGGTTGAAGGCCGCTGTCTGCTGTCGTCCTACGCCTGCGGCGATTCGCCGAATACTTTCGGCGCTTGTTCGCCCGGCCACGCGGTGCGCTGGGAGCAGACGCCGAAAGGCATGGAAACCCGCCTCAACGGCGTGCTGATCGACCGCTACGCCGACAACGAGAAAGCCGGTTATCCGACGCTGTGCAAAGGCCGCTTCGAAGTGCAGGGCGAGACCTACTACGCACTGGAGGAACCGACCAGTTTGAATTCAATGGACATGCTGCCGGAAATGGCGCGGCTGGGTATTGCCGCAATCAAGATCGAAGGCCGCCAGCGCAGCCCGGCTTATGTCGCGCAGGTCACCCAGGTCTGGCGCGCCGCCATCGACGCGGTGAAGAAGGACCGCGCCACCTTCAAGGCGCAACCAGCCTGGCAAACGGCGCTGGCGAAGGTGTCGGAAGGCAGCATGAACACGCTCGGCGCGTATTACCGGCCGTGGAAGTGAGGCGTATGAAACTCTCCCTCGGCCCCCTCCTCTACTACTGGTCACGCGAGGACACCCTCGCGTTCTACGAACAATCTGCCGAATGGCCGGTGGACATCGTCTATCTGGGCGAAACAGTCTGTTCACGGCGACATCTGCTGCGCCTGCCGGATTATCTGGAACTGGCGGAAAAACTCAGCGCCGTTGGCAAGGAAGTCGTGCTGTCCAGCCAGACGCTGATCGAATCGGAATCCGACCTGAAGGCGCTGCGCAAGTTGATCGCCGATGGAAGATTCAAGGTCGAAGCCAATGAATGGGGTGCGGTGCGTTTGCTGGCGGAAGCCAGACTGCCCTTCGTCGCCGGCCCGACGCTGAACGCCTACAACCCGGACACGCTGGCGATGCTGGCCGAAATGGGTGCGACACGCTGGGTGCCGCCGGTGGAAATGCCGCGTCAAATGATCAAGGACATGCTGACGGCGCTGCCGGAATCCATCCACCTGGAAACCGAGTTGTTCGGCTACGGCCGATTACCGCTGGCCTTCTCGGCGCGCTGTTTCACTGCCCGGCACTACAACCTGCAGAAGGACGACTGCCAGTTCCGTTGCCTCGACCATCCCGACGGGCTGGTGCTGGCTTCACGTGAAGGCGAAGACTTTCTCGCCATCAATGGCATCCAGACCCAGTCTGCCAAAGTGATGAGCCTGGCGCATCGGTTCAACGAACTGGCGGATGCCGGCATCGACGTGCTGCGCCTGTCGCCGCAGGCGCGCAACATGCAACGCGTAGTCGACATCTTTCGCGCCCTCGCCGAGGGCGATATCCAACCGGCGCAAGCGCCCGCCCAACTTGATCGCTTCATGCCCGCCGCGCCGTGCGACGGCTATTGGCTGGGAAAAGCCGGCATGGAATATCACTCTGTAGCTCACCCTGTAGCGTAATAAATCAATTTTCACCAACCGTCCGGATTCCTGCGAAGACCGGAATGACAAAGAGAGGAAATACCCATGATGCTGCCCGCGATGCAACTACCTGCCATGCCACAACCACTGGCCCGTCTGGTTGCAAATATCCCAGCCTGGCCATTGGTGACGCCGGCATCACACGCCTTCGCCCTCGCCGCCAATCTGGTCGCATGGCCCTCGCTGCGAGAAATGGATTGGACACAGATTCATGGTCGCCGCTTCTGCGTTCAGATACGCGATATCAGCCTGAGTCTGCATTTTTCACTCCATGCCAACGGCTTTCGCGCCGAGCGAACCGCACCGGCCGATGTCACCTTCACCGCAACCTCGGCTGATTTCGCCCGACTGGCGCTGCGCCTGGAAGACCCGGACACGCTGTTCTTCAACCGCCGCCTGCTGATTGAAGGCGATACCGATCTTGGCCTCGGCGTAAAGAACATGCTCGATGCGGTCGAACTGGAAACCGCCGCAGCAAAAATGCCGGCCGGAATGGGACGCGTGGTACTGCTCCTGCGCCGATTGACAACCCAGAGCTGAATAAATCGGCTGAACAAGTCGGGCCAGGACAACTCACATTAACCGAGTTCAGCTTGAGGGTGTCGCATAACCAGTGCAAACCTGAGTTGGTTGCCTTGAATAGGGGTGCAATGAAGGTGACGGGTTTCCTGGTTTACTTGCGTTCGACCCGATAGCCCTTGGGGATGTCAAACACCTCGGGCTTTAACTTGGCAGTGCCATATTGCTCGTAAGTCAGGCTGATACGGCTATTCAGCTTGTTGGACAGCGCAGCCATACGTCCTGTGCCTTCGTATTTGGTTTGAACATCTACCGCACAGAGCAGACCCATCGGGGCCATTCTGCGAACAATTTCGCTCATGCCACGCGCTTGCGCTGGGGAACTCTTGGCCAGGGCTGGAATGCCCATGAAGAAATCCGGACTTTTTGCCGCGTTGCTGAAGGTGACCACTTCTTTCTGTTCATCCGTATCGCGCGCCAGCCAGACATTGCCGATCAAGGTGAAACTGACTTTCTCGCCACCTACTTCGGCCGGCATAGATGCAAAGATGGATTGTTCGACACAGTTCCATTTTTGCAGGGTGTGCTTGCGGCCGGTTGGCTTGAGATCCAGCTTCAGATCTTTGCTCGATACCGTGGCGTTGGTTTGCTGGTTTAGCGAAGCCATTGCATAAATCTGGGCTTGCCGCTGTGAATGGTCGATGACGGTGATCTCATTCTTTTTAAGGTCGTAGAGGTGAGAAAAAGCTTTGCCGCGATCGATCATATCGCGCCGTATCTGCGAACCACTCAGCCAGATGCCTTCTTGGCCAACGCCTTGCATGCCCATCGCCACCACTGTGCTGCGACCGGTCAAGGAAAGATCGGCGGCGGCTGGGATGGCAGTTAAAACACTGAACATAGTCAATATTAGAGCGGGGGATTTCATGGCTTCTCCTCACGTGGTTGGATTTCTACTTCGCTCAGATTGAAACGATGGTAGAGCTTCATCAAAGGCTTTGGCGCCCACCAGTTGAGGTTGCCGAGCAACCGCAGACTAGCCGGTACCAGCAACATGCGGACCAAAGTGGCATCAACCAGAACCGAGAGCAACAACCCCAGGCCCATCGCTTTCATGAATACCACTTCACCCATGGCAAACGCGCCTAGAACAATACCGATCAGCAATGCGGCGCTGGTGATGATCGGGCCGCTGCGCTGAATACCGGTTGCCACCGAACGCATATTGTCGCCGGTTGTTTGGCACATTTCCTTGATACGCGAGAGCAAAAAGACTTCGTAATCGATCGACAAGCCAAAAGCTGCGGCAAAAATAAGCACCAGTATCGTGCCATCCATACTGCCTTGCGGCGTGAAGTTGAGCCACTGAGCAAAATTGCCATCTTGAAACACCCAGACCAGCGCACCGAAGGTGGCGGATAGCGAGAGCAGGTTGGTCAGAACGGCTTTGAGCGGAATCAATACGCTGCCCAACATGAAGAACAGCAACACGAAAATCACGCCAACGATAGCCGCGATCGTCCAGGGCACCCATTCACGCAACGATTGCAGATAATCAAGGTGAAAGGCAGGAAAGCCACCAACCTGAATTTGCAGAATACTGTCCGGCAAGGGCAAGGCGCGAATTTTCTTGACCAGTTCACGTGCTTCTTCTGAACTGGGGGGAACTGAATATTCAACATGCATCAGACTGAAATCCGCCTTGGCATAGCCATCCAGCGTTTCCTGCGCGAGCGGGAACTGATCTGGAAACTCATAAAGCAGTTGGTAATCTTTAAGATTGAGATTGGGATCAATACTGGTCAAACCGGAGATTTTGACGATTCCTGGCAAGGTGCGCAGTTTTTGCGTGTAAGCATCCAGGCCCGCTAATGCTGCAGGCGTATGCGCATCGCCACGGGTCTGAATCGCCAACACCAGTGGCCCCATGTCCGAGTGCGAAAAGCGCTGTTTGAGGATTTCCTGCACTTGCCGGCTTTCCGCTGTCACCGGTAGCGATTTGCTGTCGGCCGGCCCGATTTCCATGTGCAGGACAGGCGTGCCCATAGCCAACAGCAAGGTCAAGGTGAGGATCAATATCAGCCAGGCGCGGCGCATTACAAAATGGCTGTAACGATACCAACGCCCGCCTTCGGTTTGATGCGCGGCGCGGCCAGCGAGACCAGGAAAAGCGAAACGGTTGACGCGATGCCCCAGCATGGCGAGCAAAGCCGGCAGTAAAACCACTGCGGTGATCATGGCGGCGGCGACCGAGATGCCGCCAGCCAAACCCATATTCTGGAAAAAACGTTGCGGTAGCAAATGCAGACAAAACAGACTGGAAGCAACGGTCAGTCCACTGAATACCACCGTTCGACCAGCGGTACACATGGTCTTCATCAAACTATCATCGACATCTTTCCCCGCTGCCAATTCTTCACGAAAACGCGAAACGATAAAAAGTGCGTAATCGATTGCCAGCCCGAGACCGAGCATAGAGACGACATTGGCGGCATAGACACTGATGTCGATAAACATCGTGAAGGTCTTCAACAGCGCAACCGAAAGCACGATGGTGACGACACCGACAATAAGCGGCAACATCGCCGCCGCGACTGAGCCGAATACCCAGACCAGCAGCAGCGACAGTGCAATGAAACTGGCGATCTCGGCGTGCCAGATGTCGCGCGCCAATTGCTGGCGAATATCGACATAGGTGGCTAATTCACCTCCCAGTAAAACCTCGATTTGATCGCTGTGAAGTTGCTGGCGCAAACGCTCGAAGGCGGCAATACCTTCATCGGCGGCACGCTCCAACTGCACCACTGCGTAACTCAAGCGTGCATCTTTGGAGCGAAAACGGACATCGCCGCCGCCTTGGTAACTCAACACGCTTTTGACCTCGGGATTCCGCGAGATATTGGCGATTACCGCCTCCACTGCGCTGCGATAAGCAGGACTATCGGCGTCACCGAGTGCATCAGAGCGCGATCGAAACAACAAAATCACCTGCGTTTCATCGCGGCCCAGGTGTTGGCGCAACAAACGCACCGACTCCGCGGAACCGCTTCCGGGCACATCCCAGCCGGGTGCCAGCGTCAAGCGCTGCATAACATCCTTGCTGTAGAAAGCGCCCAACAAAACCAGCAGCAAACCCAGCAAAACGATTAGGCGGGGATATCGGCCGGTAAACCGGCCTAGAAAAAAGAACATGGAGAAATGGAGCCTTGAATCTGACCCGCGCAAGGGTATCACCGATGCGCGGAAGTCCTGCTGAGGAATGTCGCGCCAAAAGCGCAAGCGTGGTTTCAGTGACTGGGTTCGACTTGCGCGGCAGCGGATGGCGGCGTGCTGGTTTCCTTGTGCGGTGTATGCGGATTCCAGCCCACCGTACCCAGCATGATGAAGAAGCCGATGACATAGGCCATCGCCACATGCCAGCCGCCTTTGAGCCAGGCAACGGTTGAACGCCCCTCCGGGAACAGGTTGGTAATGGCGACGCCAGCAGAAGAACCAAACCACAAGATTGAGCCGCCAAAACCTACCGCATAGGCCAGCACGCCCCAGTCGTAACCGCCCTGGGTCAGCGACAGTGCGGTGAGCGGGATGTTATCGAATACGGCGGAGACGAAGCCCAGACCAAACGCCGTTTCCCACGAAGCCGTCGGCAGTTTCTCCACCGGCATCATCGACGCACAGACAACCAGCGACAGCAAAAAAATGCTGCCCTTGGTGGCATCCGGCAACAAACTCCATTCCGGCTTGCGCAACGGCGCCATGGCCAGTAACACCACCCAGACGGCCACCCCAAGGAACGGGAAAGTATTGGAAATTTCCGGGTAGTGGGTGTTCATGACAATGTTGGTTGCCATTGCACCGACCAGAATCAGTACCACAATAAGCACATAAGCCCAGTCAATGCGGGTATTGATGTCCACTTTTGTCGAGATCGGCTGAAAACCGTGTTGTTGCCGGGCGGCAATCACGCCAAAGATCATCAGCGCCGGAACTGCGGCGGCATAGGCATGAAAGACATCCAGTGGCGCGACACCATCGATCCACATCATGGTTGTGGTGGTGTCGCCGACGACCGAGCCGGAACCGCCGGCATTGGAAGCAGCGACAATAGCGGCCAGATAGCCAATATGGACTCGGCGTTTAAACACCCCTAACGCCACCGTGCCGCCAATCAGCGCCGCCGCAATGTTGTCGAGAAAAGCGGAGATGACAAACACCATGACCAGCAAGACAAATCCGCCTTTCCAGCCTTCGGGCAGAAAGCGCGGCAGCACTTCGGGTATGCGGCTGTCTTCAAAATGCCTGGCGAGTATGGAAAAACCCAGCAACAAGCCCAACAGATTCGCCAGTGTGACCCATTCATGCTGCAGATGCAGCCCCAAGCCAGCAAAACCCTCGACACCATGAAAACCGGTGAATCCGAGTTTATAAAGAGTGATGGCGGTCAAGCCTGTCAAAGCTACCATTAATGTATGGTGATGTAACAACGCTACCCCGAGCAGGGTCAGTGCAAACAGGATGAAATCTACCGGGATGCCGAATACAACAGGAGATTCTGCGGCATACGCCAAGGATGGAAGCAACAACATCGCCAATAGAAGTGATACCACGCGAGCAGGAATTAACATTGGAATAGTCTCAAAAAAGGAACTTCAAACGATTATATTAAGGCTGTGTTGCGATAAGCATTCAGCCATGAGTGACACACTTTCTAACAAGAGGGATTTTTCATGTACAAAATACTTATGCCTGTTGATGGTTCCGCCAGTTCTGAAAAGGCTGCACGTCATGTCGTTGAACTAGCAAAACTGACCGATACGCTGGAGGTGCATCTTTTTTATGTGCATCCCGTAGTTGATGACTGGGGCGTCAAAAGTTTTCTGCGCGAGGAAGAAGTCAATGCGGTGGTCACCGCGCAGGCTGAAGCGGCAATGCAGGGCGCCAGCGCGATTTTCGACGCCGCCGGCATCCGTTATCAATGCCATCAAGCTGTTGGCAAAATAGCGGAGTTGATCGCGCAGCAGGTTGACACGCTCGACTGCAAGCAGATTGTCATGGGCGCCCGCGGTATGAGTGCGCTGGGCGATCTGATGCTGGGTTCGGTGTCGATCAAAGTTCTGCATCTGGTGCATGTGCCGGTAACGCTGGTGAAAAGAACGCCAGCACGCGTTTAATGCACCATCGGAATGGTCAATAAGAGGGTGTGGGTGGCTCGGGTTGCACTGGTTAGGACCAGACACGTCAGTTTCGTTGTGCAACTCAATCCGCCTCGCTCTCGAAACCGGCTTGTGCCAGTTCCGCCGCGCGCAGCACTGCACGCGCCTTGTTGCGGGTTTCCTGCCATTCATTTTCAGGCACCGAATCAGCGACGATACCCGCACCTGCCTGAACATAAAGCATCTTGTCTTTGACAATAGCGGTACGAATGGCGATGGCGACATCCATATCGCCATTGAAACCGACATAGCCGACCGCGCCGGCGTAAACACCGCGTTTGGACGGTTCAAGTTCGTCGATAATTTCCATTGCCCGCACTTTGGGTGCGCCGGAAACAGTGCCTGCGGGGAAGGTGGCGCGCAGCACGTCCATCGCATTGAGCCCTGGCTTGAGCTTGCCTTCGACGTTGGAAACGATATGCATGACATGAGAATAACGTTCGATGCTCATGTTCTCGGTCACTTTTACGCTACCGATCTGAGCCACTCTGCCCGCATCGTTACGGCCAAGATCCATCAGTTGCACGTGCTCGGCGCGCTCTTTGGGATCGGCCAGCAGTTCTTCCTCCAGACGTAAATCTTCATCCCGCGTCGCTCCCCGAGGGCGTGTACCGGCGATGGGTCTGACCGTTACGCGCTTGTCGTCCCCAGCGCCTTCCAGGCGCACCAGGATTTCCGGAGATGAACCGACCACATGAAAACCGCCCATATCGTAATAAAACATATAGGGCGAAGGATTCAGACCGCGCAGCGCGCGGTAGAGTGAAAGTGGATGCGCGTAGAACGATTGGCTCATGCGCTGCGACAACACAACTTGCATTACATCGCCATCGAGAATGTACTGCTTGGCACGCGCAACAGCGGCTTTGAATGCATCCTCGCCAAATTCCGAGACGGATTCGCCACCATTGCCTTTGACATCACGCGGCGGAATTGCCGGTCGGTGCAGCAAACGAGTGAGTTCGGCCAAACGTCGATGCGCTTTCAGATAAGACTGGTCTTCAAGCGGATCGGCATAAACGATCAGGGTCAACTTGCCGGACAGATTGTCGACCACCACCAACTCGTCGGTGAGCATGAGCAAAATATCGGGCGTATTGATGCCATCCGGTTTGCGCGTACTGGCCAGCCGAGACTCGATGTAACGTACCGTGTCGTAACCGAAATAGCCGCAAAGCCCCCCCGGAAAACGTGGCATGCCAGGTACCGGTGCGGCTTTGAAACGGCCCAGAAAGCGCTCCACAAACTTGAGTGGATCGTCGCAGTTGCACTGTTCTATCGGCAAGCCATTGGTTTCGACGCTGGCAAAGTGGCCATGCACGCGCAACACGGTTTTGGCTGGCAAACCGATGAAGGAGTAGCGTCCGAACCGCTCGCCGCCAACCACCGACTCAAGCAAATACGAGTAGGGTTCATTGGCCAATTTGAGATAAATCGAAAGCGGCGTATCCAGGTCGGCCGGTAGCGGCTTGATGACCGGGATACGGTTGAAACCCTGGCGTGCCAGATTGTTGAATTTTTCTTCGTTGAACATATCGGTTTCCTGGAAATCGTGGAGGTTTAACGCAAAATCAAAAGCCAGAAACACCCCGCCATCGGGCTCCAATGCGTTGCACTTTTTCGTGTTCCGGGAAAACCAGGATCATTTCTTGATGATCAATTTCGCGGCATCGGCCAGGTTCGCCACCACCGCATCCAGATCAAGTTCTGCCACTGGACGACCGCGGTTATAGCCATAAGGCACGCAAAATACCGGACAACCTGCAGCGCGCGCGGCTTGCGTGTCGTTGAGCGAATCTCCGATCAACAGCAGTTCTTCGGGCTCTACGCCAAACACCTGACACGCATGCAACAGCGGCAGCGGATCCGGTTTTTTCTTTGCCAGGGTATCGCCAGAAAGAATCAACTCGAAGTAATCGAACAGTCCGGTATCTTTCAGCAAAGGGTGGGTAAAGCGCGCCGCTTTGTTGGTAATACAGGCAAGTCGATAACCACCAGCCTGCATGGCTTGCAAGCCTTCGACAACACCGGGGAAAACACGACTCTTGCGAGAAACATGCTCACCGTAATGCTTTTCATAGCTGGCGATGGCTGTTTCAAACAAGGCCGGCTCGGGTTCGGCTTGCATATCGCGAGTCAGCGAACGCTTCACCAGACGCGAAACGCCATTGCCAATATAGGTCTTGATTTCGGCGAGAGAGACTGCTGGCATACCCAGATCGACCAACATCGCTTCAGCGGCATCGGCGAGATCTTCGGCGGTATCGAGCAAGGTGCCATCGAGATCAATGACGACGGCTTTGATGGGAAGTGGAAAGTTCATATTGGTTCGCTTGTAGCGGGCTGCTCACCGTCGGTCGCATTTTCATGCGCTACCGGCAATGGGCGACTCGCCACAAACAGCTCCTTTTCAGGCCTTGGCCAATTCGGCGCGCATCGCGGCGACAACGGTGTCATAACGGTTCGGGTCGGTGTCTTTGGCAGCGCCGAAAATGGCGGAACCCGCAACAAAAGTGTCCACCCCCGATTTGGCGACCTCGCAGATATTGGCTGGGCCGACGCCGCCATCGATCTCCAGACGGCAGTTATAGCCGCCGGCATCGATCATGGCGCGAACCTTCTTCGCCTTGTCAAGCACATAAGGAATGAACTTCTGGCCGCCGAAACCGGGGTTGACCGACATCAGCAACACCATATCAAGCTTGGGCAGCATGTATTCCAGGATATCCAGCGGCGTCGCCGGGTTGAACACCAGACCCGCCTTGCAGCCGCTCTCTTTGATCAGGCCGATGGTGCGGTCAACATGCTCGGACGCTTCCGGGTGAAAAGTGATATAGGTTGCGCCGGCCTTGGCGAAATCCGGAATGATGCGATCTACCGGCTTCACCATCAAATGCACATCGATGGGCGCTGTAACGCCATGTTTACGCAGGGCTTCGCAAACCAACGGACCGATGGTCAAGTTGGGTACATAGTGGTTATCCATGACGTCGAAGTGAACGATGTCTGCGCCAGCGGCGAGCACTTTATCGACTTCTTCGCCCAGTTTGGCGAAATTGGCGGAAAGGATGGAAGGAGCAATCTGGAAGTCGGCCATAACAGGTACCCTGCAAGTGAATGGAAACCAGCATCTTACCCGTCGATTGGCGCTCGGAATATAGGGAGTGCAGTATGGACAGGCCGGCGCTATTCGTGTGCAATTCCGCACTCACTCTCGCACCAACCGCACACCATGGCCGAAATCAGGAAATACCATATCACCGTGACCGCCAAAACCAACTTTATTCCTGAACAATCGGACGAGGCCGCCAACCGATACGTGTTTTCCTACACCATCACTATCGCCAACACGGGACAGATTGCCGCGCAACTTATTTCGCGGCATTGGCAGATCATCGATGCGCACCAGAAAGTGCAGGAAGTGCGTGGCCTTGGCGTGGTAGGCGAACAACCTTTGCTGAAGCCTGGCGACAGTTTCGAATACACCAGCGGCACCGCTGTATCAACACCAGTTGGCGCGATGAAAGGGAGCTACCAGATGGTCGCTGAAGATGGCAACGCTTTCGAAGCTGAAATTCCCGAGTTCATCCTTTCTGTGCCGCGCGTCCTGCATTAAACGAAGCACGCCCCCCTCTTGATCGCGCCGTGCATCTGACCGCCTTTTGGGCTTGTATCCTGAAAAGCAAACGTCTGACCATGAAGCGATTGGCAGCCTTCAGCGCTGCAATTTTCAATAGTCCGACAATCAGTTAATTTGATTATTCCGGCGGATCATTTGCATTTCGAGTATTCCATGCGCGAATTTTTCATTGTTGGTCTTATCGTTTTTTTCACTATATCGTTGCCTGGCTGTAGCAGCCTGAACGGGACTCCACCGATTCCCGCAAAACCCCAGATTGCTCCGCCCGATATTTCTCCGGTGGCTCAACCTGCAACGCAGCAGCCCTCCCCCTCCCCTGCGCCGGGTCCGTCCGCCGTCGGGCCCGCTTCGACAGCTGTGCCAACAACGACAACGGCGGCTGTGGCTTTACCGCCAGAGCAGATCAAACTGATTCCGACCGCCATGCCTTGGCTGAAGCCGGCACAATGGGAACAACTTCCGGGTTGGCGCGACGACGACCTCACCCTGGCTTGGCCGGCTTTACTGCATTCGTGTCGGGGTTTAAGAAGCAATCCAGCCTGGAACACCGTCTGCCAGGATGCGTACCTGCAATCGCCGTTACCCGATGGCGCCAGCATTCGAGCCTTCTTCGAGAAATACTTTCGCCCTTGGCAAATCAATCAAGCCGAAGGCGGTGTCGATGGGTTGGTAACGGGTTATTACGAGCCGTTATTGCGCGGCAGTCGCAGCGAGACAGAGAAATATCGCTATCCCGTTTATGCCGCGCCGGAAGATTTGCTGGTGGTCGACCTTGCCAGTCTGTATCCGGAATTAAAAAATATGCGCTTACGCGGGCGTATCCAGGGTAACAAGGTCGTTCCCTATTTCAGCCGGGCGGAAATCGAGGCGGGTGCTGCGCCGGTGCGAGGCAAGGAACTGGCCTGGGTCGATGATGCCGTCGAGTTGTTCTTTTTGCAGGTGCAGGGCTCGGGTCGGATCAAGATGGAAAATGGCGACACCCTACGTATCGGTTACGCCGATCAAAACGGGCATCCCTACCGTTCGATTGGCAAATGGCTGATTGAACAGGGCGAACTGACGCTCGACAAAGCTTCGATGCAAGGCATCAAGGATTGGGGTCGGCGCAATCCAGAGCGGTTGCCAGAATTGCTCAACGCCAATCCCAGCTATGTTTTCTTTCGCGAGTTACCGAATCATCTCGCGGGTCCGCTCGGTGCGCTCGGCGTCCCGCTCACCAGCGAGCGCAGCATCGCCATCGATCCGCGTGGCACCCCGCTTGGCGCACCAGTCTGGCTGGCAACGACGCGCCCGAATTCGACTGAAACGCTGAATCGATTAATGCTGGCGCAAGATACCGGCGGCGCAATTCGCGGCAATGTTCGCGCCGATTTTTTCTGGGGTTTTGGCGACGATGCCGGCAAACAAGCTGGTGGCATGAAGCAGAAAGGTCGCATGTGGGTGCTCTTGCCACTCGACTTCCCACTGTTAACCAATACTGCCCTCAATCCCTGAGCCGGAACTCTACCCGCATATACGCCTGATAGCGTACCGGGCGACCGTCGCGGATGGCGGGATGAAAACGCGCCTCGCGAAATGCCGCCAAGGCCGCTTCGTTGAACACATCAGGCGGCGTCGCTTCAACCACTTCGGCCGAAAGTACGCGCCCCAAGGGATCGATTTTCAACATCAGTTTCAACGTGCCTTCCAGATTTCGACGCTTGGCCTCTTCCGGATAGACCGGTTCAACGGCGCCGATAGCCTTGGGATGTTGATCAACCTCGCGCGCTTGGTACCAGGTGGTATCAATATCGATCGGCAAACTTGGCAACGCGGAAATTTGCGCCGAGCCGCTCGCTTTTCCGCTGGGCACTGTCATGTCGACAGGTGTCTCGGCACGTGTGACTGCCTCGGTAAGCGGGGTTGCAATCGACTCTGGCAGCGCTTCCGATTTCACTGCTTGCTCTTGTTCTGGCCTGGGTAATGCCGGAATCGGTGGCGTTAATGAAGGCTTCATCGCGGTCAGCAACTCAGGAACGGGTTTTGTCTCGCTTTCCAATGGAGTTTCCTGCTCCGCTTCCGCTAGCGCAGGGGCTTGTTCGACCTGCTCCACTGGATCCGATGCCGCCACTTCCGCTTTTGCCGGCAACAACTGCGCATCGATAACTACTGTATGACGCCCCCCCGAACCCGTGGCGGGTTGAAAAATCAACAAGAAAGCCAGATGCAATGACAGCGAAAACAACAATCCCTGCGTAATAGGCTGACGCAACCAATCGGCCGCGCTTTTTACCCATTCATTTGAAGAAATTCCAGCCTGCATGGCAGCAGTATAAAGTGAGTGACCGTGCGTGATCCCATTCGCGGGCGTACTTGCCCAAAGGCTGTCGGACTTTGGAATCGTCGACTTCAAATTCCCCGGGGTATAAGCGGGAAAGTCCCGGGGGGTATAAGCGGGAAATCGACCGCGCCGGCCCCTTTTTTGCCGGCTTCTTGCACCTGCAAGGGATACGCCGGATTCTTACTCGTTAAAACGCTACGACTCCGCTGCCCCTGGAACAACCATGCGGCGGCGAATCCGGCCAAGCGAAGCTTTCCAGTGCGGCAGGGGCCAACAAGGCGTGCGAGCCTTCATGAAATATCCGGGCTGGCGTCATTTCCGAAACTCGAGTGGCGTTTATTCCATCCAGAAAAAAGCCTCAATCGGAATCCCACATTTTTTTCTAGCCATCTTCGTTACTTGGCATAATAAAAACTCATACTGAAGAGGTGCCTACTTATGCGTAAAAACCTGTTTTTTGCAGTACTTCTGTTTTTGATCAGCCTATCTGTTTTTGCTGACTCTGCACCAATAGGCTACGTCAAGACGGTGAAAGGCGAGGCCTTTGTGGTCAATGAAGGAAAATCGATTCGCGCTGTGGTTGCCACACCCATCATTGAGGGGAGCATTTTGAAGACTGGCAACAATGCTTCCCTTGGTATCACCTTCAAGGACAACACCGTCATGTCCTTTGGCCCCAACACAGAGCTGACGGTGGACGAATACCTTTATTCTCCCAACAAGGGAAAGCTGAAATTGGCGGCAAGTCTTGCCAAAGGCACCTTGTCCTATCTTTCAGGCGCAATCGCCAAAATCAAGCCTGAGGCTGTTTCTGTAAAAACTCCGACTGGAACCATAGGGGTGCGAGGAACTCATTTCCTGGTAAGAGTCGAGCCAGACTGAGACGGGACCAATCATGCGTTTCGCAGCTAGTTTGCTTGTATTTGGTCTGCTGACCGCCTGTAGTTCTCAGATTGTCGTCATTCCCGGCGCGCCCTTGGAGGGCGCTTCAACTTCGGTGAATGTGCAATCGGAAAAGGGGGACTACACACTCAACGAACAAGGTTATGGCTTTTATACCGGCTTTGTTCCGAACACCCGCTATCGTGTGGATGAAGCTGACTTAAAGAGAGATTTCGGTCCATCCATCGACTCGATGCAAGAAATCATTGCCGCTGGGCTACCTGAAATCCCCCATTCCTATGTTGTTTTGCTGCATCACAAAAGCGGCCCGCTAGGCAGTTTGTTGTTTGATTCTGCGGATGGCTCTATGCACCATCTGCTCGACCAACCTGCTCAGGCTGCCTTCATTGACGGCTATCCAGATAAACCCAAGCCTGTCGATGGCGGTCAGTTACAGCGTGATTTTGGCCCGGCATTGGCCGCTTTACGAGACACGTTAAAGACTCAGCGTTCCTATCTCATGCTGTTGGAAAGCCCGGATGGCTCCGCCAGCAAGGTGCTCTTCCATGCTCGGCAGGGTGCAACTCTGCTTGAAAATGTTGGTGAGAGCATCACGCTTGACGGTCTTCCTCACGATGCCGAGCAAACCCTTGCCGAGACGGATTTTGGCGCATCAAAAGAGGCCACCAAGAAGATATTGGATGATGGTTTGCCCAAGCTGTCTCATTCTTACGCAGCCATTATGGAAAGTCCGCTTGGCCCGATTGGTGAAGCGGAAATCCTCGAAGGGCAAGCGATGGGCGTTATCCTTGATCAACCCGGACAAGCGGTGATCATTGACGGTTACTCCAACAAGATTTTTACCTTGGATGAGGCGCAGTATCAGCGGGATTTTGGCGCTTCTGCAGAAGCCATGCCCCCGCTGCCAGTGACTTTAACCCTCTACTTCAAATCGGGTAGCGCCAAATTGACCAAAGATACGCTGGCGATCATGCAGGTGATTCTGGAGGAGATTCGTAAACGTCCCGCAGCCGACATCACTATCAGTGGCTTTACCGATACGGTGAAAAGCGACCAATACAATAATCAGCTTTCGCTCCAACGCAGCGAGGCAGTCGCGGCACTCATCCGGAAAAGTGGCGTACCGCTTCAGGAAATCAGTATCGCCGCCTATGGGAAAGACCTGCTGGCGATACAGACCCCGGATAACACAGCGGAAGAAATGAACCGCCGGGTTGAAATCAGTATCCGGTAAAAGCCACTCATTTAATCCGCACTTGATTGACAGTTCACTCTGGAAGAGCAAGTCAATTTGCTCTTCCAGATTTGTATTTCAGAGCTCATGCCAGTGCGGCAATCCATTGGGTTGCCCGTCGCAGATTGTTGGCCATGTCCTTGGCAAGATTCTCCAAAACGAAGATCTTCAGCTCCGGCGCCTGCTGCGCCAGCGCCTCAAAATCTGATGCATCCAGAATTCGACACATCACCTCGGTATCCGCAAAAACCGAAGCGCTTCGTGTTGTTTGTCCGAGCAGCACCATTTCCCCGAAGTTCATGCCAGCGCCCAACGAGGCAATACGCTGATGTCCACCATTCGCAATGGGGACCAGGATGCTGACATGGCCGGAATCAATGAAAAAAATTCGACCGTCACCCGCCTGGCCAGAAACCAGAATCTGCTCACCCGGCTTGAATGATTGCGGATGTGTCACAGCCTCGACCAGACTCATCAGGTCTTCGGTCACGCTCTTGAAGAGCGGAAAGTCAGCCAGTTTCCAATCTACATGGGTCGACCAGTCGACGTTTCCGAACAACCTGTTCTCGCACCATTCCACCGCCAGATCATTGTCTTCAAAGCTGAGAAAGCCACGATCACCATTCCGCGCCGCCTTTCTTAACGGTTCCATCAGCGCCTGACGGTGATGCATTCGGGAAAAGACCACCGCGATTTCATCCTGACTGAAACCGATGCGGGCTTGGTTCAGCAATCGCGCTGCGCTTTCAGAAATGCCATCCACCTGGTTCATGTCAAGGATAAAACTGTGGCTATCAGGCGCCATTTCACGCATGCGTCGAATCACATATTCCGCGCCATCAACAGCCAGATAACCATGCAAACTCAAATATTTGATGCGATGTGCATGTGTTTGCAGATACTCGCGCATGTCTCCGATAGGCTGTCGGCGCGACGGGGCGTCCGCCCCCGTGAAGACCCTGCCCAGGGCCATGCTTGGCGTGCCGGTACGATTAAAAATATGCAAGCCGAAGTCGCGAGACAACTGCTTGCACACTTCGATGCCACGTTCACTATTACCCTTTGCATCGAGCCGAGGTGAAAAGATACCAATACCGAATCGGCCAGGCAGTACGGCAATAATGCCACCACCCACGCCGCTCTTGGCCGGCATTCCGACCTCATACAACCAACTGCCTGCATAGTCATACATGCCACAGGTGGCCATGACGCTCAACACCCGTTCGACATGCTCCGAAGGCAGCGCTCGCTTTGCTGTGAGTGGGTTTACGCCGCCATTGGCCAATGTTGCCGCCATGTAAGCCAGATCCCGACAAGTAACCAGGATGGAGCATTGACGAAAGTAATTTTCCAGCGGCGCCATGGGCTCGCCGTCAATAATGCCGAAATTCTTCAGCATCCAGGCGATTGCACGGTTGCGGAAACCGGTCTCGCTTTCCGATCGGTACACCGATTCATCAACGCTGATATCGTGTCCGATAAAGGCGGCGAGAGAGGATTCAATTCGCTGCCACTGGGCATGTGGCGTCTCGCCGGCGACCAAACCGGTGGTGGCAATTGCACCAGCATTGATCATCGGATTCATTGGCGCACCAGTTTGGGGATCAAGACTGATGGAATTAAAAGCATCACCGCTGGGTTCAACCCCAACCCGGCTTGCGACAAACTCTTTACCCCTGTCCGCCAGCGCCGTGGCATAGACGAACGGTTTCGAGATGGATTGAATGGTGAAGGGCTGCTCGGAGTCTCCGACCGAATAAGCAACGCCATCCATGGTGACGAGGCAAATCCCAAACCATTCCGGATTGGCTTTGGTGAGTTCGGGGATATAACTCGCTACCTCTCCCCCATTCAGGTTGGCTAGTCGGGCGTGCAGTTCATCCAGGTAAAGCTGAAAAGGTAATTGCATGTGGAGTTCACCAAGGTAGTTTCTGTAACAGAAACTAGCAAATACCAGGCCATCTCATAGGCTGCTGAACAGACTAAATACTTGGTTACTTTTGAGTAAAAACAATGACTTCTCCGGTTTGGCCAGACAACAGTCGTTGGAGGTGAAACTTCACTAATGGATCGTCTGGCCGCTCTTCCGCCAGTCGTTTAAAGACATTCAAGGCCGTCGGATCATCCTGTGCCATCAACTTATAGGCTTCGGCATAATCCAGGTCTGGTTTCGCCAGTTCCGTATCGCCGACAAAAGCGGGTTCATACACCAGCAATGGTTGTGTTTTTCCTTTCAATACCAGTCTGCCAACCGGCCTGGCCATGATTTCCGGGCAGCCCGAAAGCGTTGCCTCGGATACGCAGACCCAAGTGCCCAACTGCTTGTTGACCGTTTCCAGTCTGGCCGCCGTATTGACCGGATCACCCAAGGCGCGATAGTCAAAGATCGTTGAACCGCCGAAGTTTCCTACCGTCACTTCTCCGGTATGAATGCCAATCCGTGTTGAACCAAAAGGGATGCCTCGCTGATTGGCGTCGGCCGCGTAGTCGCTGGCAAAACGGTGCATTTCCAAGGCGCAGCGCAGGGCGCGTTGACGATGGTCGGACTGTTCCAACGGCGCCGAGAACATGATGGCGACCGCATCACCGACAATGCGGTCCAAAGTGCCGTCATGCTTGAAGGCGATGCGGATCATGTTATCGAGGTATTCATTCAGCAACGTGACGGCTACGGCCGGATCCAGTTTCTCCATCAGGTTGGTGAAACTGGCCAGGTCGGTGAAGATGAAGCTGCATTCCCTTCGGCTGCCGCCCAATTCCAACTGGCCTGGATTGTTGACCAGATAGTTCACCAGATTGGGCGAAAGGTAGCGAGCGAAGGCTTGCCTCACCCAGCGTTGGCGTCGTTCGGTTGCCGCGTGGTGAATCAGGCTGGTAAAAATGAAGATCATCAACAAGGTCAAACCGGGGGTTACCGGATCAAGCAACAGACCGTAATTTGAATAAGCGTACCAACCGCCCCAGACGGTCAAGATCAGTGTAATAACCACCGCGCCAGCCGATAGTAAAGAGCCAGCAAACATGCCGATGAAACCCACCAAGAGCCCTCCTGAAATAATGCCCAGCACTTCCAGTGCAGGCGCCCAACCCGGACGCTGCAGGTTGTCTCCGACAATAATCTGTTCCAGCGCTTGAGCATGAGCTTCGACTCCGGGCATGGTTCCGCCAAGAGGGCTGAAACGCAGGTCCATCAAGCCTTGAGCGGAACTTCCCACCAGCAGAATATGGTTCTGGATCAAGTCCTGAGGAACCTGACCAGAAAAAATCTTCCAAGCGGGGATATAGCGAGTGGCCACAGGCTTGGTATATCGCACCCATATTTCACCCTCGGCTGTTGTCGGTATCGTCAGTGGGCCAATACGGATGCTTTCGAGGCCGGCATCTTCCTCCTCGGCGGTTTTTATAAAATAGTTACGCTCACCCTGGGCCACGCGTAACGCCTCCGCCACCAACGACGGAACAACCTGATCCCCGAGTCGAAGCATGAGCGGAACCCGTCGTATAACACCATCATTATCCGGGATGAAAGAAATCGCCCCATTGCCTGCGGTCGCATCCTGCAACGGTGCAAGACAGGCAACCGTGCCATTGAATTGGGACAGAAAAGACATTGGCGAAGGGCCAATCTGCACGATGCTGTACGGTTTGACGAAGTGGTTCGGCAGCGTCCCCGTCCGCGTCGGCGCATGCCCCAGAACCACGCCCCCTTTCGCGATACTGTCGGCAAAAACCGTATCGTGAACGGGCAGGCTTGAAAGCTCGCTACGCAGAGATGCAGAGGGTTTCCATATCTTCAACAAAGCCTCCGGAGAGGTCCGATCCGGCTCGGCAAACATCATGTCGAAGACAACAGCGGCAGCACCCGCAGAGCGCAAATGCTCGACCAAATCAGCCAGCCGCGTGCGCGGCCAGGGCCATTGCCCCAGCCGGGTCAAACTTTCATCGTCAACATCGATGATGCGCACCGGTGCATCTTGATAAGGTCTGGGAGACCAACGCTGATATTCATCAAACACCGTGTTTCGCAGCACTTGCAGAATGGTTGGATTGAGCAGAAAAAGTAAAACACCCAACATCACTGCTGCAATCGGCAAGACCCAATCAACATTCAGTTTGAGCACCCTATTCGAGAGTGCTTTCAGGCGCGTATCAGGCATCAAAAACACATCAGAAAATTGCGGTTAAAGCTGGATCGAGCATCAAACTTGGTCTGAAAATGCGCCGGGAGTCGCTCATTTCAGCTCACCTTCGCGGTAAAACCAACGTCCATCAATGCGTACAAAGCGACTTGTTTCGTGCATCCGGAAAGCGCGTCCATTGATCTTGTAACGGGCAACGAATTCGACTTCAGCATGCTGTTCGTCGATATCGGCGGTTCGTTTGATGGTCAATTCCAGCCATTTTGGCGGCGGTTCTTCATCCAGTAGAAGCGTCTGCGGACGTGTATCCGGATGCCAGGTTTTCAGCAGATAGTCTGCATCCCGCATGACAAAAGCCGAATAACGCGAACGCATCAAAGCCTCGGCGGTGGTCGGCAAAGCATCTCCGCGCAGGTATGACTGGCAGCAGGCCGAGAGCAACTTTCCAGAACCGCATGGGCAAGACGGGTTTTCAGGGGAGAGGGTCATCGCGTTCTGATCAAACGTAACCCGAATTTGCGCACTTCATCCAGGATCAAGACGCTGGACGCCACCAACGTTGCCTTGAACCAGTCGGCCGGGGATAGATCGGTGGTGCCGAACAGCATTTGCGCCGGCGTCCAATGCACCACCACGGCCTGCATCGCCAGCACCCCGGCCAGCGCCAGCCATAATTTGCCGTTCTTCATAAAATGCGCATTGAAGGCGCTGCCGTGTTCGTTGCGGGCGTTGAACACATTGAAGAACTGAAACAGCACGAAGGTCGTAAAAGCCAGGGTCAAGGCATAAACAGTCCCGTGCAGCGTCAAACCATATTGAAATAACCCCAGCGTGCCGACCATCATGGTGATGCCATACAACGCGAGTCGGCCCAGGCGCGGCAAGGTAAGAATCTCGGCAGCCTGCGCGCGTGGCGCTTCGTGCATGATGCCGCTACGTGCTGGTTCAATCCCCAGCGTCATTGCTGGCGGACCGTCCATGATGATGTTGATCCAGAGTAATTGAATCGCGCTGAACGGTGCTGGCAGTCCCGCCAGCGTGGCGGCAAGCACGGTAAGAATGGCGCCGATGTTGGTGGAAAGCTGGAAACGCACGAACTTGATGATGTTGTCATACACCATCCGGCCCTCTTCGATGGCGCGCACGATAGTGGCGAAGTTATCGTCAGTCAGCACCATGCTGGCAGCTTCACGCGTCACCGCCGTACCGGTGATTCCCATCGCGATGCCAATATCGGCGGCCTTCAGCGCTGGCGCGTCGTTGACTCCATCACCGGTCATCGCAACGACATGACCACCGGCGCGCAAGGCTTTGACGATACGCACTTTGTGCGTCGGCGAAACCCGTGCGAAGACGCTGATATTGTTGATGCGACCGGCCAAAGCGGCATCATCCAGAGCGTCAAGTTCGGCGCCGTCGATCACTTCGCCGGCCTGCCCCGACCTACCCATCAGCCCCAGTTCTCGGCCGATCGCGGCTGCGGTCACTTTGTGATCGCCGGTAATCATTTTGACGGCGATGCCGGCGTGCTGACAGCGCTCGATCGCATCGGCGGCCTCCGGACGGGGGGGATCCTGCAATCCGGCGAGGCCGAGAAATGTCCAGTTGGAATCCCATACGAAAAGATCACCCGTCGGGTCAAAATCGCGTACCGGAATAGACCGGCGAGCGACGGCAATGACCCGCAGGCTCTGCTCGGCCATGCGCTCGACCGCCGCCTCGACTGTGCCGCGCGTATTTGCATCCAGTTCGCAAGCAGCGCCCTCCCCCATCCGCCAACACAGCTGATGCGTCGCGCGTGCCAACAAAACACCGGGCGCGCCTTTGATCATCATCTCGACGTGTTCGCCCTGATGGTGAAACGTCGCCATAAATTTATGCACTGAATCAAACGGAATTTCGCCAATACGTGGCGCGCGCATTTGTTCCTCTTCAGGCAACAATCCGCCCTTCTGCGCCAGCACCCAGAGCGCACCCTCAGTGGGGTCGCCAAGCAAAACGCCCTCGCGTACCTGCGAATCGGTGCATAACGCCATGGGTAACAGATAAGGGCGTAAATCGATATTGGCTGACGACTCGATAACCCCCTTCGGCAAATAACCTTCGCCGCTGATGGCGAACGCCGAACCGGCAAACCAGCCGGCGCGCGCGGTCATCTGATTCAGGGTCAGCGTACCGGTTTTGTCGGTGCAAATCACCGTTGTTGAACCCAGCGTTTCCACTGCCGCGAGTTTTTTCAGAATCGCCTGGTTTTGCGCCATCCGCCACATGCCGATGGCCAGGGTCACCGTCACTACCGCCGGCAATCCTTCCGGAATCGCCGCCACCGCCAGTGCAACAGCGGTCATCGCCGAATCAACCCAGGGCAAACCGCGCGAAAGGTCAAGTCCGAAGATCAGGGTAACAACCATTCCCGCAATCACCGCCAGCTTCTTGCCCAAGGTATCGAGTTGCTTTTGCAGGGGAGTTTGCGTTTCCACCGCACTGGCGATCATCCCCGCCAGCTGACCCATTTCCGTCTGCATGCCGGTGGTTGTCACCAGCATCTCGGCGCGTCCGCGGGTCAATACGGTATTCATGTAAAGCAGATTGACGCGGTCACCGAGCGGCAAATCGGAGGCTTCCAGCGCCAGTGTGGATTTGCCTACCGCATGCGATTCGCCGGTCAGCGCCGCCTCGATCACTTCCAGGGTGTGTGCCGCCAACAATCGGCCATCGGCGGGAATGCGGTCGCCCGCTTCCAGCAAGACGATATCGCCGGGAACCAGAAGACTGGCATCAACTTCGATAACCTGTTCAGCGCGCCGAACCCTGGCGCGCGCCGCCAACATACCCTTCAAAGCGGCCAATGTTCGTTCCGCCCGATGTTCCTGATAAAAGCCCAGGCTGGCGTTGAGCAACACCACAAACAGCAACACGATGACCAGAATATTTTTGAATTGATCGAGAAATTTGAGCCACTGTGGACGTGGCCTGACCTCCGCCAGCCGATTTTCACCGTAGTGCGCCAGCCGGATTTTTGCCTCTTCATCACTCAATCCGCGCAACGCGTCGGTCCGCAAAGCGGCGACCGACGCTGCGACGTCGAGACAATGCCAAGTGTGCTTATCCAAGCCGGTGCCCACATTGTTTGCCAATGTAACTACTCCTTCGCCGACTCCTTGTGCGCTTCCGGCGCTGGACCGTGGCCACCGGAAATGCGGTCCATCAGCGCGAACATGACACCGGAGAACACCAGTGTGAGGTGGATGA
>JAIFKV010000090.1 GCA_020049415.1 Betaproteobacteria bacterium
ACCCCGCAACAAACACAGCATGAATTGCAACGCATCGTGAAAGCGGTGGAAAAAGGCGTCTCGCTCGGCCTGGCGGTGAACGCCGGCCACGGCTTGCACTATCACAACGTACAAGCCATCGCCGCGCTGCCCGGAGTAGAAGAACTCAACATCGGCCACGCCATCGTCGCGCAGGCGATCTTTGTCGGCTGGGAAAATGCTGTGCGCGAAATGAAACGTCTGATGACAGAAGCCCGCACACAAGCCAACTAGCGGCAAGCTGATAGCACACAAAGCTCACCTTTAATGCGTTCTACTGAATTTGTCACATTTCCGCACAGAGGAGCGGCAGGGCAAATTTGTTCGCAGGCTGGGTGCGCCATGAGTACCGATTTACCTTCGATGGTGCGCGCGGCGCACCCTACGAATGGAGTCTGGGCGCTGCAATCAACGTGAGAACGAATTTGCCCTGACAGGAGCGGCCGAATACCTATTGATATCTATAGAACCGTCCACTGTATTTCTCTAAAATTCTGCGCCAATAAAAATATCCTGTTACCGCCGGCCTGTATTTAAAGATGCTTCAAAAACCTTATTTTGCTTTTGCCCCCTTATTGCGCAAGTCGCTGTACCTATGGTTTGCCTTGGCAGCACTGCTGCTTGCGCCCCAGAGTCAGGCCACCAATGTCAGAATCCAGACCGTGCTTGGCGACATCGACATCGAATTATTTGATTCGGCCGCGCCTCTGACCGTTGCCAATTTTCTGTCTTATGTCAACAGCGGCGCCTACATCGACTCTTTTTTCCATCGCAGCGTACCAGGCTTCATCATTCAAGGCGGGGGATACACCCTGACAGGCACTAACAGCGCCAGAAAGATCAGTGTCCTGCCACCGGTACCCAACGAATTCAGTGCCAGCCGCTCAAATCTTCGCGGCACCATTTCGATGGCCAAGATTTCCGGCAATCCGGACAGCGCCACCAGTGAATGGTTCATCAATATTGATGACAACTCCGCCAACCTCAACAACCAAAATGGTGGCTTCACAGTATTTGGGCAAGTGGTTGGAAATAGTTTGGCTATTGTCGATGCCATTGCACAGCTTCCCGTTTATCAAGCCAGTGGTGCCTTCAACGCTCTCCCAGTCACCAAGACCGTTGGCACCAGCGGACTGACTCTGGAACATTTTGTGCTGGTCAAATCAGTTTCGGTCATTGATACCGCCTCTGAGATGGCCGAAGCAGACCGGATATTCAACTACTTGGAAGCCAACTTTCCACAGTTTTTGTCTCCAGCCAACGCACCTTCGACCACTTTTTCTGGATTTTACTTGCGCCATTACCCGGATACCGGCACCTATATCGGCCGGGCCAACAACCTTATCTATTACCTTGGCCCACTATTTGAGGGCCAGCTCACCGCACTAGCATCAGTGGGAGACTCGCTGGCCATGGCTAGTGCAGCAGGCTACTAAATAACGAGGCAAAACAAGCATCCGCATTTTCATTTTATGGTTGCCTTGCGGGATTGTGCGACAACCCGCAAGCGGTGCCGCCTACATAGACCAAATGCCGATTAACCAATCCATCGTTCGATCCATCGTTGCGTTGGCGAAAAGTCTTTCTTTACAGGTGGTTGCCGAAGGCGTCGAAACCGAGGCGGAACTCGCGCAGTTGCGCGCATGCCAGTGCGATGAAGTTCAGGGTTTCCTGTTTGCCCAGCCGATGCCAGCGGAAATTTTTGCTGATTGGTTGCAGGCCAGGCTTGAGTGTCAGGTCTAGCCATAGTAGCCGGTGTTCTGGTTTCGCCGATAGCCTGAGGAGGCTGGTCGACTGGATCAACCTGACACAGGCCAAGATGGCCCATTTATTAATCGACAAGGTATATCAGCGGAAGAACTTGGAGATGGCCTGGGACAAATCCGAGCCAACCGGTGGGATATTGAAGGGTAAAGCGACAGCGAGTTTGCCGAACAGGCCGAAGAGCAACTGAAACGGCTGCACGAGGAACTGAAGGCGCAGTATCGTAGGGTGCAATAACCGAAGGGCATTGCACGCTCCACACGTTAATCCATCCGGCGCAATGCTCGTTGGTTATTGCGCCCTACGCGAGCTGCGTCACTGAAAACCCCGCGATTCCTTTGTCGTTGTAGGGGAGTGGGTGGGCGGTCAGTCACAACTTAGCGTTGAGGATAGACAGAATGTCCTGCCGCTCGCCAAGCAAACGCACAACATCAAGGCAATCTTTACGCTCGAAGTAGAACCAGATAAGCGGAAAGCCGGACACATGCCAACTGCGCAGGCCGGAAACATCCAAAATCTGGCCAATGCGCGGCGACCCTGTGCCTGGGTTTTGTTGAAGGTGCCGCAAGGCATCATCGGCAGCATCGACCAGTCGGCTTGCGATGGAGTTGCCTGCGTGCTTCCGGTAGTAGACGATTTCGGCACGGAGGTCGGCGCGCGCCTGAGGGCGTATGAAGGCCGGCTTCACTCAATATCGCCGTTGGCGATAGCAAAAAGTGATTCTCGGTCAGCTTCGGTCCAAGGTGTTCCTGGTCCAGAAGCCAAACCTTCCTCAATCAGAGCGCGCAAGCGTAGCTTAGCTTCTTCGGCTTGATCTTTGCGGACCAGATCGCGGATGTATTCACTGGTGTTGCCGTAGTGGCCAGAGGCGACGCGCGCATCAATATAGGAACGCATGGTTTCCGGCAGGGCAAAGCTAAGTGTGTTTCGGCTCATAGTCATGAAATCGTAGAAAAAATAACAACGGTTGTCAAAAGTAAGTTGGCGTACGTAATCGGGAGGACGTGTAGTCTGGTCTGATTGGGAAGCTGGGGGGGCAACAGGCATTACGCCGTGATAGGCGTGTGCAGAATTCTGCATTTAAAAATAAGGTGAGCCATGAGAACGACTCTGGATATTGATGATGGTTTGTTGCGGCAAGCCAAATCATTTGCCGCCCAGGAACATATCAGCTTGACCCGCCTGATTGAAGAAAGCCTGTCATTGCGCTTGCGAGCAGCACAAACCGGCGACCCCGGCAAGCGTCGCCCGGTTTTGCCGGTCTTTGCAGGCTGTGGCGGTTTGCGCCCGACGATACGTGGCAGCTTGAGCCAGCGCGCCTTACTCAATGCTGCCGATGAGGTGGATCTGGCGCTATGACACCCGATGTGAACGTACTGGTTGCGGCTTCTCGCCAGGATCACCCGCTCCATGAACGAGCCCGAGCTTGGCTGGAAGATGCGTTGGCCAGAAGTGATGAGAACCAACCTCTGGCCGTTTTGCCGATGGTGGCATCGGGGTTTTTTATCGCTTGTCCGACTCGGCTTTGCCGAAAAAGAAAACCTGTTCCGTGTGTTTTTCGTACTGATAGAGACGCTGCTGTCCAAGGTGGACGAACTGGAAAGGGAACCGTATCGTAGGGTGCAATAACCGAAGGGCATTGCACCAACGCTCCACACGTTAATCCATCCGGCGCCATGCCCGTTGGTTATTGCGCCCTACGCGAACTGATTTAGCCGCTGTCAAATGAAGCCGAATCAATAGTTCAGTCGAGGCAGAGCAAGGACTTGATTTTGGCTTTAATCTCAGCCAACTCGATCGCGGTGGCGTGACCTTTTCGCTCAACTTGGCGACTTTTCCAATCCAGGCTTTTAACTTGGTCGGCGAGTGCAGCACCCTTTGCCCCAGATCCTGCCAGCACCACCTCGAATGGGTAACCCTTGATCTGATTGGTAATGGGAACACACACCAGCAAGCCGGCACGACTGTTATAGGCTTTGGGGCTGAGCACGACAGCAGGACGACGCCCCGCTTGCTCGTGACCACTTTGCGGCGTGAAATTCATCCATACGATATCGCCCTCGTCGGGCGCTAGAGGTATCGGCATTAAAGGGTTTCCACGCCCTGCGGGGGGCCAAAATCCACCTCGGCATGACGATTTTCGGGAGTGATGCCAGCTATCAAATCATTCAACGAACACGATGCCACCGCCGACTCGATAATTACCCGGCCGTTTTCGACGCGTATCTCTACAGCCTGGTCGAGCGCCAAATGTGCCGCTTCCATGATCGCTGCCGGCAGCCGAACTGCCGGACTATTGCCCCATTTTTTAACTTGTTGAACAGCCATTGAGCCTCCAATGTAGATACAAATGTTGATACTCAAAGAGTGTAGGCCGTCAACAAGTTCCAATCAACAAAACGGGCGCGATTTGTGGGGCGCCCGTTTCGGTTTTCTAACCGTTAACCGAGTAGACCCGGCGGGGGGCGCACTTGTAGTTTGGATGCTGCGTAAGCGGAATCCGGGGTGGTGCGGCGCGATGCCGAGCGTCGGAGCAGGCGTTCAGGTCAAAAGCCCCGGATTCCATTGCATTTCATCCGGGCTTCGCTGGCTGCAATCGGACAGTAGTGGTTTACGCTACAAAATCAGCAGCAAATTCATTTGTTTTGCATTCTTTGCAAGTACGCCATCCAGCGTCGCCATGCTTTTGGCGTTGATCTCCAGGGCAGCGGCCAGGTGCAATGAATCACCCGCACGTAATCCAGTTGACGCATCCAAAGTCATCGCGGCAGCGCGATTGAATGTCGCAAATTCAACCGGCATGAGTTGCAGGTCGTTCGCACAAAATCGTTCAAATTGTTGCCATGCGGCTTGAGCACTTGCCGCGTCGATTTGCCCCGTGCGTTGCTTGATGCCCAATGCGCTTGCAAACTCCGTAACACACCAGACAGCAGATGCAATTTCGTCAGTGCAGGCGGCATACCAGCACATCACCCGTTCGGATTCCGGCTCTTTTGTGAACATTGGTACAAGTACGCTGGTGTCAACGTAAATCATCAATAACGATCCCCGCGCCTGACTTCCTCCATGACCGATGTGCCCATGTTCATGGCTTCTAGGTTCTGCGCAAGTTCATTGGCAAATCCCTTGCGATCCCATTTGCAGGGTCGAATCGAAAGCCCGCCTTCTGGTGTCAGGGTGGCCTCCACACTGTCACCCGCCTTGACACCCAGCCTGCGCGCATAGTCGGCTGGCAGTCGAAGCGCCAGACTGTTGCCCCATTGAGCAATGTGAACCTGCATGATCTATCCTGTAGATATACGTTTGTGTTGATACATAGTAGCCATTGTTTCACCTACCGCAAGGCTTTTGTCTTTCCGGGGATTGCAATCGACATCGCCAACAAGATTGCGATCAGCCTGAACACACAAAAACGAAATGGGTAGCCCGGCGGGGGATTCGCACCCGTAGCCTGAATGCAGCGTAAGCAGAATCCGGGGAAGCGCAGCGCAATGCCTGGCGTCGGAGTGTACGTTCAGATCAAAAGCCCCGGATTCCATTGCATTCCATCCGGGCTACGCTGGCTAACGGAAACCGTGGTCCAAGAGTGAGCCAGTTCCTCGCCCACGTTCAGACCGAAGTTTGTACGCTCTGTTGCCGCCTGGTTTCCCGGCGGTGCCACACAATCTCGGCCGTGCATGGGGTCGTCCCTGACTTCACGCAGAATCTGACTTGGCGCGTTTCACCACCCGGCTCCCCAGTTTGAGTCTTCCACCAAGGGACGGGATACAGGTAGTGAGTGCGGCCGAGAAGCCGGAGGTTCGCGGCCAAGGGCCAGTTTCGGAGTGGCGAGCGTGGCCCGCATTCGCCAACCTTCATCTCCTCTCTATATAGATGTATTGCACTGGCAATATTGCAGCCTGCCGCAAACACCACTTTCAAGCCGCAAGTACAAGCTAAAGTTTACTTTTTTTGCATGGCAGTTCCGTGTTGCGCCCCCGCAACAGCAATCTTGAGAAATTACTTGATATATGACGCCGTATTTGCTCCGACCACTATGAGTCCGAGAGAATGCGCTCCAACTTCTCGCGCGAGAGGTTTCAAAGCTCCCTCTTCGTAGATGAATAGGGCGGCGGCAAGGAGAGCCTGGTGAAAAACCAGACAACCAAGCCACCGCGCAGAGTAAAAAAGGTTTTACTGTTTTCTTAACTTGATAGGAGTTTCAAACATGAAAAAGTCTCTGATCGCTCTGGCTGTTGCTGGTCTGGTTTCCGCCTGATGCTACCAACAGCGACATCCAGGTTACCGACAACTACTCCCGTATCGGCTTCAAGGGTTCTGAGGATCTGGGCGGCGGTTTGAAAGCTGTGTGGCAGATTGAATCCGGTCTGGGCGGCGGCACCGACGGCATGGGCACCGGCTCCATCGGCACCCGCAACACCTTCATCGGCCTGGCTGGCGGTTTCGGTACCTTCGTGATGGGCCGTCATGACACCCCCTACAAGATGGCAACTGGCAAGTACGACATCTTCGGCGATACGATTGGTGACTACAACTTGGGCCGTACTGGTGTTTCCGTTATCGAAAACACCCATGACCATCGTTCGCCGGACGCCATTGCTTACATCTCCCCCAGCTTCAGTGGCCTGACCATTGCCGCTGCTGTGATTACCACCAACTCCGCAGCTAACCTGAATAGCGGCGATACATTTGATGCACTTTCTGTCGCTGCCATGTACGCCAATGGTCCGCTGACCGTTGACCTGGCTTACCAGGATGTTAAAGCTGTTGACAATCAGGGCTTGAAGCTGGGTGTTGGTTACACCATGGGCGACACCAAGCTTGGTTTCGTTTATGAATCCACTGATGGCAAAGTTGTTCGTGACGGCGATTCTTGGATGATCAATGTTGCTCACAACATGGGCCCGATCGCTCTGAAAGCTTCTTACGGTTCAGTTGACGCCAACGCTATCGAAGGCGACATGTGGGCTCTGGGCGCTGACTATGCGCTGTCCAAGCGTACCGCTGCCTATGTTGTTTACAGTGTCGGCAACAATGACACCGCCAACACCGACATGAAGGGTTGGAACATTGGTATGAAGCACTCCTTCTAATCCCTCGCCGGGGCAACCCGGTTCACGGTTAGAAAACCGAAACGGGCGCGATGCAAATCTCCAATGATCACGGCGGTCTACGAAGCATTTATATCTACAGGCGCCCCTGAAGATAAGGCCAAGGCGGCGGCAAAAGCCGATGCCGAGTATGACTCGCGGTTTAATCGCATCGATTCCGATCTGGCTCTGGTCAAGGCGGAAATGGTCGTGCTCAAGTGGATGGTTGGATTTGTACTGGCTGGCGTCGTTTCACTGGTCATGAAGAATTTTTTATCCTGAGCGAAAAGGGTAACCGTTAGCTGACCGACTTCCTTCCGCTTCGGGTTCTGATGTTTCCGATTGGAACATTGGCATGCAAGTAAACGGGGTCAAATAAACGGAGTCTGAGAGCAAGCCAGTTCCTCACCCACGTTTAGGCCGAAGTTTGTTTTCTCTGTTGCCGCCTGTTTTCCCGGCGGTGCCATACGATCTCGGCCGTGCATGGGTTCGTCCCTGGCGCCTCACAGAACCGGACTTGGTGCGTTACACCATCCGGCACTCAGTCTGAGTCTTCCACCAAGGGACGGGATAACGCGCCTTGTGTGTGAAACGCTTCAGTTTTGCCTGCCTGTTACCACGCATGCAGCAAGTCTGGTTACTGGGCTCGTGGCTAACGTTTACCCAGGTGGGATTCACACCCACTAAAGTTCGCGGCATTGCCAAGCCGCACTGACCCCGTTTAGCACAGGAAATACGTTGGTGCGCTATGACAACGAGACTGGCAAAGGCGACCACAAGCATGTTGGTGCGACGGAAATGCCTTACTTATGGCAGGTTGGTGGCCGACTTCATTGCTGATGGGGAGGCGTTGAAATGAAAGCGATCATTGGAATCACCCGTTGGGGTGAAAGCAAGACCGAACTGCTTGATCTTGCTCGCAGGATTGAGCAGGTGAACGATTGCCCGCCACGGATTACCGCCTGAACTTTGCAACACCGAGCGAATTGCTGGGTGCGCTTCCACCCAAGCGACTGGCCACGCGGCGGGCTATCAAGACGGCCGGCGCACTGTCGATTTATGCTTTGGCTGTTCGCGGCACAGGGGGCGAAACTGGGATCTGTTATTCGAAGACCTGCGTTCTCGCTAAACGCGCGAAGCGCGGGAGCAGGCTGGCGGCGGCGGGGGTTTCGATCAGGCTGGCGCGGATTGCGGCGGCGTCTTGACCGGCTGCCAGCAAGGTTTCGCTGAAGCGATCCAGGTAGACGGTCATTCTTGCCTGATTGAATTCCGGATGAAATTGCACGCCCCAGGCGCAGTCACCGATGCGAAAAGCATGGGTTGCTTCGTAAGCGTTACTCGCCAGCAGCGTGGCGCTGGGGGGCAGTTTGCTGATGCTTTGCGCATGAATCGCATGGGCGTAGAAGCGCGATGGCATGGCGGCAAACAGGGCGTCGGTTTTGGCGGCGGGATTGAGTTCGATATCGACGCTGCCGATTTCGCGCCCTTGCGGGTGATAGTCGACTTTGCCACCCATCGCCCGCGCCAGCATCTGGTGACCGAAGCAGATACCGAGGAACGGCACTTGCGCTTTGACGATACGCGCGGTCCAGTCGGCTAGTCGCAACATCCAGGGCAGATCGTCGGTGATCATCGCGTGGGCGCCGCTGATCACAACGCCGGCGCATTCGGTCGGCGGCGGTAATGGGGTGTCTTCGCGCGCGTCCAGTACGCGCACTTCGTGTTGTTTCACGCCCAGGCCGGCAATCAGCCAATCTTCGAAGTCGCCGGTTTCGGCGATATTTTCCGGGAAGGTTGCGCCGGCTTTGATGATGTAAATGGGGGGAGTGGGTGACATGGTCAAGGCAATGGTCGGGTTCGAAAGAGGGGCTAATTATCGAACATGCGGGTGACTGTTACGCCGACATCGAGTTGATGCATGCCACCGCCGTAGATGACGCCTTTCAATGGCGCAACATCGCCGTAATCGCGCCCCCAGGCCAGGGTCAGATGACCCTCGCCAATGACGGCACCGTTGGTCGGGTCGAAGTCGAACCAGCCTTCGCCGGGCAGATACACACTGATCCAGGCATGCGACGCGTCGACGCCAGTGAGTATCGGTGCGCCTGGCCGCGGCGTTGTTTCCAGATAACCGCTGACATAGCGGGCGGCCAGGCCGAGTCCGCGCAAGCCGGACAGCGCCAGATGCGCGAAGTCTTGACAGACGCCATGCCGCTCGGCCAGTACTTCGGAGATCGGGGTGTCGATCTGTGTTGCGTTCGGGCGATAGGCGAACTCGGCGTGGATGCGGGCAGTCAGGTCGGCGACGGCATCGAGCAAGGGGCGGCCGGGATTGAAACTCGCCTGCGCATAGTCGCTGGCCGCTGGCTCGTGGGGCGCATGCGGCGAAGGCAGGCAATATTCGCGCGCTTCGACGCAGGCCGCATCCAGTTCGATCTCGCCATAAAGCGGCCGGGTCAGCGTTTCCGCCACCGACTCCCAAGACGGCGATGTTTTTGCTTGCGGCTGCGGTCCGCGCTCGATCAAGCTGCATGCGGTAACGCTCAGGCTTTGGTGCGGCTGGCGCAGGTTGAACCAGACAACGCGATTGCCGAAAGCGTCCTCGCGCTCGCGGTAATCATCGACAAAAGGATTCATCACCAGTGTGCGCTCCAGCACGCGCTGGCCGGCTGCGGCACGTGGCAACAGACGCGCTTCGCCGTAGTTAAGGCCCACCATATTGGCGTAGTGATAAGTGTTGACGTGTTCGATGCGGAAGCGGCTCATGGGACTTTGCTTTGGCTGTTCATTGGCGCGGTGGCAGCGGGCGCAACGCATACAACTCTTGCACATGGGTAAACCAGGTATGCGAGATGGCGTCGGAAGCGGCGGTCAACTGACCGGAAATTTCCCCCAAAGTCGCGATCAAACCCTGGCGCGCCTGGCTATCGACACGCCAGTCATCGATGCTCGCCTCGGCGGCATAAATGCGTTCTTCGGCGCTGAACAAGGGTCGCTCGGCATTGCAGCGCTGGCCGGCATGCGTCAATTCGGTCAGGTGGCGGCGCGCGGTGTGAATCTGGTAAATCAATGCGCGCGGGCTTTCGACATCCCACAGC
Source organism: Betaproteobacteria bacterium (assembly GCA_020049415.1). Taxonomy (GTDB): domain Bacteria; phylum Pseudomonadota; class Gammaproteobacteria; order Burkholderiales; family Thiobacillaceae; genus PFJX01. The sequence goes on from JAIFKV010000090.1 coordinate 9,971, forward strand.
AGAAGTTCGAGCACACCGGCGAGGAATGGCTCGGCCCGGTAACGCCGGCGGAAGGTGATCAGACTGTCCGAGCTGGCCAGCACCAGCGACAGACTTTCCCGCTCTGCCTCGCCGGTCAGGCGCGATTGCAGGGTTTGTGTCAGCAGCGTTGATTGGGTCAGGCCGCGTTCGATGCGGCGGCCGAGATCGAAATATCTGAATCCGGTTTCACGCGGCAGGGTTTCCGACGCCAGACCGGCGAGACCCGCCAGCGCATCGACCAGGCGACCAAGCCAGAGATCGATGCGTTCATGACTGCCGCCTGTGCGGCGGGCGGATTTGCCCGGCCGGTGGCCCCAATCGCGCTCGACCCGATCCAGCAGACGCCAGATTGCCACTGACCAGTATTCGCGCGTGCCAAAGGCGCAACCGAGCAGGCCGCGCACGGTATGCGCCAGGTTGCCGGGGCGTTCCTGCTGTGTCGTCAGTTCACGCACGCAGGTGGCCAGATCGTCGCGCTCCTTGCAGCCGCAATCGCCTGGGGCATAGCCCATCAAACGCATCAGCGCATGCAGCACCGGCGCCAGACCCGGCGCGGTTTCTTCCTCCCAGAGGCCATCCAGCACGGCACGCAGCAAGCGCGTCACGGCTTCCGCACGTTCTAGATAACGTCCGGTCCAGAACAGGTTATCCGCTGCCCGGCTGGTAAGAATCTCGCTTTCACGCCGACTGCTGGCAGTTTGCAGCGTCGGCTGGGGGAACGAGGACAGCGTTTGCCGCATGGAGCCGGCGGTCATGATCTGGGTTGCCTGGCCTGAACTCATCACCGAAGCCGTTGGCGCGGTCAGCGTTTGGGAAAAGGCTTGCGCCATGCTGAGCGCCCCTGGCGCGCGCGCTGCTTCGAGCGCTGGCGTGATCCAGGTGTCCTTGTTCAGCGCGCCGGTTTGGGCGGACAACTTGTGCCCGCTGCTGCAGCGGGTCAGACCGCCCGGCAGCGTGACATAGCCTTCGTTGCGGCTGACCAGAAAAGCACGCAGGCTGGCGCGATAAGGCAGCAGCCGACCGTTATGCAGGGTCGGCGTGGTGGAGGGCTGCAACGGTTCCTGGCCGACGAAGAGATGCGGTTGTGCTTGAATCCGCGCGCGCCAGGCGGCAAGTTGCTTGCGGTCGAGATCGGCGCCGAACACGGTTTCACTGGCCCGGCCGCGATGAATCGGTTTCAGTACCAGTCGGTGCAGATTAGCCAGCACATGCTCGCGCTCCCGCTGCTGGCCGCACCACCAGGTGGCGGCGCTGGGCAACAGCAGCTTTTCACCCAGCAAAGCCTTCGCCAGCACTGGCAGGAATGGAATCAGAGCGGGGTTTTCCAGCAATCCGCTGCCCAGCGGATTGGCGATCGATACATTGCCGCGGCGGACCGCTTCGATCAATCCGGCCGTACCCAAACGCGAGTCCTGACGCAATTCCAGCGGGTCGCACCATTCCTCATCGACCCGGCGCAGGATCACGTCGACCGGCTTCAGGCCCTGCACCGATTTCAGCCAGACGCGGCCGTCGCGCACCGTCAAGTCGTCGCCCTGCGCCAGGTTGTAGCCCAGGCGCGCGGCCAGGTAGGCGTGCTCGAAGTAGGTTTCGTTGGCCGGGCCGGGTGTCAGCACGACAACCTCGGCATGCTCGCGCGCGACATTGCCCAAACCATTCAGCGATGTGCGCACCGCCTCCAACCAGGGATTGAGCTTGGCGACGCTGGCATCCTCCAGAAATTCCGGAAAGGTGCGTGCCATCACGGTTCGGTTTTCCAGTGCATAACCGGCGCCGGACGGCGCTTGCGTGCGGTCTGCCATGACCCAGACGCGACCATCCGGCCCACGCACCAGATCGGCGGCATAGAAAATCAGTTGTCGACGATCGGCGGGCAAAGCGCCCAGCAGAGGGCGCAGATAGCCGGCATGGGCAAAAATCAGGTCGGGCGGCAGCAGGCCGCGCTTCAGCAGCGTCTGTGGGCCGTACAGATCGCGCAGAATCAGATCGAGCAGCAGCGCGCGTTGCGCCAGACCGACCTCGATCTGGCGCCATTCATCGGCATCGAGCAGGAGCGGAATCGGGTCGAGTTCCCAGGTCCGCGTGTAGCCGCGCGGATCGTTATAGACGTGGTAGGTAACGCCGTTTTCACGCAGCAGGCGCTTGATCCGCTGCCCGCGCGACGACCAATCTCGTGTGCCCAGCTCGGCCAGCCCTTGCACCAGATTTCCCCAATGCGGCCGCACGCCGGAATCGACATCCCACATCTCGTCCCAGGCATCGGGCAGGGGCTGGTAATCGGGAGGAGAGGGCATGGGGGATTGCAGGGCGGAGAAAGTCATGCGTTATCAGCCAGCAGGCGCTTTAAGTGTGATTCAGGCGACTCTTTGAAAAAACGACCCGCAGCAATATCGGTGCGTGATTGCATCAGCGCGATTTTGAGGATTTCGGCCTGGCGCGCGGAGTAACCAGGGTTTGAGAGTAGCGGCTGGATACCTGTCTTGATAAGGGAATATCGCACAACAGCATCAACTCACGCAGCCAGCGCCAGTGGCAAACGGATGTCGATTTCTTCGAACGGTACAAATACGGTTTCGTCCTCCGCACGTTCGATCAGGCCAAGGTCGAGCAAGCGTGTCACGTCGCCATGCACGTTGGAGTAATTGCGCTCGGCGGCTTTTGCCAAGGCGTAGACGCTGCACGGACCGGCACGGCGCAATGTGTCGAGCAAATCGATGCGGGCTGGTGTCAGTTCCGAGAACAGCGTGCGCGCAGACTCGAATGAAAGGCGGAAATCGGCATCGACGCCAGATGCGATCTGCTCGCGTGCGATAGCGAAAATGCTGCCTTTGCGACCCAATTCGATAATGGCTTTCATGCTTCTCTCCAATTTCTCACATCCCGCTCGAAGTCTGACAACAACACATCAACGGTAGAAAACACATACTTCTCTTCATACGCGCCGATGTGTCGGTGATCGCCCTTGCCAAGCTCATTATCGTAACGGATGCGACACTCACCAGCCGTTCCGAAGAACAAACGGTACTTGTTGCGATGTTGGCAAGGTTGTAGGGGGGGGAATCGAGTTCCCAGGCCACGATTTCAACGATGCATCCGTCGTCACGGATTTCTTTGGCTCGGGCAATCGGTCGCGCACTCATGACAGACATGATAGCTATATATTGCTTTCAGGCAATTGTTCATGAGTGCGCAGGCTTTACTCCGGCTTCCTCCGCAAATCCAGCGTGTATGGATATTCATGCGTCGGCTCTTCCGGTGGCGGTGCCATCGGGCGCAGACCGCTGCCGTTCGGGATGAATTCCGCCAGCCGTGCCAGATCAGGCGGCACCGGCACCGGGCCGGGTGTGTGGTTCCAGTCCTGGTAACGGTTGACGCGGCGCGATTCGGCTTCGTTGGCGTTGATCGGGAACACGTCGTAGCTACGGCCGCCCGGGTGGCTGACGTGATAAGCGCAGCCACCGATGGCCTTGCCGGTCCAGGTGTCGATCAAATCAAGGATCAGCGGCGAATGAACGCCGATGGTCGGATGCAGCGCGGAGGGCGGCTGCCAGGCGCGGTAGCGGATGCCGGCGACATATTCGCCGTGGCGGCCGGTCGATTTCAGCGGCACGCGGCGGCCGTTGCAGGCCAGCACGTAACGGCTGTCGGTGAGGCCGTTGACCAGCACCTGCACACGTTCCACCGACGAATCGACGAAGCGCGCGGTGCCGACGTTGCTGAGTTCCTCGCCCAGCACATGCCAGGGTTCGATGGCGGTGCGCATCTCGATTTCGATGTCGTCGATCTTCACCGTGCCGATGCGCGGGAAGCGGAATTCGATGTACGGATCGAGCCATTCGGCCTGGAACGG
>JAIFKV010000085.1 GCA_020049415.1 Betaproteobacteria bacterium
TGGTCGCCAAGTTCCTTTCAGAACCTTCTACACCAGAGGCTTCAGCCACTTCGTTTCCTCCATGACTGCTCCAGTTGCTTCCGGCCGGAGCAAATGTGGCCGGGCGGGATTCGCACCCGCTGGAAAACAGCGCCTTTGCACGGCGCACTCCGACAGGCTGCTAGGGTGCGGCTCAATATAGCAAATACGTGTTGATGTAGTGCGTGAACATCATGCTCTCGGAAAGCTGTCCTTTGTGACCACGATCTTGAAAGTGCGGTGAGTGGCTGATGGGCCGATGACGCTGCTCTGCACTCAATGACGCGTGACATAGTGGAGTTGGCCACGGTCGTTCGCGACCGGCACGGACTGCTCACGCCGGATGCGTTGCAGGCGGTACATCTGTTCTTTACCTGCGATGCCACTTTTAAGCGTGTAGGTGGATAAGCGCAGCGCATCCACCCTTCTACACCTGCTCAAGATTGAAGGTTTGCTTTGCCTGTTTGGTGCCGGTTTCGCTGACTTGGTCAGTCATTAATGGATGGTGGTCCAGTCCACCAATCCGGCATAGGCGGTCAACAGCACGATGCCGCCGAACACGATGCGATACCAGGCGAACACGGTGTAATCGTGTTTGCTGACGAATTTGATCAAGGTGCGAACCGCGATCAACGCGCTGACGAAGGCCGCCATGCCGCCGACCAGGAAGAGGGGCAGATCGCCGGCGTCGAACAAGCGCCAGTTTTTGAGAAAGTCATAAGCCGTTGCGGCGAGCATGGTGGGGATGGCGAGAAAGAAGGAAAACTCCGCCGCCGCCTTGCGTGACAAGCCGAGAAACAGGCCGCCGATGATGGTTGCGCCGGAGCGCGAGGTGCCGGGAATCATCGCCAGAGCCTGGGCAAAGCCGATTGCCAGCGCGCGCCGCCAGTGGATGTCGTCCAGCGTCTGGGTGGAGACGACATGGCGACGACGTTCCGCCCAAAGAATCAGAATGCCGCCAATCACCAGCGCCGAGGCGACCACCATCGGGTTGAACAGATAAGTCTTGATTTGCTTGTAAAAGAGAAAGCCCAGGATTGCCGCCGGTAAAAAACCCGCCATCAGATTGATCGCCAAACGTCGGGAAGTGGCCTCGGTATGCAGCGTCACCGCGACATGCCCCAGTCGCGCCCGGTATTCCCAGACCACCGCCAGAATTGCCGCCAACTGGATGGCGATCATGAAGACCTTCGCCTTGTCGTTATTGAAGCCCAGCAATTGGCCGGCCAGGATCAGGTGCCCGGTGCTGGAAACCGGCAAAAACTCGGTCATACCTTCGAGCACGCCAAGAATCAGCGCTTTGAACAGGAGCATGAAATCCACGATACGGGCTTTACGAAAAGTGAAAGGCGGGCGGATTCTAGCAGCCGACGCCGGCTGTTATTCATGCCGCCGGGGGCATGAACCGCTTTGCGCCCGGTGTTGTTTACGCTCGGCGTTGAATCAAGGTTTAAAGGATAATCCCCCACTTTTTGCGAGCCTGCCATGTGGTTTAAAAACCTCTCCGTCTATCGCCTGCCCGCCAACTGGACGCTGGATATCGCCCAGCTGGATGAAAAACTGTCGCGTCAGGCTTTGCAGCCCTGCGGCAATCTCGACAAGGAAAGCCAGGGCTGGGTATCGCCGCGCGGCGACGATCGGCTTTCACATGTTCTGAACGGGCAGGTTTTGATCGCCCTCGGCGCCGAGCAAAAACTTCTGCCGGGCAGCATCGTTACCCAGTTCGCCAATGAGCGAGCGGCGGAAATAGAAGAGCAACAAGGCTACAAACTCGGCCGCAAACAGATGCGCGATCTCAAGGAACAGATTACTGACGAGTTGCTGCCGCGCGCGTTTGTGCGTCGACGCACTACCTTTGCCTGGATCGACCCGAAGCACGGTTGGCTGGTGGTCGATGCGGCGACGCCGCTGAAAGCGGAGGAATTGCTTGAGCGTCTCAATAAAACGCTGGACGATCTGCCGGCGCGCATTTTGCACACCGAGCTTTCCCCCGCCGCGGCGATGACCGAATGGTTGCTGACCAGTGAAGCGCCAACCGGGTTCTCCATCGACCGCGATCTGGAGCTCCGTGCCGAGGACGAAGGAAAATCCACCGTGCGCTACGTTCGTCATGCCCTCGAAGGCGAGGAGATCCAGCAACACATCGCCGCCGGAAAGACCGCGACCCGACTGGCGATGACCTGGAATGAACGGGTCTCTTTTGTGCTTAGCGAGCAACTGCAAATCAAGCGCGTGGCATTCCTCGACATCCTGAAAGAAGAGACCGAACAGGGCGATACCGCCGATGAGCAGTTCGATATCGATTTCACCCTGATGACCGGCGAATTGGCCAAATTGCTGGACGATGTGGTGGCCGCGCTGGGCGGCGAAAAAGCAAAGCCGATTTAACGCCTGCCACAGGGGGGCTCGTAGCCGGGTGCTGGCTGAACCGGCGTCGGGGTGACATTGGAGATGTAGGATGTGGTTCGCAAGCTCACCACATCCTACGCGCTGCCGCCTATCAACCCGCGCCGGTCATCGGTACAAAAATGACCGGCAGGGCGTTTCTTTCTTCGATTCGACCCTGTTTGTCCTTGCTGACCACGCGCAGATCCTGCCCGGTGAACTGGCTGCCGACCGGGATGATCAATCTGCCGCCGGGTTTGAGTTGCTCGATCAGCGCTGGCGGTATCTGTAGCGCTGCGGCGGTGACGATGATGGCATCGAAAGGCGCGTGTTCCGGCCAGCCGAAGTGGCCATTGCCGGCGCTGACTTCGACATTGTCGTAGCCCAGTCGATGCAAGCGTTGACGTGCCTGTTCGGCGAGTTTTTCGACAATTTCCAGGGAATAAACCTGCTTCACCAGGCGTGACAGGATTGCCGCCTGATAGCCCGATCCGGTGCCGACTTCCAGCACCGTATCTTCTCCGCGCGGCAGCAGCAGATCGGTCATCAAGGCGACGATATAAGGTTGCGAGATGGTTTGCCCATGGCCGATCGGCAGCGGGCAATTGGCATAGGCGTTGAACTGGAATTGTTCTGGCACAAACTCGCGCCTCGGCACCTGTCGCAGCGCCTGCATCACGCGTGCATCCAGCTTGGCTCGACCGGTCAGATAGCAGGTGTCGCGCACTTCATCGCGAATCTGTTCAAGCAGATATTCCAGTTCCAGATCGGCATTCATCTCCATTGATGTTCTCCCGGGATTTATCGCTACGCCGCCGCGCAATTTGTTTATAGCCGCTAATCTGGAATGAAATGAAATGCACTCAGTCGGCTTTGCACTTGCTATAAACAAAAAGGCTGATGGGATTGACCAGCCAGGCAATCACCGCATTCATAGAAAAAATTCTGGAGGCAGCATGACGAATATTCCCGCGCACCTTGGCAGCGAGGCCGCATATTTGCTCGAACACATCAGTAGCACTTTCCCCAAAGGCTCATTGCATTTGCCCGGGCCGGATTTCATCGACCGCGTGGTAGCAGCCAGTGATCGCACTCCGGGCACGCTGAGAAACTTTCAGCAGATCTTCAATACCGGCCGGCTGGCGGGTACCGGTTACCTGTCCATCCTGCCGGTCGATCAGGGCGTGGAGCATTCCGGCGGCGCATCGTTTTCCCCGAATCCGGCTTATTTCGATCCGGAAAATATTGTTCGCCTGGCGCTGGCCGGCGGCTGCAACGCGGTGGCCTCGACGTTGGGCGTGTTGGGTTCGGTGTCGCGCAAATACGCGCACAAGATTCCCTTCCTGGTGAAGCTGAATCACAACGAGATGCTGACTTATCCAACCGTCTATGATCAAACCCTGTTCACCGATGTGCGCAAGGCGTTCGATCTTGGCGCGGTGGCAGTGGGGGCGACGGTTTACTTTGGTTCACCGGAGTCTCGACGGCAGATTCTGGAAGTCTCCACCGCCTTCGCCGAAGCGCATCGGCTGGGGATGGTCACCTTCCTGTGGGCTTATTTGCGCAATCCCGGTTTCAAGAAGGATGGCGTCGATTATCACGAAGCGGCCGACCTCACCGGCCAGGCGAATCATCTCGCTGTTACGATCGAAGCCGACATCGTCAAGCAGAAGCAAGCCACCAACAACGGCGGCTATACCGCCATCAACTTTGGCAAGACCCACCCGAGAGTTTATTCAGACCTGACTTCGCCGCATCCGATCGATCTGGTGCGTTATCAGGTGGCCAATTGCTTCATGGGCCGCGCCGGGATGATCAATTCGGGCGGTGCATCGGGGGAAAACGACCTCGCCCAAGCGGTGCGCACCGCCGTCATCAACAAACGCGCCGGCGGCATGGGGCTGATTTCCGGGCGAAAAGCCTTTCAACGGCGGATGTCGGAAGGCGTCGAACTGCTCAATGCGATTCAGGACGTTTATTTATCGAAAGAGATCAGCATCGCCTGATGCTGAAGGCTTTAATGCGCTCATGTCGCAAGTCTTCACATTTGCCGGGCAGAATCGCAGGACGGATAAGCGCAGGACGGATAAGCGAAGCGCTTGTCTTCCCTACGCCAAGGCAAGGCCGAGGATTTGTTTTACCCGTTTGGTTCCGGCTCTTGCCGGCTTAGGATGGCTATCAGGAGGAGAAAGAGCATGCAGCAGACCAGCCAGGAACGACGTTCCAGCCTGCGCGTCCCCACCACGCTCAGCATGCAGGTTTACGCCTACGGCATGTTGGTGGCCAGTGGTTTCAGCGTCGAGATGAGCGATCACGGATTAAGCATCCGTATCGAGCAGGATTATTCCAATGACGAACTCGACCCCGGAAGAAATCTCGATGTCATGCTGCAAGCGGGCCTGCCGGAGCCACGCGAACGCTGGTTGCCGATCAAGGTGGTGCGTAAATGGGACCAAGGCATCGCGGCGCGATTTATCGGGTAACAGATTTGTCTGGATAAACTTAAGGGTGGCGTTTCAGCGTTTTTGCCTATCCAGGCACTCAACCGATCATTCCCGATCAATTGGTTAATCGATCAGTTGATGTTTGATGGCGTAATGCACCATGCCGGCATTGCTTTCAACGCCGAGTTTGTTCATCAGACGGCCTTTGTGCGTACTCACGGTGTTTGGGCTGAGAGACAGGTCGTGTGCAATCTCGTTGAGGGTTTTCCCCTGTGCCAGCATGCGGAAAATCTGAAATTCCCGGTTTGAAAGTTGTTTATGCGGCGACTCCGCTTGTGTCGGTGCAATGGCGTTGGCCAGAACCTCGGCGACTTCCGCAGTGATGTACTTGCCGCCCGCCACGATTTTGCGAATGGCGAGCGCCAGGTTTTCCGAGGCACAGTCCTTGGTGATGTAACCGGCAGCTCCGACCCGGATGGCGCGCACGGCGAATTCTTCTTCCTTGTGCATGGACAACACCAGAACAGGTATTGCCGGGTGCTCGGCCCGGACGCGTCGAATCAATTCGATGCCGTTCATGTAGGGCATGGAAATATCCGCCAGCACCACATCGGGTTTGCAGGTGTCGATCAGTTGCAGCGCCGCGTTGCCATTGGCGGCTTCGCCAACCACAGTGATATCCGGACAGGCGTCCAGAATTCGGCTTAGTCCTTCACGCATGATGGCGTGGTCATCGGTAATCAGTACGCGTATGGTCATTTTTTGCTCCCTTGGATGGTGGTTTCAGCCGGCGATCAGTCTGTGCTGGAATACCTTTCGCTGTTTTTTTTTCGCCGCTCTTTAAGCGGAATGATAATTTGCAGACAGGTGCCTTGTCCCGGATGACTGTTCACTTTTAACGCGCCGTTGAGCAAAAAGATGCGCTCGTGCATCCCGGCCAGGCCGAAAGAGCTCGGGTTTTCAAGCGCATTTTCGGCAATTCCGACGCCGTTGTCGCAGATCAGAATATGCAGGCTGTCATTGCGTTGATCGAGGCTCAGCTTGACTTCGCTGGCGTTGGCGTGGCGGGTGATATTGCTGAGCGATTCCTGCACGATGCGGAAAATATTGGTGGCGCGATCATTGTCCAGCTCGATTTCATCATCGTTGATTTCGAGATGGCAGGCGACGCCGCTATGTTGGCGAAATTCTCGCACCTGCCAGCGGATGGCAGCGGCCAGACCGAGGTCAAGCACCGCTGGGCGGAGGTCGGCGGCAATCGCGCGCATCGATGCGATGGCGTCGTCGACCCGCTGCAACACTCTTTCCGCCGCGCTATGTAGATCGGCTTGCTGCGAATCCAGTTTGCTGCTCAGCATGGACGCTTCAACGCGCGCCAAGGATAGTTTTTGCCCGAGCTCGTCGTGGATTTCACGCGCCAGATGCCTGCGCTCGTTTTCTCTGACCCGATCCAGATGCGCCGATAACTGCCTTAATTTCCGCCGCGATTCGGTTACCTCGGCTTCTTTTTGCTTCAGTGCGCTAATGTCCACGATTGCCGTGCGGCAGCCGGGCCAGGGCGCATCCAGGTGGTTGATGATGCGGCTGCTGAGCATGCTGATATGGCGAGGTTGCTTGTCTTCGCCGTGCAATAACACCATCTCGTCGATCACCCGTTCGCTCGATTTGAAGACCCGCTGCATATGCTGATAGAAAGCCTGATGACAGCGGGAATCCAGCCAACGTAGCAGAGGCTGCTCGATGATCGCCGCGCTATTGCTGCCCAGCATCTCGGCGCCGGTGAGATTGATCTCATGCACAAAGCCCTTTTGGTCCAGCGTCAGGTAGCCAACCGGGGCAAAGTCGTAAAGGTCGCTATAGCGATCGCGCGCTTGTTCAATGAGTTGGCGTGATTCGCGCAACTCTCGATTCTGCATTTCAAGCTCAACATGATGCGAGCCAAGATCGAATTTTAATCGCTCGGCCGGGCAGGATTTGATGTCATACAACGGCGCGCAGGGCAAGCTTTCAAGCCGCGCAAGCAGATCGGCCTTGCTCAGTTTTGTGAATGTCATCGAACTTGCGGTTGAGAAATGGGCTTTATTGATCGAAGAATAGCCGCTCTCGGGCATGGCGTCATTGGTGTGC
>JAIFKV010000215.1 GCA_020049415.1 Betaproteobacteria bacterium
AAATTGCTTCCAAAATCCATCAGGAGGCCGCATGACACCACGTTCGACCCTGCATGCACTGGAGCCAATGGGGCAGGGGACGGCGCAGTGCGAAAGTCTGTTGTCTTACTTCTGCCGGCTGGCGGTGTCGCATTCTGTCAGTACGACCGATTTGGCGAAATTCGTGGTGGATAGAGCCGGGCATGACATCCGTCGAGATTTCGTATGGCAGCAGCGCAACCTGTCCGGGGTCGGTGAATCTGCGAGAACTTGGGCAGCCTGGCTGTCTGAACTGACAGGGGTGGGCAATCTGGACGCACTCACTTTATCCGCTTGGTCAGCTGTGCTTCCCTCGCGGGGTTTGGCACCGCGGCGCTCGCATTGGTGTCCGCATTGCCTTCGAGAGGACAAAGAATCGGGCAGTCCACCTTACTTTCGTTTGTCTTGGGAAGTGGGGCCGGTACAGGCCTGCTACAGGCACAAGGTGGCGCTGGTGGAAACCTGCCCGCATTGCAACGAAGTCCATGTTCGCCACCATGGCGGTATTGTGGTTCCCGGCTGGTGTACGCGCTGCGGTGGATTTCTTGGTGATGCCGACACAATACCGGCGGAACCGCCGGCGCTGTGGGTGGCACGTCAGGTGGAGGACTGGATAGCCCATCAGATGAACACCTCTGGAATGCCGGAGGCGACAACGGTGCTGGCGACCCTTGATGCTTTGATTCTTGGGCTGGATGCGGGGCGGTATGCAAGTTTTGCCAGACGCATCGGGCAAGCGAAGAGCACCGTTCATGGCTGGCTCAAGAAAGGGGGACAACCGAGCCTGGTTGCTTATCTTGGAATGGCACTCCATGCGGGTCTGAGTCTGGACCATGTTATCCGAGGCGACTTTGCCGGCTGGAAGCCGCCTACACCTGCAGAACAGTTGGTGCTGGACTTGGGTGCGGGGACGCATGTGAAACGCGATGCGCCACGAGAGCATGACTGGTCAGCCATGCGGAAAGAGTTGGAGGGGTTCCTGAAACTGCCGGACCCCATCAGCGTGGCAGAGGCTGGTCGAAGGCTTGGGGTAGATGACCGTCACCTTTATTTGCGCGCAAACGATTTGGCTCGTTCCCTGGGCGAACGCTGGAAACAGCACATGCTGAGACAGAAGACACTGCACCGAGACTTAGCCAAGTCGCACCTACGCGCGGCCTATCCTGAAATCACGAACGCAGGCAGGCCATTCAACCTGACCGAGGTGCGCCAAGTGGTGCCTGCTGCGGTGTTGTCCGCTGTTGAAGGGATGTTCGGGCTTATTCAGGAGGTACGTGACGAACCTGGATGACGGATAGGCAGCCAAGCGCGTTGAAAAAGAAAAACCGGCCAGTGGCCGGTTTTTTTACGTCAGTGTGCGAAGCATATCGAGCTCTAAAGCAGCGAATTGCTTAACACATAAATCAAATAAAGCAAAATGTGGCCTATCGAGAAATAAAGCATAACTTGGCCATTTGGCCAAGTTATGCTTTACGGCACACAAGTGTGCCGTTAGGCAATAAATGTCCGCAAAATCAAGCATATAGTGGCCGATTTAGAGCCGCAAAGGCGACTCCAAGAAAGTCAGATAAAGCATATCTTGGCCGTTCGCGACGGAATAAAGCATAACCTGTCAAAACAATATTTCGGTGTTTCTAGGCCAAGTTATGCTTAATTCCGTGGTCCAGTTCGATTGCTGATTTCGCTACCGAACTTGGGTTCGTCTCCACTACCTGCCACAGCGGCCGGTTCAATTCCCGAGCAGGCTACGCCGACTCCGAGTCGGGTTCCTCGACCCGGTATCCCATCGTCTTGTAACCCCGTTGCCGCTTGTCCCACATCCTCAGAAGGGCGGGGTGCCCGGTGTCGACAAAGTCGATGATGCGTACGTCCGTCTTCGTGGCATGTTCACGGTGGAGCCGTCCGGCGTATTGCTGCAAAGTCCCTTTCCACGAAATCGGCATCGCCAGCACCAGGGTATCGAGCGGCGGGTGGTCGAAGCCCTCACCGACGAGCTTTCCGGTTGCCAAAAGAACGTGCGGCATATCAGGAGGCTGTGCGGCGAGTTCTGTCGTCAATGCGGCGCGTTGTCGCTTGGATATGCGGCCGTGTAGCACGAACAGCGACGGCATCCTCCCCTCCAAGGCTACTCGAATGGCATCGAGATGCTCGGTGCGTTCGGTCAGTACCAGAACCTTGCGACCTTGGGCGAAGGCATCCAAGATTTCAGCGGCTATGGCCGCTGTTCGTTCTTGGTCATCGGCTAGGTGGCGGAACACTTCTTGGATGCCGGCGTCCTGAGGTAGGTTGATGCGTTTTTGCAGCATGTGCGGCAGCACTGCCAGGTCGTGGGGTGCGCTGGCCGGGCTCATGGCGGTGTAACGGATGGGGCCGCACTGCATGAAGATGATGGGCTGCCGGCCATCGCGGCGGAAGGGGGTGGCGGTCAGGCCGAGCACGTATTTCGCCTGGACGCGTTTGAGAATGGCGTCGAACGACACTGCGACAATGTGATGGCATTCATCCACGATGACTTGGCCGTAGGCCTCCACCAGTGGGTCGACCTCCCCTTGGTGCGAGAGGGATTGCATGACCGCAATATCAATCTTGCCGCTCGGTTTCGCCTTGCCGCCGCCGATGGTTCCGATATCTCCGGGCTTCAAGTCGAGAAACACCCGTAGCCGTTCCTGCCATTGTTTCAGCAGCTCGGTGCGGTGCACTAGCACCAGGGTGTTGATGCCACGGCGGGCGATGATGGCAGCGGCGGTTACGGTTTTGCCGAAGGCCGTTGGCGCACACAGTACCCCAGTGTCGTGATGCAACATCGCCGACACCGCAGTTTCCTGGTCGAGGCGCAGCGTCCCCGCAAATGCCACATCAATCGCGTCGCCGGCGAACCGTTCATCCTGTAGGTCGCAGCGGATGCCGTTATCCCGCATCAGTTCTTTCGCCGCATCCAGGCAGCCTCGTGGCAGGGCGATATGGAGTGGGTAGTTCTCGGCACAACCAATCACCCTGGGCTTGTCCCATACGGAAAGCCGCATCGCCTGTGCCTTGTAGAACTCGGGATTTTGGAAAGCGGCGAGGCGTATCAGTCGGTTGGCCAGGGGCTGCGGTAACTGGGCCTTGTCGAAATAAACGAGATTGGCCAGGGTCACGCTGAGTGCCTTCGGCATGGGGATATCCAACTTTTTGGAAGCTGGTACCGGACGTTTCCAGGGTTCCTTGTAGTCTTCCTCGTCGATGAAGGTCACATCCAGTGGGTGAACGGTGCCAGTGGCCCTAAGGATGCTGGGTTCGATGTCTTCCGGCGGCATCGGTTGCAGCGAAGCCAGGAAACCCCATTGGTCCGGATAAGGCTGAAGCGCCTCATTCACGAACACGCTGAATCCGCTTTCTCGTGGCTGCTTCTGTAGTGGCAAGGCTATCAAGTTGCCGAAGCCGCCCTTGGGCATCGTGTCCTGGTTGGGAAACAGGCGGTCGTAGGAGGTGAGTTCCAGTTGCCGTGTGCGGGCGCAGGTGTGGCTGATGATGGCTGTGCCGAGGCGCCGGGCATCTCGGGCCGAAACCGGGTGGGTGAAAAATATCCAGGTGTGAGCCCCCTTCCCGGAACGAGAGATTTCGAGGGCTGCGGTCACGCCCAACTCGCGGCATGACTGGATGAAGGCTTGTGCGTCCGCTTGCCATTCGGCCTCGTCGAAATCGACCGCCAAAAAATGACAGGTATCGTCAGCGAGGAGCGGATAGACCCCAACGGTATGCTTCCCTGCCAGATGGTCGAAAATCGCCTTGTCCGACAGTGGAGTCAAGAGACGATTGCCGCAGTCGGCGCACTTGAAACGGGGTTTGCCGCAAATGCCCGGGAGCCACTCATTGCCACACGCAGGCGAGTAGCCGGTCTTGCCGCTGGTTTTGCTCTCCCAACGCACCGGATACACATCTGTCCGCCCTCGGAACAGTCGCCGAAACAGTGCAACCTTTTTCGGCGGGGTAAGTATTGTCTGTTCTGGTTCCTGTACTGGTTGCGGCGGCGGCAGGGGGGGCGTAGGTGGCACACGCCAAGGGATGCAGTGCGCTTCGAGCAGGGCAATCAGACGTGCGTTTTCCATCTGAAGTGCCGTCAGCGCATCCACTTCCATCTGGTCCATGGTCAGAGCACCATTTCCTGAATGGTTCGAACTCAGTGGCTTGGGATGAACTGGCGGCTGGGTAGCATCAGCCGCCCCGGCACACCCGGGAGCGGCAAAAAACCAAAATGCTGGTAGAACTGTGCCGCCGAGTCATCCTTGGCATCGACGATGATGCCGGCCACGGCCAATATCGCACTTGCTTGTGCCACTTTTTGGCAGGCATCGGCCAGCATGATGGACCCCAGCCCCTTGCCCTGGCAGGTCACGTCCACAGCCAGCCGGCCCAGCAGCGCGACAGGAATCGGATAACGCGGCAGCTTGCGCCTAAGCGCTTCCGGCAGGTCGGTCGCCTGAACACTGCCGGCGCTTAGGCTGAAAAATCCAGAGAGCCGGCCAGGGGCGTCCTCAGGGCTGGCGATGAACACCCGCGCCACCCCACGCCGAACGTCCTGAGAGGCATAGCGGCAGATATAACTATCCAATGCGTCCTGCCCACAACGGAATGCGCTGCTATCGGCGGTCGCATCCAGCGGCCGAATGCGATAGCCGGACAATCAGCGAACCTGCTCGGCGTGCCGTTGGAAAGCGCGTTGCAGCGCCGGATTCGGCTCGGCCGGCGAGTCAAGGGCCGCCAAGAAAGCCTGGAAGTCTTCCGGTTTCAGCGTGATGGCCTCGTGTTCTTGCACCACTTGCTCTGCAGAGGCGAGGGCGTGGCTGAGGACGAATTCCGACACGCTCACATGAGCGTAGGTAGCCGCCCGGTCCAGCAGTTCCCTAGAGCGCAGGTCGCAGCGGATGTTGAGGCGGGTTTCCTTGAGGGTTGTGGCAGGCATGATGAAATCCAGATACAAATTGAGGATATTGTGGACCAATTGTGAGTACATGCCAATGAGCTCACCCTCTACACAGCTTTAGGCCGAATGGGATTAGCCTGGGTGGTGAAGTGAATTTGGCAAACCATTGCAGCTCAGCTCAATAAAGCTTCGCTTGCTCCCCGCCGAATGATGAACGATGACATGCCATCCCTGCGCCGCGTGCGGGAAACCAGGCTTGTTTGAACTGAAAATCAAAAGCACTCAGCTGTAGTCCCGTGCATGGTGACTAGTCTAGGCAAGCCCGGTCACACCAATGAGAACTCGACCCAAAGCGGATAGTGGTCTGACACCCGGTGAGAGATGGACTGTTTGCTGAACTCCTGCTCCGTATAGACGTAAGGCAAGAAATCCACGTAACTGGCCGCTCTGTGTGTCATTGACAGTTTTGGCACTCCACTCGCGTTTCTGAACCAGGCAATCTGGTCGTAGAACTTGTCGGTTTCCGGCTTGCCCGAGGTGGCAAACACTGTTCGCGGCACGCTGTTCAGTTCCTCGGGTGCCGCCAGCCCGGTCGATGTAAAAGCCTGCCAAAGCGGGTCGCCCTGGCGGTCTATGTTGAAATCACCCAAGGCAATGAGGTTATGGGTCCAGGCGCTTTCTCGATTGGCCCATTCGCGCATCCATCGGGCGATGCCCTTTAACTCAGGCAGACGTTCAGTTGCGGAATTTCCGAATGTGACATGCAAAGTCACCAGGATTAAGGTCGTGTCGGCCGTCTTGAAGCTCACCGCGTAAGGTGTCCGGGCGAATTGGCGGCGCAGGGCATCCGCACCTATTTCATCAAGCCATTCGGGCGGCACCACTAGTTCGCAGGCGAGGCCAGATAACTTGAGACGGGTGGTGTCGAACAGGAGCGCCATGCGCTCGTCATTGCCCGCAGCGCCTAGGGTGATGTCAGTCATCACAAAAGCCCAGTCGTCTCCCAACCAGCGCATCAGGTCGCGCAGGGCACGCAGGTCTCCTTTGACTTCCTGGATGGCGACCACGTCGAAACGGCGGACGATTTCGCCAATAGCCAGCAGTCCTCGCAAATCTCGCTTTGGGCTGCGTTTGGGGCCGGCGGTACATTCTCGGGTCAGCGAGGCGAACGCGCGCAGGTTCCAGGTTGCGATGAGCAAGTTTTCATGGGATTTCTTGGCCGGGACGCTCTGGTCGAGATGGGCACGCAGAGCGCTGATGTCCTGGGCAACGAATGATGGCAACGTGTCTGTGATTAAAGGCATGAGCTCACCTCCTTGATATATCGCTCTAGTTGCATCGCAATAGCTGCAAGCAACTATTGCGATGGCGGCCAGTATTTCCTTATTTATGGAGCAGGAGAGTCCGGCTCTTCCTCCTCACCTTTATCTAGCAACCTATCTAATGGGGAACATAACGGGTCCAACGCATCCGCCTCGGACAGCGCCCAAGTGACCCACAGCAGCAGTGCCTCCGTTGCCTGTCCAGCTTCCGGATGCATTTGTAGCGCGGCGACGTATGCTCGGATTTCGCTGGCCTGTTTCCAGTTTCTTGCTTGGTTGAAAAGTTGCTCTCGACGCGCCTGCTCTCTTCTCGCTTGGGCCTCACGCTTTTTCTGCTCGGCCAACTCCCTCGCCTTCCGTGTTGCTTCTTCTTGTTCCTTTTTTCTCTCAATCAACCTGAGATGGTGATGCTCAGCATGTGCGCGATGGACGATTTCGCCAAAGGCTAGCAGGCTCACGACCACATCGGTGATGACTGACTCGAGGGAATGCTTGTCGGAATCCAGCCATTCGGTACCGACACCTTCCGGGCATTCGACATGATGATTCAGTTTGATAGCGAGAGGGAGGCGTGGCGAGGTCTGCATGTCGTC
>JAIFKV010000036.1 GCA_020049415.1 Betaproteobacteria bacterium
TTCGACCCGGGCATCGACGATCAGCACGGTGGCGCCGGCAGCGGCGGCTTGCGGGTGGTCGAGCAGGCTGGCGGCGCTATCGCCAGGGATGTCGGGATGCGCTTCCGGGAACAGCGTTTGCACGCTGAACGCGGCTGCGGCACTGGCGTCGGCGGCGACAGTGAAAACCGTATCTACCGCTGCGCCGTCGAACATCAGCCGGGGTTCCAGCCGCATCATGCCGGGTCGGTTGGCGTTCAATTTGCGCCGGGCGCGCGGTGCGCTTGCCACCTGGCTTTCTGCGCCCGCCGAGGCGGTGGCGCTGCTGCCGGAACGCTTGCCGCGGCGTTTGACGTTTTCCGCAACGGCGACAAAAGTGCGGCTGATTTCGTTCCAGACGGTGCGGT
Organism: Betaproteobacteria bacterium; assembly: GCA_020049415.1. Taxonomy (GTDB): domain Bacteria; phylum Pseudomonadota; class Gammaproteobacteria; order Burkholderiales; family Thiobacillaceae; genus PFJX01. The sequence continues at coordinate 387 of JAIFKV010000036.1, forward strand.
AGAGGTGGTTCATGGCGGTGCTCCGGGGCGTTTATTGGGCGCGGTATGGGTAGCGGGTATAGCGGATGATTTCGAACGTTTATTTGCTGCGTTTTCCGCCACTCGGCGACAGCAGAATGCGGCCGCTCATGCCGGCGATCAGTTCGGGGTAGTTGCCGTCGATGACGGCAACCGCCTTGACCGATTGGCTGACCGGGTCGGCGCGGGCGGCGATGCGCAACAGTTTGGCCGGGTAGGTTTTGCCGGTGTCTTCGATGCGTACATGAAACTTGTGGCCGGGTTTGAGCATGACGACCCAGCGCGAGGGCATGATGAATTCCAGTTCCAGCGTGCTGTCGTCGATGATGTCGAGCAGGGCTTGGCCGGGCTGGACAAATTGCTGTTCGCGCGCTTTTTGTTCGCTGGCTCGGCCATCGAAGGGGGCTTTGATGCTGCATTTATCCAGCGTGGCTTGCAGGTAGGCGACATCCGCCTTGGCTTTCAGCACTTCGGCTTCGGAGTTCTTCAGTTCCACCTGGCCGATGGCGTTGAGTTCGGCCAGTCGCTGGTTGCCGACATAGTTGCTGTCGGCGCTGAACTGTTGCGCTTTGGCTTTGTCCAGTTGCGCGGCTTGCAGGGCGCAGTCGAATTCGATCAGGGCTTGCCCAGCGCGGAAGCGTTCGCCTTCTTTGATGTTGATGCGGTTGATTTTTGCCCCCAGTTCCGCCGATAGCGTGGTGTAACGCTGCGGCGAGAGTTGGGCGCGCATTTCCATGCGGTCGAGGGCGAATTGAGCCTGCGCGTTAAACGCGCAGGCCATCATCAGCGGCAATGCGACAAAGATGCGTGCTTTCATGGTTTGCTTTTGCTGGCTACCCGCAGCGACCGGAATGCCGGCGCCGAGGTTGCGCGCACGCGCTTGCCAGTTTTGACGGCAACAACTTCAGCAGCCGCAACCGGGGCGGCAGCAGCAGGGTTGAGTGATTCAACACGTTCAACGGTTTCTCCGGTTTCGGCCTTCGGTGGCTCGGCTTTGGCGATCTCGACCGGGGCTACTTTCACCGGGGCTAAATTCACCAAGTCTGCTTTAACCAGGGCGACTGCAACCGGGGTGGTTTCTACAGCGGCGACTGCGGTGTTTCCGACGGCGGGCAGTTCGAGTTTTGCCCAGCCGAGCAAGCTGATGCCGATTTGTTGTTGCAGAGTCGGTAAATCGATTTCGTCGAGATTGCCGATCTTGGGTTCCATTCCCAGACTGGCCTGGACGCGGCTAGCGGCTTCGTGAACCTTGGCCATGGCTTGATAACGTCGCACTTCACTCAGGATGGTGGTGACATTGGCGGAAATCCGGTCCAGTTGGCTGGCCATCTGGCTTTGTTCCTGGCTCTGGGCGATGACCGCGAGCCGGTTGTCGACATCGTAAATGGCGTCGGATCGGCTGTATTGGCGCAAGGCGTCTTCGTACTGATGTCGGGCGAGGTGGACTTGCGTGAGTACGCTCATTTGCAAGGCCATGCGTTTGTTTTCTGCCAAGGTGACGCCGATTTCGGCCACTTTCTTGCGACTGGGCGCGGCGAACAAGCTCAACAGGTTGTAGCTGACGCGGAAGCCGGCGTCATTCCATTGGTTTTCTATCAGGTATTTATCGTCGTCGTAGCGATGGATGTAGCTGAACGAGAGGTTGGGGATGAGCTTCAGCAGCGCCCGACGCGTTTCGATGGCGGCGATGCGGGCGTTGTAGTGCTGTTCGCGCAAGTCGGCGTTCTGGGTGAGGGCGAATTCTTCCATCCGCTCGATTGGAATATCCATCAATGGCATGCCTTGCTCTCTCGGCTCGACCAGCGGGATGCGGGAGCCAGGAACCGCTCCGATCAGGCTGGCCAGTTCGATGCGCGCGGCGCCCAGTTCTCGGTCGACGTTTTCCAGCAAACGCAGGTTTTCCAGCAGGTTGCGTTGATAGCGCAAGGCGTCGCGCGGCGATTTGATCTTTTCATCGGCAATGCGGCGCGAGTCGGACAACGCGCTTTCGGCTTCCTGGATGGTCGCGCGCACCCGGTCGCTCAACTTTTCCGCTGCGGCGGCGCGCCAGAAGGCGGTGCGCACGTTTTGTATCAGGGCGTGCATGGCGCGGCGACGGCGTTCTACGGAAATCAGCAGGCGGTCGGCGTTTTCTTTGGCGTTGTAGTAGCCAATGCCGAAATCGAGGATGTTCCAGTGCAGACCAAGATCGACGGTGGTGTGGGTTCTTGAACTAGAGATGTAGCCAATTTGGGAAATATTTCCGGTCACCGGGTCGAGCGATAGCCGGGTGTTGTCCTGATCGCGCCAGGCATAGCCGGCATCCAGCAACAGTCGCGGCAGCATGTCGTAGCGGCTGGCGTCGAGCTGACCAGCGGCCAGCGCTTGTTCCATCATGCGGGTGCGGTGGTCCAGGTTGTATTTCAAGGCCCGCGCCACGGCTTCTTCCAAGCTCACCGGCGCGGTGATGGCGGGCATGTCGCGCCGCGATGCGTCTTTATCGGCCTTATTGGTGGCGACCAATTCTTCCTGCGTCAGTGGCTTTGGCGTTACCGCGCATCCGGTCAAAACCAGGCTGCCGAGAACCGCAAGCGACAACAGGCGGGGGGCAAAGAAAAATGGGCGGCGATTGAATAGGACGGACATGCGTACTCCAGATCAGTGCGGAAAAAGTCGGTGTGAGCCTAGCGGGAAGCATAAAAGCGCCAAAACTTGAATGACAACAATGTGTTGCGTGTTGCGGCAAGTAAAACTAGGGTGGCGCAGATGCTTAAATTGAAACATTTTGGAATCATAAAAAACAATTAACTTGCAGAACATAGGCATTTCTTGGATGACCTTGCATTTGGCGAAATAAATCTTGCCGAGCGCTTAAGCCAAAGCCTTGTAACCGGCATCAGGATGACGTTGGGACCGGAGGATGTGATGAGCTTGCGAAGCGCATCTTCTTGCCGAGGACGACTCAGATCTACTCGAAATTACCGTCGATTATCTGCATGCCAAGGGTTATTCGGCCTGGGGCTGCCAATCCGCCGAAGCGTTTTACCGCCGCTTTGCGGTAGAACCGGCCGAGGTGGTGCTGCTCGACATCGGCCTGCCTGGCGAAGATGACCTTAGCGTCGCCCGCCATTTGCGCACCTTGACGAACCTAAAAATCATCATGATCAGCAGCCGCGTAGAAGAGGCTCAGCGGCGCGCTGGGCTGGCCACCGGAGCAGACCGCTATCTGATCAAGCCGGTCATCCTGGATGAACTCGCCGCCATCATCGAGGCGGTTTGCTTGCCTAGCGCGAAAGCGCAGGGCAACGCCCAGCCGCGCGCTTCCGGCATCTGGCAACTACAACTGGAAAGCTGGCGGCTGATCGCACCGAGCGGCTTGAGCATGACGCTGACCGCGCAGGAATTCGCCCTGATCAAATGCCTGATCGCGGCCGACGGCAAAATGGTGTCGAAGGAGGTGGTGTGCGAATGCGTTTGCGCTCCCGGCGCGCCAAACCGCAACGAACGGCTCGATGTGCTGCTCGCTCGCCTGCGCAAGAAAGGCCTGGAACAACTCGGCATCGCCCTGCCGATACGGACAGCCTACCTGATCGGCTATGTCTTCTCGGCGCCGGCGATGCTGGACTAAGCAACTATCCATGAATAACCAGACCATTCTGGCCGAGCTGGCGGGCGCGAATAGAATAGGCGGATTGCCCTAACCGAACTCGCCATGTCCGACACTCTTCTTCTGGTAGACGGCTCCAGCTACCTCTACCGCGCTTTCCACGCGCTGCCAGATTTACGCAACCCGCAAGGCCAGCCGACCGGCGCGATGTACGGCGTCATCAACATGCTCAAGCGCCTGCGCAAGGATTACCCGACCGCCTATGCGGCCTGTGTTTTCGACGCCAAAGGCAAGACTTTCCGCGATGACTGGTATCCCGAATACAAGGCCAACCGCCCGTCGATGCCGGACGACCTGGTCTGCCAGATTGCGCCATTGCACGCAGCGGTGCGGGCGCTTGGCTGGCCGCTGTTGATGATCGATGGCGTCGAGGCCGACGATGTGATCGGCACCCTCACCCGGCAAGCGGAAGCAGCCGGCATGCAAGCGGTGGTTTCGACCGGCGACAAGGACTTGGCGCAACTGGTGACATCGCAGGTGCGCCTGATCAACACCATGACCAACGAGGTGCTGGATGAGGCCGGCGTGCTGGCCAAGTTCGGCGTGCCGCCGGCGCGCATCGTCGATTACCTGACGTTGGTCGGCGATGCGGTGGACAACGTCCCCGGGGTGAATAAGGTCGGCCCGAAAACCGCCGTCAAATGGCTGGCCGAATTCGGTGATCTTGACGCCATCATCGCCCGCGCCGGTGAGGTGAAAGGCGCAGTCGGCGAGAATTTGCGGCAGGCGCTGGACTGGCTGCCGATGGGCCGCAAGCTGATTACGGTGAAGACGGATGTGGCGCTGGGGGTGCATCCGAATGACCTGGGCTGGGGCGAGGAAGACCGCGAAACGCTGGCTGAACTGTTTGCCCAATACAACTTTCGGACGTGGTTGCGGGAGGTTCAAGGCACCGCAAGCAACGCCGATGCGGCACAGCCGAATCCGCAGCAAGCCTTGGTGGCGACGGTTCCGGATTCCGCCAGCCGTCATCCAGGCCAGGCGAGCCCAGTCGAACGCCATTACGAAACCCTGCTCGACGCAGCCGCGCTAGACCGCTGGCTGGACAAGCTCGCCGCCGCCGATCTGATTTGCATCGATACCGAAACCACCAGCCTGGACCCGATGACGGCCAAACTGGTCGGCCTGTCATTCAGCGTTGCCGCCGGCGAGGCGGCTTATCTGCCGTTGGCGCATCACTACGCCGGCGCGCCGACTCAGCTTGACCTCGACACCACGCTGGCGAAACTGAAGCCGCTGCTGGAAGACGCCGGCAAAGCCAAGGTCGGCCAGAACCTGAAGTACGACTGGCATGTGCTGATGAACCACGGCATCAAGCTGCGCGGCATCGCCCACGACACGTTGCTGCAAAGCTATGTGCTGGAAGCGCACGAACGCCACGACATGGACACCCTGGCGGCGCGGCATCTGGGCGAGACGACGATCAAATATGTCGATGTCTGCGGCAAGGGTGCCAACCAGATCGGCTTCGATCAAGTCGACATCGAACGCGCCAGCAGTTACGCCGCCGAGGATGCCGACATCACCCTGCGCCTGCATCAGAGCATGCAGCCGATGTTGGCAGCGGCGGCCGGGATGGAGTCGGTTTACCGCGACATCGAAATGCCGCTGCTGCCGATTCTGTGTCGCATCGAACGCACCGGGGTCAAGCTCGATGCCGACTTGCTGCGCGCGCATTCCGGCACCCTGGCGCTGGAACTGATGGCGCTGGAAGGCAAGGCGCATCAGGCTGCCGGGCAGCCGTTCAACCTGAATTCACCTAAACAACTGGGCGAGATTCTGTTCAATCAGCTCGGCCTGAAACCGAAGAAAAAGACCCCCGGCGGCGCGCCTTCGACGAATGAGGACGCATTGCAGGAACTCGCCCTCGACCACCCGTTGCCGAAGCTGATCCTCGACTATCGCGGCCTGGCGAAACTGAAATCGACCTACACCGACAAGCTGCCGACGATGGTCAACCCGACCACCGGCCGCGTCCACACCACCTATTCGCAGGCGGTGGCGGTAACCGGACGGCTGTCGTCGAACGAGCCGAATCTGCAGAACATTCCGGTGCGCAGCATGGAAGGCCGCAAGATTCGCGAAGCCTTCATCGCCGAACCCGGCTGTGTCATCGTTTCCGCCGATTACTCGCAGATCGAACTACGCATCATGGCGCACCTCTCCGGCGACGACAGTCTGCTGCAAGCCTTTGCCGCCGACGCCGACATCCACGCCGCCACCGCCGCCGAAGTCCAGGGGGTGGCGCTGGAGTCGGTAACGCCAGACATGCGACGCATGGCCAAGGCGGTCAACTTTGGCCTGATCTACGGCATGTCGGCCTTCGGTTTGAGCGCGCAACTGAATGTCGAACGCAATGTGGCGCAGGCGTATATCGACCGCTATTTCGCCCGCTACCCCGGCGTGCTCGGTTACATGAACCGCACCCGCGAACAGGCGAAGCAACTCGGCTATGTGGAAACGCTGTTCGGCCGCCGCCTCTATCTGCCCGACATCAGCGCCAACGGCCCGCGCCGCCAGGGCGCCGAACGCGCCGCAATCAATGCGCCAATGCAAGGCACCGCCGCCGACCTGATCAAACTGGCGATGATCGCGGTGCAAGGCTGGCTGGATGACGCCGGGCTGGAGTCGAAACTGATCATGCAAGTGCATGACGAACTGGTGCTGGAAGTTCCCACCACAGAACTGGAAGCGGTACGCGTCGGCCTGCCGGAAAAGATGTGTGGTGTGACGCAACTGAATGTGCCGCTAAAGGCGGAAGTCGGCGTTGG
>JAIFKV010000208.1 GCA_020049415.1 Betaproteobacteria bacterium
GCTGGATTGGGCGGAATTGCATCAGGCTGAGCTATTGGCTGACTGGGATTTATGCCAGTCCAAGCAGCAGCCCAAGCCTATTGAACCTTTGCGTTGAGAAGGAGACATCCATGTATTGGGATGTCGTCGAAGTTCGCCCCGTAGCGCCACGCACCTTGATGGTCTGTTTCGCGGATGGCCTGAACGGCACGATTCATATCAGCCGGGCGTTCTGCACCGGGGTTTTTTAAGCGTTGCTGGAAGATGCCGCAGTGGCTCAAGCGCAAGTGGAGCATGGTGTGGTGGTGTGGCCGAATGGCCTCGATCTGGCCCCGGACACGATGTATCGCGAAATCCGCAACAACCCGAAGCAGCATTACGACGTGGGATCGCGGCAGGTTGAAACCGTTGATTGAACCTGACCAGCCTGTCGGGCTTGGGAATCAGCGGCCGAAGGGTGCAGAAGATGCGCGTTTACAGCTTCAATTGGTAACCTGATAAGGAGTAGCAATATGCAAGCCATCGAATTTGAAGCCGTAATCCGGGATCGGTCGATACCCTTGCCCGATAACGCCCGATTTCGTGCCTTTGTCCAGAGATGAAGCACATGAGCGATAACGCTTTCGTTGATTCCAATATCTGGCTGTATGCATTTTTTCTTCGTGATGGCGAAGAGGCGTTGCATGAACGAGCCAAGGCTTTGATTGAGATCCCTTTGCGCTAAACGGCATTGGGGAAAAATCACAATTTTCTTTACCGCTGACGCATTTCGTAATCTCTATCCCGACTGACGAGGAAACCCTATATGACGCATATGCAAATCGACACGTTGCCACTCACGGAAAAGATTGAGTTGATGGAATCGCTCTGGGATTCCATCTGCCATGAACCCGAAGTTTCATCGGCGATACCTGATTGGCACAAAGAAGTTCTGGCGGATCGAATTGCTAGGCTGGATAGCGGCAATGAGCCAGTTTCATCTTGGGAAGAAGCAAAGGTACGCATTCGAGATCAAGCCGGAAAGCTGTGATGCAGGTTCGCATTTCTCGCGCGGCAGAGTCCGATTTGCTTAACGGCTTTTCGTTTTATGAGCGGCAACAGGCGGGGGTCGGCAGCTATTTTCTTGATAGCCTGTATGCCGATATCGACTCGCTTCTGCTCTATGGCGGCATGCATGCAAAACATCTTGGGCGATTGCATAGAGCCTTGGCCAAGCGATTTCCGTTCGCCATTTACTATGACCTGCAAGGCGATTCGGTGACCGTGGTTGCCGTACTGGACTGCCGGCAAAACCCGGCGTCAATCGTCAAACGGCTCAGCCGGAATGGATAGTTACCCGAACCATGAGGAACTGGAGTTGGCGGATATTCGAGCCTGTCTCGCCTTTGCCGCCGACCGTGAGCGGCGCATGGTCGCCGTATGTGGTCTGGCTGCAAACAGGGAATGCAGACAAAGCTGCTGTTTTGAGCTTGCTGCTGGATAACGCCCAGGTGATACAAGATGGATTTTCCAATGGTCTGGCCTGTGTTGAGTTGGCTGCTTGACCCTTTGTTCTCATCAGTCTGACTGCAAATGGATGCGCGTTTACTGTGTACCCCAGCCGCACATGCCGGCCATGGAGATCAAGCCGCAGTGATAGCCAGACAACTTTATAAGTCCCATAAAGAGACCTATCATTCCCGTTCCGGGACTTATTGATAAGCTCATGCAACCCCTACCGCTCAGCGACGCTTTGTTTACCACCACTCAGCAGAAGGTGCTGGGACTACTCTATGGCAAGCCGGATCGTAGCTTCTATGCCAATGAAATCGACCGTTGGGCGCAGGTCGGCAAGGGCAGCCTGATGCGCGAACTGGATCGCCTGCATCGGGCCGGCGTGCTGACTCTGAACCGCCAGGGCAACCAGACTCACTACCAGGCCAACCCGGAATGCCCGATCTACGAGGAACTGCTGGGCATCGTGCGCAAGACCTTCGGCATCGGTGAAGCTTTGCGTAACGCGCTGGGACCTCTGGCCGGGCAACTGGTGTGGGCCTTCGTCTACGGCTCCATTGCCAAGGGAGACGACCACGCCGGCAGCGACATCGACCTGATGTTGATCGGGGAGAACCTCAGCTATGGCGATGTGGTGGCGCTTCTGATGACCACGGAAGAGCGCCTGGGCCGTACCATCAACCCCACCCTTTACACCTTGGCCGATTGGCAGGCCAGGCAGGCCGCCGGCAATAGCTTTGTCTCGCGGGTGGCGGAACAGGACAAGATCAACCTGATCGGCGGTCCGCCGAAGGAGACGATGCATGAGCGGTAAGGAGAACCTGGAAAATCTTGTGCGTGGTGGCGGCCTCTAGGTGGAACCACCGGATCGCAAGGAGTGCGAGGGCTTGCTACGCTCCGCCGTGGATCGCCTGAAGGACGCTCACAACGCTGTGCTTTCTTTCGCCAGCCGCTTCGACCTGGCTTACAACGCCGCGCATGCCCTGGCGCTGACGGCATTGCGCCTGCATGGTTATCGCTCGGACAAGCGCTATCTGGTGTTCCAGTGCCTGGCGCATACCCTCGACACGGACAAGGCCCGGGTTCGCCTGTTCGCGCTCTGCTATGACCGCCGCAATCTGGCGGAGTACGAAGGCTACATGGATGTGGACGAGGCCATGCTGGCGGAACTGGTCGCAGCGACCGATGCGCTCTTGGAGCAAGTGCAAAAAGTGATGGCGGATGCACGTTGAACGCGAATGAAACTGCTCTGAATATGGGCTACCCACCGCCGATTCTGGCTACCCTGGAAGAATTATTGGAGATGTTGCCATGACCCTACTTATTTCCTCGAAACACGATCAGATGGCAAAAACCACTCGCCTTGGGCGCGACGATCCTTTGTTGCAGGAACTCTGGGCTGCCAAGGCTGCCTTGAATGCCGCTGCCGGGTATAGCGTGGAGCGGGTCGCCGAGCAGGCCAATCGTTTCGATCTCGAAGCTACGTTGGCGCTGTTGCGGCAGCAGGTCAATCATTGAGCCATGTGGATCGGGTTGTTTTGTCGGCAAACATGCGTTGTCGATGCGACATATTGTCATGAACTTGTCACTACTCACCCTGCGCGAACACGAAACCTTCGCCATTGCTGAAACCTTTTCCTGCGCTGGCCGAAAGTCGGTCACCGATGCGCAGGCGAAGGCGCTCGAAAGGTTGTCGCAACGCTTGAAAGCTGCGAAAGGCGGCCTGTTCACACATGCCAACCGCACCACCTTGAAGGCGCGGCAGTATGTCGGCGTGGTGCAGCTTGGGGCGGAGGCCATCGAGATCATTCCCAAGATCGACGGGCTGGATGAGCAAGGCACGCGCACCAACCTGTTCCGCATGCTGGCACGCACCCGCAGGCTGGAAATCCATGAGGCCGATACCGCGAAGTGGTGGACATTGCCATGCTCAATGCCGAGCTGAAAACCACCGTTGTCAAAATAGACCGGCTGCGTAGAGAGATTGACGCCATCGTGGCCGAGATTGAAGGAGATACCGCATGATTCTGACCAACAAACTGGGCATCACCGATCAAATTGAATTAGCCAAAGCCGAAGAAAAAGTCAGCAAACAAAAGGCCAAACAACTGTTTGATTCTGGCGATATCAACAAGGTCGAAGTGGGAAAATTTTCCGGATTGGCGTTTATCCATGGCTATTTATTTGAAGACATATATGACTTTGCCGGAAAAATCCGCGATGTGAATATCGCCAAAGGTGATTTTCGTTTTGCACCGCTGATGTACCTTGAAGCCTCGCTAAAACATATCGACGCCATGCCCCAAAGCACGTTTGATGAAATCATCGAAAAATATGTCGAGATGAATGTGGCCCATCCTTTTCGTGAAGGCAATGGCCGCACCACCCGGATCTGGCTGGATCTGATGCTGAAAAAAGAAATCCGGCAGGTCGTGGATTGGAATCGGGTCGATAAAGAAGAATACCTCTCCGCCATGCAGCGCAGCCCGGTGAAAGACCTGGAAATCAAAGTCCTGCTCAAACAAGCCCTCACTGACCAGATTAACGACCGCGCCCTGTTCATGAAGGGCATTGATGTCAGCTATTACTACGAAGGCTATAGCGAATTCAAAACCGAGGAGCTGTAGGCATGAGCAGCGTGAACCTTATGGAAAAGCTGCTGGATGCGGTTGAGGTGGAATGGAAGGCGTTGGGAATTGTGACGTTACCCACTTGCAATATTAAATGGCGCGATACCAATCGCACCTATCGCTATATTGATCTAACTTCTGTAAGCGTTGAAACAAAGGCAATAACCGAGACGTCTGAAATTGGATCCAACAATGCGCCAAGCCGGGCGCAAAAACTTGTTGAAAAAGATGATGTAATCTTGGCAACAACGCGCCCAGCCCAACAGCGATACTGTTTAATTGATGATGAGCACTCTGGCGAGGTTGCCAGCACAGGCTACTGTGTTTTGCGCGCCAAGAAACATGAAGTATTACCGAAGTGGATTTTGCACTGTATTTCCTCACCAAGCGCAAGCAGAGGTACCAAGAGACACTGGATTTGGCGAAGTTGATGATAGACACCGACGGCGTGGCCAGACTGGAGTCAATCATCAGCGAAACATAAGCCCGCAACCCGAAACGCTGTGCATCGGGCCGGACAGTCCGTTTGGCACAGAAGACCAGAAAGCAGCGATCAGAAGAAAGCCAGCAACCGCAAAGCAGGGCGTTGTTGCATGACTTTATATGGACTACATTCAGTTCGCACACTATCCCACGAGCGTCCGACATGAATTACGCCACCCAGATCAAACCCATCTCCTACCTGAAAAGCCACGCCGCCGAGATCGTCAAAACCCTCACGGAGAGCAGGGAGCCCATGCTGGTAACCCAGAATGGCGAAGCGAAAATGGTGGTGATTGACATCAAGACCTGGGAAGAGCAGGAAGAAACCCTGGCCTTGCTGAAGCTATTGGCAATGGGCAACAAACAGATTGAGGCGGGTGAATTCCGCCCAGCGGATGAAGTCTTTGCCAGCCTGGAAAAAGAAGACCAGGAATGAAATACGCAGTTGTCATCCTGAAGTCTGCCGAACAGGATTTACGGGATCTAAAGCGGTATCTGGTAAAGGATTTTGGTATGCCTGTTTGGCAAGACAGCTTCGACAACTTGAAAGCCACCATCAATAACCTGAAATCCTTCCCGTTCAGCGGCTCAATTCCAGATGAATTGCAACACATCAACCTGGCCCAATACCGCCAGGTCATTACCGGTAAAAACAGAATCATCTACGAAGTGCGGCAGACAACCCTATATGTGCATATCGTCGTCGATAACCGCCGAGACATGAAAACCATGTTGACACGAAGATTGTTGAGGATGGAGAGCTGAAATTTGTGAAGCCTGCCTCGCCATCGTCGTAGCCAGCCCGATTTTGCTGACAATGAAATGCAACACGGTAAAGCAGATGATGCGGGTGAATTTGTTGTGCTGGGTGGCGGGGGAGGCAGCGTGACGCTGAGGCACACCATGCAGAGCACCCCAGCCGCACAAAGCTGGGTTAAACATCGGCGCGGGGAAGCGGTCCGATCCTGCCAACTCGCCAGTCGGCAATGCCGATTTCGCCGTTTTCTTCGTAGATGGCCACGGTGCGCAGTTGTTCGCCTTCGCACAGTGCGCTGACCGAGGTGCCGGTTTCCGGGGTGTAGACGATGCCGTGCATGGAGCAACGCAGATACCTGCCGCTGTGGTCGAACACCCGATCTTTCTCGCAGTCGAGCGGTCGCGGCATGTGGACGCAGCGGTTGATGTAGGCGTAGCACCGGCCGGAATGGCGAACCAGCAGGCATTCCTCGTCACGGCCTTCGAAAACCATTTTCAGCTTGAGATGGTGGCCTTCTGCGAGTGCTTCGCTGGCGCAGAAGGGGAGCCGTGGTGGGCCTGCTTGCATGGCAATTTCTCCATCTCTTAGAACTTGAGCGTGAACAGTTCCGGGTAGCCTGTCACAGGTTTGTCGCGACTGGCGCTGTCCTTGAAGTTGCTGTTGAAAAGAAGACTCTGGCTTTCAAAAGTGTCGAGCAGCATGAGGGGTTCCTGGCGTGGTCAATTCTTGGGTGAGTCATTGCCGGTGTTGTGCAAATTCCGGGCCAGCCAGATGGCCATATGCAAAGCCATGCGGTGTTGCGGTTACGGGCCGGATTCATGAGGTCGATTCCGTGTCGCAAATCCGACAGTGCGAGGTTTGTCTGGCAGATTTCGGCCACGCCTTTGCCGCCTTTGATTACAGGCCGAATTCCGCTGCGATCAAGCGTAGCCAGGTAGACAGCCGATCTTCAGTCAGCTGCTTCTGGTTGTCCTGATCGAGCACCAGACCGACGAATTCGCCGTCCTTTTCTGCCTTCGAGGCGATGAAGTCGTAACCATCACTGGGCCAGAAGCCGACTACGCGGGCGCCGTGTGCGGTGACGAATTCGTACAGCATGCCGAGCGCATCGACAAAATTTTCTGCGTATTTTTCCTGATCGCCGAGGCCGTACAGCGCAACGGTCTTGCCGGTGAAATCGACGTCTTCCAGTTGCGGCAGGAATTCTGCCCAACTGGTTTGCTGGCAATCGGCTTCCAGGCCGGGCAGGGCGCCTTCACCCAGGGTGGGCGTGCCGAGTATCAGGTAGTCGTAGCTGGCGACCAGTTCCGGCGTCGCTTTGTTGACGTTGAGCGCTTCGGCCATGGTGTCGTCGTCATAACGTTTCTTGATCATCTTGGCGATGCGGCGGGTGTTGCCGGTGCTGCTGCCGAAAAAAATGCCGATGCGGGACATGGTGCTTCCTTTG
>JAIFKV010000089.1 GCA_020049415.1 Betaproteobacteria bacterium
TTCGAGGAAACCATCGCCGCGATCAAATCCGGCGCACAAAAGCGCGGCTGGAAAGTGGGCGACGTACAGGACATGCTGGCGGCGGCGAAAGAAGCGGGCGCCAAGGATGCCAAGCGGATGAAAGTGATCCATCTTTGCCCGCCCAACGCGAATGAAAAAGTGGCCAAAGCAGCCGGCGGAAAAGCACCCGCGCTTCCCTGTCGCGCCACTGTGTTCGATGGCAAGGATGGCCAACTCTATGTAGTACGCATGAATCTGAGCAACCTTGCCAAGACCCTGCAAGGCGACCTGGCCAAAGCGATGACCGAAGTGGGCGCGGAAGAAGACGCGTTGTACAAGGACATTTTGAAGTAATCAGCCACCCGCGCCCCATAGCGGGTTTTTATGCGCAACAGTTCCATTTTGCTGTTTGGCAGCAATGCCAACACGAGCATGAGTAACAGCCAGTCAGCTTTGGATGCCGCCTTCAACCGAAGAAAACAGGTTCAAGGTTCAATGTGCAGCGAGCGCGTTGGATAAGCGATCTCGGCGCCATGGGTCGCGATGATGTCGGCGATCTTCAGCAGCACTTCCTGTTTGACCTCGTGGTAGGTCGCCCAAACCGTCGTCTTGGTAAAGCTGTAGATGAAGAAATCGAGCGAGGATTCGCCGAAACTATTGAAGTTAACGATCAGCGTCGCCTCATGATCAATTTCGGGGTGAGTCTGCAGCATGGTTTTCACGTCAGCGACGATTGCGGCCATCTTGCCAAGATCCTGGTAGCGTAGACCAATGGTTTCCTTGATACGCCGATGTGTCATCCGCGACGGGTTTTCCACCACGATACTGGTGAACAGCGCATTCGGCACATAAATGGGATTTTTATTGAAAGCCCGAATGCAGGTATTACGCCAGCCGATATGTTCGACGGTACCCTCGATGTTCTTGTCCGGCGAACGTATCCATTCGCCGACCGAGAAGGGGCGATCCATATAGATGGTGAGTCCGCCCAGCAGGTTGGCAAACAAATCCTTGGCGGCAAAACCGACCGCAATACCACCAATTCCGCCGAACGCCAACACTCCGGCCAGGCTGACCCCGAGCGTTTGCAGTAAGGAAAGGCTGGCGACCACTACCACGCAGATGCGTCCGAGTTTGCTCAGCGCATCGACTGTGGTGCGGTCTACCGTCTCTTCATTGGCAAGTCGCAGGGTAACGAGATTTGCCGCAGCGTTGTCGATCAACCGGATCAATAGCCAGGCCAATGCGGAGATCACCAGCACATTTCGGCTTGTCGCTACCCAATCGAAATAAGGAATGCCGGAATGCTGATGCACGATGCGTAGCGCGATCGCCGCGCCCAGCGTCCATAGCAGCATGGTTACTGGCAAGCGCGCGGCTTTGATAAACGCATCGTCCCAGATGCTTTGCGTCCGCGCGGCGATTTTTTCAATTTGCCGGAGTAGGTAATAGGCGCCGATATTGACCGCGACAATGATAAAAATGACCGTAATGACTTGCCAGAACCAAGGCTCGCCCAAGTAGCCGACAAGCTGAGTCTGATTGTTCAGAAGTGGGGTATGCGGCATAGAAGCAAAATTAACACAGGTTATACAGAGCGTTGATCAGCCTCTAGCTTAGCCGCAAGTCATGACTTTTTGATGTTCTCGGCGATCTTCTCGCCGATGTGCTGCTCGGAGTCTACAGGCGTCAGCCAAGAATGGTCCGCGCCAACAGTGCGTTGGCGCGGACCTGCACGACCCCAGATTCATTCTGCGGCGGAATCCAGCGCGCAGCGTTGCAAAACCGCATCCAGCTGTCCGCGCCGATACAGGTTTTCCAGCGCCGTCACTGCGCGCGGGTCAAACCGGCCGCCGGCTTCCTGGCGCAATTCAGAAAAAGCGTTTTCCACCGACCAGGAATCTTTATAAGGGCGTCGACTGACGAGTGCATCGAACACATCGACAACGCTGACAATGCGACTGCTCAGCGGCAATTCCTTGGCCGGTCGGCCCGTCGGATAGCCGCCGCCGGCGTAGCGTTCATGATGGTTCAGCGCGATTTCCCGTGCCAGCGCCATCGCCGGATCGCCATTCAGGATGGCCGCGCCAATTTCGGCGTGCTTCTGAATGCGGACAAACTCTTCTTCGTCGAGCGGGCCGGGCTTGCGCAGAAGATTATCGGGAATCGCCACCTTGCCAACGTCGTGCAGGCGACTGGCCATGCCGATCTTGTTGGCGACATCTTTCGCCATACCCATTTCCAAGGCCAATAAGCGGCTGTACTCCGCGATGCGGGAGATGTGCGAGCCGGTGCTGCTGTCTTTGTATTCCGCCACCAGCGCCAGCATGTCGATGGCGTGTTCATAGGATTCCTGCAAGCTGATATGCAGGCGCAGGTTTTCCAACGCGGCGGCGCACTGATTAGAGAAAATCATGATCAGTTTGCGGTCGAGTTCGCTGATTGGCTGCTCCGCTTCCAGATAAATGAATCCGAGCGGCTGATCGTTGGCCAGCAATGGAACAACGATGGACTCCTGCCGCAGCCCTTCCGGCGCGATATGGCTGCGCACGGCTTGCGAGCAAAGTTGCAGCACGTTTTGCATGCGTGCGCTGGTATTCATGTGAGCCAGGTCGCCGGTACCGGCATGCACGCGAATCTCGTTTTCTTCAAACGTCGAAACAAAGCCGTCCACGGTGGTGATCAAGCCTGATTTGCCCAGGCTGCACAGCGCGATGATCTGTGTCAGCACACCGCGAAAGAACTCCTCCAGCGTCTCGGATTGCATTTTGTAGAGGTCTGGCGTCGCGCTGAGAATGTTTTCCAGGCCGACTCGGTTAAGCTCGATCGCCTTCAGATCACGATACGACTTCAGCGCCGAGCGGACAGCGGTGTACAGTTTTTGCACCGTCAGTTCGGTTTTGTCTTTGTAGTCGTCGATGTCGAAGTTGTCGATCACGAAACGTTCCGGCGCGACGCCGGGCTGACCGGTACGGATGATCAGCCGGATCATGATGTTCTTCAGATCTTCACGGATGTGGCGCACCAGTTGCAGTCCGGCATCGTCGGTTTCCATCACCACATCGACCAGCGCCAGGGCGATGTCGTCGTGTTCGCCCAATAGCTGTTTTGCCTCGGCGGCGGAGTACGCCGAAAGAATCTCCAGCGGCCGCTGGGCGAAGGTGAATTCGCGCAGATTGAGCCGGGTCAGGGTGTGGATATCAGGCTCATCGTCCACCACCAGAATTTTCCAGGCCGATTGTCGGCTTGCTTGCGCCAGGGTTGCCGCATCGGTTGATTCGCTCTGCGCAGCTGATTTACGGATGAGCTTCATGGTGCTTTCCCTTTTACAGGTGTTGTCGGAATAACGTTGATGGAGGATGCGGGCGTCACGGAGTCAAACTCGATGCCGCAATGCATGCCTTGTCCCGGCTGGCTTTCGCACTGAATGCCGCCGCGCAGAACCTGGGTCACCAGGTTGTAGACGATGAACATGCCGAGACCACTGCCGCCTTTGCCGCGACGAGTGGTAAAAAATGGTTCAAACAAGTGGCCGAGCGTCTCCGCATCCATGCCGACGCCGTTGTCGCGGTAGTCGATATGCACCCGATGATCCGCCGCCAGGCTGACCGCAATACGAATCGCGCCGGCACGCTCGCCTTCCTTGAAAGCATGCAGATAGCTGTTCACGACCAGGTTGTTGAGGACTTGCACCAGCGCGCCGGCGGGACCATGGAGGGTCAGATTCTCCGGGCAATCGGAAACCAGTTCGATCTGTGTGCGCTTGAAAACATTGTGCTGACCGCGAAACACATCATCGATCAATTGCGCGATATCGAATTCGCGTATCTGATTCGAAGTCTGGTCCACCGAAGTGCGTTTGAAACTGGCGACCATATCGGCGGCGCGTTGCAGATTTGACAGCGCCAGGCTGGAGGCTTCGCGCAGGGTGGCAAAGCCGGCGCGCAAATCAGACTCTTCGACTTCTTCGCTATCCAGTAGTTTTTCGCTGCGCCCCAGCGCCTCCAGTGCGTGCGACACCGCCCCGACGGCCACCCCAACCGGCGTATTCACCTCATGTGCAAAGCCGGCCACCATGCGCCCTAGCGAGGCCATTTTCTCGCTTTGCACCAGTTCGCTCTGCGCGGCTTCTAGTTGATTCACCTTGTCGGCCAGAATCTCGGCGGTCTTGCGCCGGCTATCGCGCTCCAGTTCCAGTTGCAGCACATGCCGGCGGATCGTCGCCAGACTGGCCAGCAGCAATGCGGCAATGAGTGCAAAGGCTGAAACATGCACGATCAGGTTGGTGCGGTGCTGTGGTTGCACCACCTGGTAAACGTTATCGGCGGGTTGGGTAATGCCGATGCCGCCACGAATATCGCCCAGGCGATAGCCTTGTTGCGCATGGCATTGCAAACAGGTCTGCGTCACGCTGAGCGCGCCCATGTAGCGAAACTGATGCGCGGCAACGCTCACCGCCTCCCGCTCGCCGGCTTCGAAACGACGCAATACCTCGGCTTCCCAGGGCTCCGCCGCATTCGCCGGATTGATCGGTTTCAAGCTGGTCAGATGAATGCGCAGATTGCCCTCGCGTACCAGCAAACTGGAGAGTTCCGGCGAGTCCGGCGCAAACACGCCGCCATGTCCGGCGATCCAGGCGCGCGTGGTCTGAATCATGTTGAACACCAGACGCGCGCGCAGCATGCCCATGGCATGCGCGTGGCGGTCGATATTGCTGGCGTTCCAGAAATACGAGGTGGCAATCAGCGCGGCAAAAAGCACGATTGCGCCAACCCAGTAAAGGGGCGTTTTGATGAATCGTTCGCGATGACTGGCAGGCGACATGCTCAGGCTCATGGGATAAATTTTGCTCAGCGACGATCAATGTGGACGGAAAATTCGTCCGCGGCGTCTTTGCCTTCCGCGATATCGGCTCTGATGGACAAAAAACTTAACCCAAAAACAACCGCCAATTCAGCCCCTCGAATAGATTGTTGTTTCCTGTTGGCGAGGCAAATGAACATTACAAAAAAGCGAGGCGCAAAGCCCCGTTCCGAATACTTCATTTGAGCAAGATTCAAGCGCCCATTGGCCCCATCGCGGTTGGCAGACGGTTTTGCAGGCCAAGTTGCTCCAGCAGGCTGAGCTGGGTTTCCAGATAGTCGATGTGCTCTTCGGTATAGTTCTGGATGCTTTGTAAAATCTCGCGCGAGACATAGTCCTTCACCGACTCGCAGTAATGAATGGCTTCGGTGTAAAGCGCGTGGCCGGGGTGCCCCAGCTTGAGATCGCAGGCCAGGCATTCTGGAATGTTTTCGCCAATCATCTATTTGCCCAGATCTTGCAGATTGGGCAGGCCGTCGAGGAACAGAATACGCTCGATCAGTTTGTCGGCGTGGTGCATTTCTTCAATCGATTCATCAAACTCATGCTTGCCCAATGCCGCGAGACCCCAGTTTTTGTACATGCGCGCATGGAGGAAACACCTTGTGCAAACGCTTCGCGAACTTGCCGTTCGGTCGCTGCCTGACAGACACAAACATACATGATGAACGCTCCGCATTGATGTTCTCACATTCTCAATGTTAATGAGAATGTATGTCTAATTATTCGTAAGTGATTGTTTTCAAAAAACATGGCTGATCGATTAAGGCATCCTGGCCTCTGGCTGTTGAAAAAATACTTGACCATAATCAAGCGTTATCAAGATACTTGTATCTGGTTTGGACCAAGTAAAAGTCAAAGTCTGAATCTCGGCAAGTCAACGCCAAGTCTCGAATACCCCCATCCGAACAAGGAGCTCCAAATGAAATTGCGTACTCTAGTCGTTGCCCTGATGACCCTGGCCGCCCCTGCCGTCTCCTGGTCCAGCGAGCCGATCGAACCCATTCCGGTAGTCAAAGTCAAAAACGCCGCCATGGTTGAACTGGGCAAGAAGTTGTACTTCGATCCGCGTCTGTCCAAGTCGGGCTTTATCTCCTGCAATTCATGCCACAACTTGTCGATGGGCGGCACCGACAATCTGAAGACCTCCATTGGTCACAACTGGCAACAAGGCCCGATCAACTCCCCCACCGTGCTCAATTCCAGCATGAACCTGGCCCAGTTCTGGGACGGTCGCGCCAAGGATCTGAAGGCGCAAGCCGGCGGCCCGATCGCCAATCCGGGTGAAATGGCGTTCACACATGAATTGGCTGTCGATGTGCTGAACTCGATGCCCGGCTACAAGGCCGAGTTCAAGGCGGTATTCGGCAAAGATGCCGCCACCATCGATATGGTCACCGATGCTATCGCCGCATTCGAGGAAACACTCAACACTCCGCATTCCCGTTTCGACAAATGGCTGAAAGGTCAAAAGAACGCGCTGACCAAGGATGAGCAGGAAGGCTACAAACTGTTCAAGGACAGTGGCTGCACCGCCTGCCATTACGGCCCGGCCGTCGGCGGCAATTCGTTCCAGAAAATGGGTTTGGTCGCCAAATACGATACCCCGAACAAGGCTGAGGGCGTTGGCGGTCTCACCGGCGTTGATGCCGACCGGATGAAGTTCAAGGTGCCGACCCTGCGTAACGTGGAACTGACCTACCCGTACTTCCATGACGGCGAAGCCGACACCCTGGAGAAAGCCGTCGACATCATGGGCAAGTTGCAAGTTGGCCGTGCTTACACACCGGACGAGATTGCCAAGATCGTCGCCTTCCTGAAGACGCTGACCGGCAAGCAACCGACCTTCCTGATGCCGATCCTGCCGCCTTCCACCAACGACACGCCGAGAACGCCCGCTTCCGTCAAGGAAGCGGGCGTTTTTTATCGGGTATCCGGAATCTATGCCGCCTGATTGGCGTGGATATTGACCACCATAAACTCTCTGTATACTTTCTCGAAAATCTCAACTCTGCCTGGAGTATCTGCTCGTGAAAAGACATCTTGGAATTGCTTTGGCATCTGTGGCTGCCTGGTCTATCAGTGCCTTCGGGGCGTCAACCGCCAGCTTCGACGTTGCCACCAACTTGCTCTCCATGCCGACCGTCAAGCTGGAAGGCGGCTCGACGTTTTCAGACGTTGTAATCGAACTGAAGTCATATGGCACGCTGTCAATTGATGACCCCATGATCGACAGTGAAATCACCTACGTTCCGGAATCAAACACCATTCTCCTGCCGGCGGTCACGGTCGGTAGCGAGACATTCAACAAAGTCAGTCTGATCAATCCCGCTTTTGACGTTATCAGCGCTGGGCCGGAGGTCACAGAGAGCACTGGATACGGCTCGCTCACCATTGCCGGAAATGCGGTTGGTGTCGCAGGTCAAACTAACCCGTCGTCGTTCGTGCCTGCCGCCTTCCATTCCCACCCAACGGCCTATTATTCGTGGTCTATCGGCAGTGGGTCATCCGCTTGGTACATTCTGCTGGGTGGATCCAACGTCATTACCTCCACCAGCAACGTAGGGTCATGGCAAAAAAACAGCATCTTGTCCGGTCTGCAATCGGCAGGGGTCACGATGGATATGCCCAAGGGCAAGATCCAATTTAATAATGTTACGTTGACGCCGCAAGGTCCATATTCGGGTGAAATGATCCTCAATGGAACGCTCAACGTGCCACCGGCCGTGGGCACCTCGGTGACCATTAGCGGCACCGGCACCAGCGAGGCGGGCACAGGATTCGATGCGAGCGCACCGGCGACTCCTTTCGTTTTACCGGTCGGGTCTGCGACGAAGTCCCAGTACACGTGGAACAATCATGGTATCGAACTCTCGGTCACTTACTATTCGACAGGAGACGTGCTCGCGTCTCTCACGAACATGGCGGGGCCAAGTTGGTCGACGACCAGAGCCAAGGGAACCGTTGTTGTCGACACTGCAAACAAGACGGTTACGATGACCAACCTGACGATTGCCGGGCGGTCCCCCACGACCACTTCGATCACCCTAAACGGTACATTGAGTTACCAGTAATCGATGAATCCACACAACGTCGCGGGTGGTCGGTCAGAAACGAGCAGCTCGCCCGCGATGGTTTGGTAATCTCGGATGCAGAACTGGATAAAGTCAAAATCGAATGCAAAGAATTTCTCGACGATTGTAACTATTCCATTTGATCAATCTGATTTACATAGATTTTCTGTCAACAATCCCTTAGGCCTAATCGGTTGCAATCTGTCGGTCCAAGGTGGCCTGTGGTTCATCCAGTATGGCAAGCCTCGTCTTTGCCATCTGCCTTGGCTGGGGTTGACATCCAAAAGCTGGCGATGCGTAGATTTGACCAATCCTAGTTAGCGGTAGGATTTAAACAGAAAGTAGCGCGGAAACTACTGGTACCGCTCCATGGCCAAGTGTGATTGAAGAACGCCGTCGAAACAGTTCAACATCCTGGCAGGGGTTGTGCTGGATCCACGCAGAAAGGCTGGTCTACAAACTGATTACGCTCAACGACGCGCATCAGCAGGACTGTCGCAGATCATCCGTCAACGCGCCTGTGCGGCATCGGCGCTGCCGTGAGTTATTGATCAGTTACATAAGTTTCGTGACAATTCTGCTTTTGCAAGTGACATTCGGTTCAGGGCTGGTTGAAACGCCGAGGTGTGCAATTGGGCGGCAACATGTACAGTTCCTCGCATAGGCCCACACCCGTTTGCGGCGTCTCGCAGCCCCAGTCGCCCGACCTCGTGCGCGTGCCAGTCACTTTGCCACCCTCTATGGTGCGAATGACGTGACTCGTCGGGCTGACGTCCTGCTCCTCGATGAGTGACCCGTCGCGCCACTCACGCCACCGTCCCCGCGCGCGGCCGTTCTCGCACGTACCTTCCCGCACGAGCTTTCCATCGCGGTACCAGCGGGTGCGACCGTGTACCATGCCCGCGCTGAACTCCACGTCATACTCCAATTTCCCCTCGGCGTTTGTCCCCCTCCACGGCCCGACGCGCTCGCCGTTCGCATAGGTCCCTTCAATGCCGACGCGTTCATCGTCGTGGAAGGTCCGATGCACACCGTTCCGCACACCTCCGTGGTAAGAGACCTCGCACAGCGACGGGCCCTGCTCCATCGTCACCCGCGCAACGCCTTCGACGAGACAGGTGGCGCCGCGCTGGACGTACTCATACTGAACGCAGGTCCTCACCGGCGCGCCGCCCACCTGGCCGCATTGCTTGAAGGACTTCTGGGCCGCGCCACGGACAGGTCTAACCGGCACCGACATTTGGTCAAAGATAATCTCCTTGCCGAATGCACCATAGCCGAAGAGCAGCACTTGCACAGCACCGTCACCCTGTGCAGTGAGCTGTGCCACCGCGCCGTCCTTGCTGGTGAGAGTGGCTGCTCCGCTTGTGCGCCACACCCAGTACGTGTCGGGCGGCTGCTTACCGCGAGTCACCTGCGCGCGCACAACAAAGGGGTGACCCAGAGTGGGAACGGCCGGCTCCATCGTCAGCCCGATGAGCAGATCCGCTGTTGTCACCTGGCAAAACGCCTCACTGCCTTCGCGCCCCTTGGCGTCGCGCACGACAATGGACGAGAAGAGCCCCTTGTTCTCTACTCTGGATGTATCGAGGCTACAGCTAGGTCCTTTCGCGTTCCCGCAGGCACCGCTCCAGGTGTAGTTCAACTTGCCACTGTCTGACTGCGGCGACACAGTCGGGGTTGTAGTAGCGATAGCTTGGGGGACGGGAGCGACAGCTGGCTTTACGTGCACGGCAAGGTACTTCGTCGCGGGCATAGTCGTCGGCAGCGCTTCTAGCTCATATTGCCGCCATGCACCCGTCACGAAAGTGTCGCCAATTGGGTGCTAATAGCCCTGCATGGCCCGCGCGTAGATGGACCACAGATTGCTGTTCACGTCCTGCACCTGGATGGCGGTAGCTGACACCATCAACTTGCCGCGATTATTTCCGAAGAGGGTGCGGGCGAGCGCCTTTGAAAAGGCGATGTGCGACTCGTCAGCAGCTGCGAAGCAATTAAAGAGCATGATGAAACCGTCGGGTGCCATGACGCCGTATGCGTCCTCGGCGTCCTGCAACACGCGCTCCCAGTCTGCGATCTGTGCGTCGGCGATCTCCAGCTGCTTTTGGAGCGCCGAGCGTTGCTGGATTTCCGCGCTGGTACGTTCTGTCTTGCCCGCGAGTGGGCACAGGTTGCCAAGCACCCGTGCACGCTTCTGCTTCCACCCGTCGACCTCACGCGCCATCAGTTCTCGGTCTACGTCCCACTCCTTGAGGATGTCGCTAACTGAGCTGATTTGAATGCCCGCTTGGTTCTGGTCGCCGTGCCCTGCAATGATAAGGGTCTTGACTCGCTTGCCTTCGCGCTTGAGCTTCGCCAGCGTCGGCATGACGTCCTTCGCGCTCGATGCTTGGAGAATGAAGTCGATGCCGCGCATCTGACCGAACTGCCGGTAGAAGAAATCCTCTCCGGCGTCGCGCTTCGTTGGCGCACCGATGAGGGCAATGTTCACCTCTTTCGGCCCCTTCGGCGGCATACGCGCCTCAATGACATCACTGGGTGGTGAACGCAGCCCAGTCGTTGACGGCAATGGTAAGGCGGGCTTCGCTGCTTCAACGGGCGCAGTCAGCGTTGGTTTAGTCAGTCTCTGCCGTGAAGACGAATTGACGCCTAGGCGCTGCTCGACGTGAACCAAGTACTCGGCAGCCTTC
Organism: Betaproteobacteria bacterium; assembly: GCA_020049415.1. GTDB lineage: Bacteria > Pseudomonadota > Gammaproteobacteria > Burkholderiales > Thiobacillaceae > PFJX01. The sequence continues at coordinate 10,628 of JAIFKV010000089.1, forward strand.
GCATAGGTGGGGTCGGCGGCCAGCACAGCCGCATAGTCAGCCCGCGCGCCCGTGAGGTCGCCTGTTCGCTCACGGGCCGTCGCGCGGAAGAAATGAGCGTCGCAGTGCGTGGTGTCAATAGCTAGCGCGCGGTCGAAGTCGGCCAGTGCCTTCTTGTCCTTGCCATCCGTGGCCCACCACTGGCCTCGCGCGGCATATGCGTCAGCGCTCTTCGGATCCAGCTGTAGCGCACGCTCGAAATCGGCCAGCGCGCCCTTCCAGTCGCGCAATTCCTGTTTCGCTCGGCCGCGCATTACCAACTCCGATGCCGTCTGGGGGCTGCGAGACACCTCCGGCAATGCGCCCTTCGCTGCCAGGTAAATTCCCCTTGAGTATTCGGCAGGGGTGACCCATGTTCCCGCAGCAGCCTTTGACGCCGGCTGTTTGGCGGTCGCCCATGCTGAAACAGCCAGAATAGCGATTGCAATGAACGATATTGCCATACCAAATTGTTTCATGATCAGCATGCCCCATGCTGGCCGAACAGTTGTTGCTAATTCCAGCTTGTTTGAAGATGGATATCCGTACTTATTATATTTGGAAAATCATACCCCTCGGAGCTACAGATAGCGCCCGACTGCCGAAACGCATCGGGCATTTTTTTCGCCTGCAATATCCGACGCTGATGTGCCTGTGCCACGCTAGGAAAGCCAACCAGCGATTCATTCAGCCGGGGCTATGCCAATCGTCACCTGGCGCATGACGCCCAAGAAACGCCCCCCAGCCTGTTACGGCATAACCAAGCGCCGCACAACATGGCGAACATGAAGCAGGCATTTATCAAATCT
>JAIFKV010000099.1 GCA_020049415.1 Betaproteobacteria bacterium
GATAAGGCGGCAATCTGGCCGGTGGAGAGGGCGGCCAGCGTGGCGGAGTTAAGTGCCGATATCTGGCCGGTGGTCAGTCCGGCGATGGTGGCGGTGGACAGCGTCGTGATCTGGGTTGAGGTCAACGCGGCGAACTGGGCTTGGGTCAGCGCTGCCAGCTGCGCACTCTTCAGGGCGACGATCTGAGCCGTGGTGAGTGAAGCGATATCGGCGGTTTCCAGGGCGATGATTTGCGCTGTGGTGAGCGCCGCCAGCGTTGCGGTGGCGAGAGCGGGAATCTGCGTGCTGGTCAACGCGACCAGGTCGGCGGTCTCCAGCATTGGCGCTTGCTTGCTGGTCAGCGCGGCGACTTGCGCGGTCGAGAGCGCGAGGATGTCGGTGGTTTCCAGCGAGGCGATCGAGGTCGATGCAATGGCGGCAATCTGCGCGGTGGACATTGCCGCGAAGTCAGCCGTTTCCAGCGCCGCGATCTGTTTGGAGGTCAGCGCGGCGATGCCGGCGCTGTTGAAGGCGGCAACCTGGGTGCTCGACAACGCCGCGATGTCAGCGGTTTCGATGACCGGAATCTGTTTGCTGGTCAACGCCGCGATCTGAGTGGCGGTCAGTGCTTGGGCCTGCGCCGTCGTCAAGGCGGCAATGGCGGCGGTGGATAATGAGCACGGCTAACGATCTGGTTGATAACGCGGCGATTTGTGTAGTCGAAAGTGCAGCGATCATCGCGCTGGTAAGAGCTGCAATATCGGATGTCTGCAACGCGGCAACCTGTGCCACAGTCAATGCCGCAACTTGTGCTGCAGTCATATTGGAGATGATCGAAGCCATCAGGTACTCCGTTTATTCTGGGGCGAATGCCGATCAGATCAATTTAATAGTTTAAATCAGGTAAATGCGTAGTTGGTGTCAATTAAACAAGTTGCTATACAAGCGCTGAATGCCGTCATCATCGTCTTTATCCTGCTTGCCCAGTAGTCAGTTCCATGTCTCTTTTCGCTGTGCAACAACACTTTGTGCACGCAACCGATTTCATCCCTGTGGCGTTTCGTTGCGTTATCCTGAACGCCTGGATGGCTTCTGACGTCGAGGGCGAAAATCGGCCCAGACGATTTCAAGGGTCTGCCAGGTTCTTGGTTCGAACACTTTCGTCATCCTTTCAAAAGACTGCCGCAGTGCGCGTTCTCATCGTCGAAGACGACCCTATTCTGCAAGACAGCCTGACGCGCGCAATGCGCGCGGCGGGTTATGCCACCGACCTGGCCGGCGATGGTGACCTGGCGCTCGGTTTGTTGCGTGGCGGCGGGTTCGATCTGGTCATTCTTGATCTGGGATTGCCCAGAGTGGATGGTCTGCAAGTGCTGCGCCAGGCGCGCGCCAGCGGTTGTCGGACGCCGATGATCGTGCTTACCGCACGGGATTGCGTCGAAGACCGCGTCAAGGGCCTCGATCTTGGCGCCGACGATTACCTCACCAAGCCGTTTTCCCTGGTCGAACTGGAAGCGCGTGCACGCGCCCTGTTGCGGCGCGGACAAGGTGGCACACCGATCATTGCTTGTGGCGCACTGAGTTACGACACCGTCGGCCGACGCGCCAGCATGGGGGATGTGGCGATCGAACTTTCGCTGCGTGAAATTTCGGTTCTGGAAACCTTGCTGGCGCGACTCGGCAAGGTCGTCAGCAAGGATCAGTTGATCGAAAGTCTGTGCGGTTACGGCGAGGAAGTCAGCGTCAATGCCATCGAGGTGTATGTGCATCGATTGCGCAAAAAGCTCGAACCCGCCGGTGTCGGCATCCGGACGCTGCGCGGATTGGGCTATTTAATGGACAAGATGTGATGAATCGGATTCAGCGATGAAAATTTGCGTACAAAACGAAGCGTTTGACCTTGCGACGGAAGTCGCCACCCTCTACCGGACGAATCCGAAAGTTGGCGCTGTGGCCAGTTTTCTTGGTCTGGTGCGGGATATCAATGAAGGTCAGGGCGTCAGCGCAATGACTCTGGAACACTATCCCGGGATGACCGAAAAGGCCCTTGCCCAGATAGTCGAAGATGCCAGCGCACGTTGGCAGGTGCTGGACTGTTGCGTGATCCATCGGGTTGGCCCGCTTTATCCGACCGATCCGATTGTGCTGGTCGCGGTCGCCTCCGGCCATCGTGGCGACGCTTTTGCCGCCTGTGAATTCATTATGGATTTTCTCAAAACCCGCGCCCCGTTCTGGAAGAAGGAAGCGACGCCAGATGGCGAGAAATGGGTCGATGCGCGTGAGTCGGACGAACTTGCGGCAACGCGCTGGGGAAGTTGAGAGAGTTACCGGCATTGCCGCGAACCGCTTGCCGTTTTGCCAAGCCAGACGGGCCCCCAGGTTAAAAATCAGCCTCGTCTTCCAGCACCTTGGTCGAGTCGTTCGCGGCGAACAGTCGCTCCTCAAGGACGTGGCGCATTGATTTCATGCGGCTGAAACAGTCCGGGCAGACATGTTGACCGTCATCGGCGGCAACCCAGCCGACCAATCTGGCTTCTTCATCATTGCCATCAAACCAGTTGCGGCCATCGGACAAGCGGCGACCCAGACGCAAATCGCGCCCGCTTGAGCGACGCATCTCGATGTAACGAATAGCCAGCGGATTGCAGATATCGCAAAAAATGAAGCTGCGGCGCGCCATGTCGACTTTCCTGTGGGATGTTGGATGGAAGGATAGCCGCACCTGATATTGCAACCAAGTGCTTTTGAATGCGCGCATACACCTTGTGTGTAACTGACTGTCGAGGTTGTTCATGCACCGTCGCCAAGTCCGCCAAACTGTCTTATCGATCAAACCGCATCTGGCGGAAACTCGACCCGGAACAGTGCTCCGCCCTCCTGGCCATCCTGAATGTGCAGCCGCGCGCCATGCCGGATCGCCACCTCTTGTACGATGGCCAGACCGAGGCCGCTCCCGGGTTGGCTGGTTCCGGGGATGCGGTGAAAGCGTTCGAAAACCTGTACGCGTTGCTCGACGGGTATGCCGGGACCGTTATCTTCAACTTCCAGCCAGGCTCCTGCATGATCGAACGTCTTGAAGCCGACCCGTACGGTAATGCGACCCCCAGCGGCGGTGTAGCGAATGGCGTTATCAAGCAGATTGTCGAGCAGGTCGCGCAGACTGGCTTCATCTCCCTTTACCTGGCAGTCCAGGTCGGCCGCCTCGAAGCCGAGATCGATATTCTTTTGCAAGGCTTCGGGCGCCCAATGCGCGGCGATTTCTTGCGCGACGCGATGCAGATCAAGCCGTTGCTGGACTACGCCGCGACGCGCTTCCGGCTCGTTGCGCGCCAGGGTCAACAATTGCGTCACCAGATGACTGCAACGTTGCGCGCTGAAGCAGATTCGATCCAGCGCCTCGCGCACCGGTTCGGCAACCTCTTCGCGTTTGGCCAACTCCGCTTGCGACTTCAGACCAGCGAAAGGTGTGCGCAATTGGTGCGCGGCGTCGGCAATGAAGCGACGCTGCGCATCCATCATTGCCTGCAATCGGGCGATCAATGCGTTCACTTCCTGAATCAGCGGACGGACTTCGCCCGGCGCGCAGGTTTCATCGAGGGGGCGCAAGTCGTTGCGCGGCCGCGCCGCGACTTCCCGGCGCAAACGATCCAGCGGCTCGAAACCACGCTTGAGGCCGATCCAGACCGCAATGCCAGCGATGACGATGAACATCAATTGCGGAATGACAATGTTGCCGAGAATGCTGCGTCCAAGAATCATGCGCGCCCGCACTGGCTCGGCGGCTTGCACCAACATGCTCTCGCCACTCGGGCGGATGACCTGCAAGGTGACCAAGCGCAACTTTTCGCCGTGAAACAGGGTATCGCGCAGACGCGGTTGCGTCAGCTTGAAGTCGGCTGGGCGCGGCGAGGGCAATTTTCCGCTGGACGTCAGCTTGCGGCCGTGTTGGTCATGCAGCGAGTAGCGGAAGGCGTTCTCGTCGGCAAAAAAAACCGCCTCCATTGGCGTTGTCGGGGCGCCCTCTACGTGCAGCATGTAACGGCTGGCGAGCAATTGGGCGCGCTCCAGCAGAACCAGGTCATAAGGCTTGTTGGATAAATTGACTGCTGCCATGTAGCCGGTAACGGTGGAAAACAACAGCAGCAGAAACAGCGGTGTAAACAGCCAGTTGACGAGCTGATGACGCAGGGAAAGGGTGTCGTCGTCATGCATGGGGCGAGGCGAGAGAATGGTTTTGGAGGCGGCCGCGCGATTCTGGCGCAAAGTCATGCTCAACCCTTGGTCATCCGCAGAAGACCTGCCGGCGCGTCGTTACCCAACCCACGCCAGGATGAAGGCGGCGACGCTTTCCGGGGCGTTCAGGTCGAGGTGATGAATCGGGCTATCCGGTGTTTGATCCGCAATCACGGCGATGAAGTGGCGGTCGTCAGGATGCAGCCAGGGCTTGGCATTGGCCGCGCGCCAGACTTCCAGTTTAGGGTGCGCGGCATGTTTGTAGCCTTCCACCAGCACTAGATCGCAAGCCGACAAGCGCGCCAGATGGTCCTCCAACGCAGGTTCCGGCGCACCGCGCAACTCGCCGACCAGCATCCACCGATACGGTGAAGTCAGCAGGATTTCTTGTGCACCAGCCTGACGATGCCGCCAGGAGTCTTTTCCTGCCACATCTACTTGTATATCGTGATGACTTTGCTTGATCAGCGAAACGCTCAAGCCGGCCGCGTTCAACAACGGCAGCAGCTTTTCGATCAAGGTGGTTTTGCCGCTGCCGCTATAACCAGCGATGCCAAGGATTTTCATGCCGTGATGATGCGTGAAATGAGATGGGAGGGCGCATGACCCAGATCAAGGCATTCTGCGCGAGAGTTGATCAAGATCAAACCTGTCGCTTTCTTGTTCATGAAGGCGAGACTATATTTTGCTGCGTACTTTGAAATAATGAGCATTGACTCCTAAATGAACAACTTGATCGATCGCTTCGGCCGCCGTATTGAATACCTCCGCCTCTCGGTTACGGATCGCTGTGACTTGCGTTGCGCCTATTGCATCCCGGAAGGCTTCAAGGGCTTCGAGGAACCGGATCACTGGCTCACCTTCGATGAAATTGAACGTCTGTTGGGCTTGTTTGCCAGCTTGGGTTTGAAGCGTTTGCGACTGACCGGTGGCGAGCCGCTGTTGCGGCGCAATATCGTCGGCCTGGTCGAGCGGGTCGCGGCGCTACCCGGCATTGAAGATATTTCCGTCTCCACCAACGCCACCCAACTTGCCGGCATGGCGGTCGAGTTGAAGCGCGCCGGCGTCACTCGGTTGAATGTAAGCCTCGACTCATTGCGTCCGAAAGGGGTTGAAAAGATCAACGGCCGTGACGCTTTGGTGAAGATTCTGGCCGGACTGGAAGCCGGGCGGGAGGCTGGCTTTGCCCCCATCAAAGTGAATATGGTGGTAATGCGCGAGAACGCCGACGAGGTCGATGACGTCGTTTCTTACTGCATGCAACGCGGTTTTATCCTGCGCCTGATCGAATTGATGCCGATGGGCGATACCGCGCGCAAGATGGGGTATGTCGATCTGCAACCGATTAAGGCGCGCCTGCAAAAACACTTCGGCCTGATCGACACGGTGATCTCCGGCGGCGGCCCGGCGCGTTATCTGGGCTCGCCGGATGGCCAATTCACGGTTGGCTTCATCACTCCGATTTCGCAACACTTCTGCGCCACCTGCAACCGCGTCAGGCTGACCGTGGATGGCATTCTGCATCTGTGTCTGGGGCAGGAAGACCGCGTCGATTTCCGCGCCATCATGCGCGCCGGCGCCAGCGACGCCGAGATCATCTCGACCATACGCACAGCCATCGAGATGAAACCGGAACGGCACGAATTTATCGAAGCGCCGCAAAAACTGGTGCGCTTCATGAGCATGACGGGTGGCTGATTTTTTGGCAGGCCAATAACCTGACCTTATATGTAAATATAAAAAATTGTCTGGGCAGGCTGGCGCGACGCGCATACCCTATTGGCCGCTCTAGGCAACACCCACCCCGTTGTATTCATTCTGTTTCATCCATATCGCTCCAAGCGACTGATTAATAGAGGTTTTTCATGCGATTGATTCTTCTCGGCGGCCCCGGTGCGGGCAAAGGTACTCAAGCTAACTACATCAAGGAACGCTACAGCATTCCACAAATCTCCACCGGCGACATGCTGCGCGCGGCGGTAAAAGCAGGCACCGAAATGGGCTTGGCGGCGAAGAAGATCATGGATGCGGGTGGTCTGGTTTCTGATGAAATCATCATCGGCCTGGTCAAGGATCGTATTCTGGAAGCCGATTGCGCCAATGGTTTCCTGTTCGATGGCTTTCCCCGCACCATTCCCCAGGCTGACGCCATGAAAGCCGCCGGCGTGCCGATCGACGCCGTGGTCGAAATCGATGTGCCCGACGAAGAAATCGTCAAACGGATGTCCGGCCGTCGCGTACATGTGGCTTCTGGCCGCACCTATCACGTTGTCTTCAATCCGCCCAAGGTCGACATGAAGGATGACGTCACTGGCGAAGATCTGATCCAGCGCGATGACGACAAGGAAGAAACCGTCAAGAAACGTCTCGACATCTATCACGCGCAGACCGAGCCGCTGGTCAAGTACTACTCCGACTGGGGCAATACCGGCGCCGCCGACTCGCCCAAATACTTCAAGGTATCGGGTGTCGGTTCGGTCGATGGCATCCGTGATGCCTGCTTTGCCGCGCTGGATTCGGTGAAGCAATAAACATGAGTATTCCCGGTTTTTCCGCCTCGGACCTGTCCTTGGCGCGCGTCACCTTGAAGGAGCGGTTTGGCTTCGACGTGGACGTGCAGGAAGCGGAGACAGAGGTTCGTCTCTCCCCCGGCGACCGGGAACTCGCGCTATGCCCGGCTATTTTCTGGCAAGTCGAGAAATGTTCTTTTGTGGTGGCGAAGACGGGTCCGGCGGGTTATCGGGCGATGTTCTTCTATTCCATCAAAGACCGTTTTGGAACCAGCAAGGAAGAGTATGACAACCTCGGCGATTGCTTGATCACCCTGCTTAAAGTGCAGGAAAAAGAACATGAACGTCGCCAGCAGGAAACCGGCATCCGTTAAGAACACTGTGGAGCGCGTCAGCGCACCCTATGAACCTGGAGTGAACATGACCATTAAAAATGCCTTTTACGCGCAATCAGGCGGCGTCACCGCCGTCATTAACGCCTCCGCCTGCGGCGTCATCGAGACCGCGCGCAAGCACGCCGACAAAATCGGCACCGTCTACGCCGGCCGCAACGGCATCATCGGCGCGCTGACCGAAGATCTGATCGACACCAGCAAGGAATCCGATGCCGACATCGCCGCGCTGCGTTACACCCCGTCCGGCGCATTCGGTTCTTGCCGCTTCAAGATGAAGAGTCTGGAAGCCAACAAGCGCGAATACGAGCGTCTGATCGACATTTTCAAAGCCCACAACATCGGCTACTTCTTCTACAACGGCGGCGGCGATTCGGCCGATACCTGCTTCAAGGTTTCCCAGCTTTCCGAAGCCATGGGCTACCCGATTCAAGCCATTCATGTGCCGAAGACCGTCGATAACGATCTGCCGATCACCGACTGCTGCCCCGGCTTTGGCTCGGTTGCCAAGTACATCGCCGTTTCGACTTTGGAAGCCTCCTTCGACGTCAAATCGATGTGCAAGACCTCGACCAAGATTTTCGTGGTTGAAGTCATGGGCCGCCACGCCGGCTGGATTGCCGCCGCCGGTGGTTTGGTCGCCGACCAGGGTATCCCGGTCGTTATCCTGTTCCCGGAAATCGAGTTCGATCAGGCCAAGTTCCTCGCCAGCGTCGACGCCAAGGTTAAAGAGCACGGCTTCTGCACCATCGTGGTGTCGGAAGGCTGCCATTATCCGGATGGCAAATTCCTCGCCGAACAAGGCACTCGCGACGCCTTCGGTCATGCCCAACTCGGTGGCGCAGCGCCGGTGGTGGCCAACATGATCAAGGAAGCGCTCGGCTACAAGTTCCACTGGGCCGTGGCCGACTATCTGCAACGCGCCGCTCGCCACATTGCCTCCAAAACCGACGTCGAACAGGCTTATGCGCTGGGCGAAGCCGCCGTCATGCTGGCACTGGATGGCAAGAACTCGGTGATGCCTACTGTGGTGCGTTTGTCCGACATCCCCTACAAGTGGGAAATCGGCGCAGCTGAACTGAAGGATGTCGCCAACGTGGAGAAATTCATGCCGCGCGACTTCATTTCCGAGGACGGCTACGGCATTACCGACAAGTGCCGCAACTACCTCACCGGTCTGATTCAGGGCGAGGACTACCCGGCTTACGAAAATGGTCTGCCGAAGTTCGTCACCATGAAGAACGTTGCTGTCGAGAAGAAACTGCCTGAATTCAAGCTGTAAGTTTGTCTGACCAATAGCAAGGGCGCCGGTTTTGCAACCTGCGCCCTTGTGCATTATTGCAACCTTTGGATTTCACCTCGATGACCCTCGATCGCGCGCGCCAGCTGCTCAAAGTACAAGCCGATTTTGGCGGGTTTTACAACGCCAACTCATCCAAGCTGATTCTTTCAGAGGTGCAAAAAGAATACGGACAAGCAGCGGTTGATGGCCTGATCCGGGAGTTGAGCCTGGATGCCATTTTTGGTTTCGAACCGGGGACCCGGTTCGAGGGCGGTCTGGCATTGGGCAAAAATATGTAATTCCTCCTCCGCTTTGCTAGCACCGTAATGGAGTAACAAACCAGCCCCGGCTCAAGCCGGGTTTGAACATCATTAGCGCAGCCCGGCAAGCCCGCTCAGCGCAATGTTTTGCATAATGTTTCAGGTGCTTTTCCAGGAGACGAAACCATGAATGAAGGTCTGATGTTCGCCCTTGTGGCGGCGGTGCTGGCCCTGCTGTATGGCGCCATGTCCATCAAGTGGATTATTGGTCTGCCAACCGGCACAGACAAAATGCGGGAAATCGCCGCCGCCGTTCAGGAGGGCGCGCAGGCCTACCTGAATCGGCAATACACCACCATCGGCATCGTCGGCGCGATTCTGCTGGTCGCCATCGCCTTCGCGCTGGGCATGCAAACCGCGATCGGTTTCGCCATCGGCGCGCTGCTCTCCGGCCTCACCGGCTATATCGGCATGCACGTTTCGGTACGCGCCAACATTCGCACCGCTGAGGCCGCCAATCACGGCCTCAACGCGGCGCTCAACGTCGCTTTCAAGGGCGGCGCGATCACCGGCATGCTGGTGGTGGGACTTGGCCTGCTTGGTGTCGCCGGCTACTACGCCGTTCTCACCCTGATGTTGGACGCCACGCCCGCTGAAGCCACCCATGCGCTGGTCGGCCTGGCGTTCGGCAGTTCGCTGATTTCCATCTTCGCCCGGCTCGGCGGCGGCATCTTCACCAAGGGCGCCGACGTCGGCGCCGACCTGGTCGGCAAGGTCGAAGCCGGTATTCCAGAAGATGATCCGCGCAATCCGGCGGTGATCGCCGATAACGTCGGCGACAACGTCGGCGATTGCGCCGGCATGGCCGCCGACCTGTTCGAGACCTACGCCGTAACCATCATCGCCACCATGCTGCTGGGCGGCCTGCTGATCACCGGTTCCCCCGATGCGGTGATCTACCCGCTGGTGCTGGGCGGCTTCGCCATCATCGCCTCCATTGTCGGCACCTACTTCGTCAAGGCGCGGGAAGGCGGCAAAATCATGAATGCGCTGTATCGCGGCCTGATCGTCTCTGGCGGTCTTGCCGCCGTCGCTTTCTACCCCATCACCACCTGGATGCTGGGTGATGGGGTGATGATCGAAGGCATGCAGGTGAGCTCGCTGAACCTTTACTACACCACCCTGATCGGCCTCGCCCTCACCGCTGCCATGGTGGTGATCACCGAGTACTACACTGCGACCGAATACGCCCCGGTGCGTCATATCGCGGCAGCTTCCGCCACCGGTCATGGCACCAACGTGATCGCCGGGCTGGGGGTGTCGATGAAATCTACCGCCGCGCCGGTACTGGTCGTCTGCGCCGCCATCTGGGGCGCGCATGATCTGGCCGGCCTGTATGGCATCGCCGTCGCCGCGACCTCGATGCTGTCGATGGCCGGCATCATCGTCGCGCTCGACGCTTACGGCCCGATTACCGACAACGCCGGCGGTATCGCCGAAATGGCCGGCCTTGACGAGAAAATCCGCAACATCACCGACCCGCTCGATGCCGTCGGCAACACCACCAAGGCGGTTACCAAAGGTTATGCCATCGGCTCCGCGGGCCTGGCGTCACTGGTTCTGTTCGCCGACTACACCCACGCCATCAATGCTCAGGCGCTGTTGCTCGATCCGCTCGCTCAGGCCATGGCCTTCGACCTGTCCAATCATATGGTCATCATCGGCCTGTTCATCGGCGGCATGGTGCCTTACCTGTTCGGCGCGATGGGCATGGAAGCGGTCGGCCGCGCCGCCGGTTCGGTCGTAGTGGAAGTACGCCGTCAGTTCAACGAAATTCCCGGCATTCTGGAAGGCACCGCCAAGCCGGAATACGGCACTTGTGTTGATATGCTGACCAAAGCCGCAATCAAGGAAATGATCATTCCCTCCTTGCTGCCAGTCGCGGTGCCGGTGCTGGTCGGACTCATTCTCGGCCCGCAGGCATTGGGCGGCGTTCTGGTCGGCGCCATCATCACCGGCATTTTCGTGGCTATCTCGATGACCACCGGTGGCGGCGCTTGGGATAACGCCAAGAAATATATTGAAGAAGGTCTTCATGGCGGCAAAGGCAGCATGGCGCACAAAGCGGCGGTGACGGGCGACACCGTCGGCGACCCCTACAAAGACACCGCCGGTCCGGCCGTCAACCCGCTGATCAAGATCATCAACATCGTCGCGCTGCTGATCGTGCCGCTGATGGTTTGAGTTCGATCCTTTTCAGATGAACAAAACGGGCCGGCTTTGTCGGCCCGTTTTGTTTCGGCTGCCGCTGACAGGGAAGAGCGTGAAACGCGCTCCGCGCCGATGCGGGCAGAGCGCAGCGCATCCATCAGACCAAGGTCATGGTTTGTAGCGCAGGTTTGGTTCTGGCTGGAGTCCCGGTATCGGTTTGTCACGAATTCACTACGCCAAAATCACGTCTGCGTGACTGCCCGCCTTGCTTGATGCAATTTAATGTTTATCACGGCTGGCTTAGCCGCTGGGGTGGTCAGCGACATATCCAGGTTTCCATGACGAACAGGATAATTGCGCGAAATGAGGACCATCAAACAAGCCGTTGCGAATCCGTCAGAAATTCGTGCGCCGGGTAACAACGCTACAGATTCTTTCGACGGCGGTTGGGGAGGCGACAGAAGATCAATGTTCGCTACGGACATGTTGGCTGCACAAGCCGATGCCAGGGGGGGGCTGGGTAATCCGCTGGTGAAAATCTCGACTTGGGATGGCTGCGCGGTCAAGATCGTAACCACAAACCCCGCTCCCCATTGGGTGCTGGAACCGGAATATCCGTTCGGTGAACCGTATAGCGCGAGGCGGATGTTAGTCGACTGCATGAGTAGGGCGAAAACCACATCGAGCAGTTGGCACGAGTGAAGTTATGGCCGTGTTGACTGAAAGAATTTACCCGTCTTTTCGCGCTGGCGCTTGCTGCGCCCGGAGACCTGTTTCGCGTGTCATGCAACGGTCAAATCGAGAAAGATGCGTGGCTGACGGTGACGATTCCCGCCCGCATCGATGACGGTGGTGTGCTGCGCGTCGACGGAAAAGGCATGCGGCGGTTGGTGGCGAGGCGGGAGATTTGAGTCTCGTCGTCCAGACCCAGCCGGATCCGCGCTTTGAGCGCGTCGGCACCGACTTGCTGCGTCAGCAGGCACCTACAACCGAATCAAGTCCCCTTGGGAACATCGCTTCGATCCTATGTGCCTGGCTACTAACCCCGCCGCAGGATGTAGTCGAGCGCTTGGGCTTCGCTCATGGGTTTGGCGAAGTGGTAGCCCTGGCCGAACTGGCAGCGCATCTGCAATAGCGGCTTGATGTCCGCTTCGTCCTCGATGCCTTCGGCGATGCAGTTCATCTCCAGGTCGTAGGCCAGGCTGGCGATGGCGCGGGTGATGCGCTGGCTGCTGGTGCGCGCACGCATTGTTGCGATGAAGGATTGGTCGATCTTCAAGGTGTCGAGGGGGTACTGTTCCAGATAGCTCAACGAGGAATAGCCGGTGCCGAAGTCGTCGATCGCGAGCATCAGGCCCAGATCCTTCAACTTGGTCAGGTACATCTTGACCAGCACGGGGTTGTCGATCAAGGCGCTTTCGGTGACTTCGAGCTTGATCCGACGGGGATCAGCGCCTGAATCGCGGATGATGCCGATGAGGGCGTCGACCTCGCCGGGGTCCTGGAGTTGCTTCGCCGACAGGTTCACGCTCATGAACAGGCCTTTGTTGTCCGGGTCGCGCTGGTCCATGGCGGTCTGCAAAGTCGCCATGGTGGCGATGGCCTGCTTCAGCACCCAGCGGCCAATAGGCACGATCAGGCCGGTGTCTTCCGCGACGCCGATGAAACCGAGGGGCGAAACCAGCCCCATGTCGGGCTGGTTCCAGCGGATCAGGGCTTCGAAGCCGGCCAGCCGACCGTTGATCAGATGCACGATGGGTTGAAAGAACAACTGGAATTCATCGCGGACCAGGGCATCGCTCAGGTGTTGGGCGATCTTGAGCTGGTTGATAGCGTAATCGCGCAGGCGCAGGGAGCTTTCGTCAGCCGCCGTTCTCGCTCGGGTCGGATTGCCTTCGCGGGTTTCGCGGTAGCGGCTGACCACCACGCCGAGCAGGTGGGACAGCAGCGGGTCGGACTGTTTCATCTTGGAGACTACCAGTTCGCGGGTGATCGGGATCAGGGTGCAGTCTTCCACCACCACCACCGAGGCCGTGCGCGGCAGGCGGTCGACCAGGGCGATCTCGCCGAACATCTCGCCTTCCTGGAGAGTGGCGATGGTTACCTCTTCGCCGTTGCGGCTGATGGTGATGTCGACCTTGCCCATTTCGATGAGGTAGGCGTCTTCGCCCCAATCGCCTTCGCGGAAGACAGACTGACCGGCGGCATAGCGCTCGCGTACCCAGTAAATGCCCATCGGCTTACCCTCATTTCATTATTTGAACGGCTGAACGAACTTCGGCACCATATCCTATGACCGACAGGAATTCGGTTGATAGGTAATTCAATCGCATAAAACCGAGTATCGCATGGGTTAGACGCGTAAAAACACCGCTTGTGATGCAAGCCTGAGCCGGCTCAGCCGTCGATTGGCGAGACCGCTGGCCGCAAGTCGGGTTTTGGGCTGCCGCTGGTGCAGCTACATGCCGGGCGGATATGTGGCGCTGTGGAGTTTTCGCCTCAGATTCGTGCCCGCTATGCCTGCATACTGCTGGCCTGCGGTGAACTCGATGGCGTGCGCATATTGAGCCCGGAGAGCATCGCCGCGATTCGCGGGTTGGGCTGAGATCCGGCGCCGTCTTTTACCGACAATCCGACCAGAAATTCTGGGCGCGCTGACTTTGCTGGCAGGCAGGCTTATAGTGTTTGCCGACTTGCATATCGATCTTGAAAAAGTGTGCTTTGGCGCATGGTGAAAAGTACGACTCAACACCCTCGACGATGCCAAGCTTCGACAGTCGTTCTACACACCTAGAACGTGCGCGACGCGCAGCAGGCCGGGATCAAACAGGGTACGCAATCCCCACGCTTCGGCGAGCGGCCGCAGCAGCATGTTTTGCCCGCTCACCCCGACCATCTTGCCCGATTCGCCTTCAAGCAACGCTTCCACCGCGCGCACGCCCATGCGGCTGGCAAGCACACGGTCAAAAGCGGTGGGTGCGCCGCCACGTTGCAAATGGCCGATCACCGTGACGCGGTTGTCCTTGAATTCGGATTGCTCCGCCACTTGCGCTGCTATCGCTGTCGCGCCACCCGATTCATGGCCTTCGGCGATGACGATAATCGAGGACTTCTTGCCCCGCTTATGACCATTGCGCAGACGCTCGATCAGATCATCGACACTGGTGTGTTTCTCTGGCACCAGAATATCCTCGGCGCCGCCCGCGATGCCGCTGATCATCGCGACGTATCCGCTGCTGCGGCCCATGACTTCGATGAAGAAGATGCGGTCATGCGAAGCCGCTGTATCGCGGATACGGTCAATCGCTTCCATCGCGGTGTTGATGGCGGTGTCGAAGCCAATGGTGTAGTCGGTGCCACCGATGTCATTGTCGATGGTCCCTGGCATGCCGATGCAATGGATGCCGAATTCTGAGTGCAGCTTTTCCGCACCGTGGTAGGAGCCGTCGCCGCCGATGACTACCAGACCCTCGATACCCAGCTTGGCCAACTGCGCCGCAGCCTGCTCACGACCGGGGCGTTGCATGAATTCCAGGCACCGCGCGGTGTGGAGAATCGTCCCGCCACGGCCGACAATGCCACTGACATCACGCGGGCCGAGCGGGTGGATTGCGCCTTCGATCATGCCTTTGTAACCGCGTTCGATGCCGAATACTTCAAGTCCGTGGTAGTCCGCGCTGCGCACCACCGCGCGCACCGCCGCATTCATGCCGGGCGCATCGCCCCCGCTGGTCATTACACCGATCCGCTTCATTTCACTGCTCCTGGGCAAGGTCTGATTTCACATTGCCAACAAGTTTAGCAGCCGAACAGTCCGCGCCACGATGCGCTGTTGCGCTGGCTCAGCATGACAGCGAATGCGTGCGAGCGTTCCCGGCGAAGGCCGAGCAAGGCGTTAGTTTGCTGGCGATAAACTTTTCGTTGATGACTATTCAGCGACTATTCAACTCTTGCCGTCGTCGATGCTGTGACCGAGGCTGATGGCAATTTTCTTGAGTACTTCACGTTGCGCTTTCAGTCTGTCACGCATGGCTTTTCGGTCGGTATCGGCGATTTCGAGTCCCAGATCAGATGAGTAATTTTCGATCACTTCCAGGAGCACTTCTTTTTCCTCAGCGGTCAGGTCGACATGCAGCATTGTTCTTTCCTTTGCCAAACGGGCGATAAGCAGTTCGAGTTATAAACGATTGATATTTTACGGGCTTGAGGGTTTGCGGCTGTGCGCACCCGGCCGAAGCCGGAAGTGCGTCCTTGACTGCCGGGTCAGACGAACAATGGCGCCAGAACCAGAGCGACTACCGACATCAGCTTGATCAGGATATTCATCGCCGGGCCGGAAGTGTCCTTGAACGGATCGCCGACGGTATCGCCGACCACCGCCGCCTTGTGCGGATCGGAGCCTTTTTTGTAACCCTCGAGTTTGCCCGCTTCGATGTATTTCTTGGCGTTATCCCAAGCGCCGCCGGCATTCGCCATCATGATCGCCAGCATTACTCCGACGATCGTCGCGCCTGCCAGTGCGCCGCCCAACGCCTCCGGGCCGAGCGTAAAGCCGATCAAGGGCGGCACGATCAAGGCCACCATGGCGGGGGCGATCATGTGGCGCTGGGCGGCGAAAGTGGCGATGGTGACACAGCGTTTGTAATCCGCCTTTACCCCCGGTTTGCCTTCCAGCAGACCGGGAATCTCGCGGAACTGACGACGTACCTCTTCCACCATCGCAAAAGCGGCTTGTCCAACCGCGGTCATGGTCTGAGAAGCGACCAGGAAAGGCACCAGTCCGCCGATGAAAGTGCCGATCACCACATTGATATCGAGCAGGTCGAGATTCATCGGAGGCAGACCCTGTGCCGCCAGTTTGGTATTGATGGTGGTGGTGAAGGCGGCATAGAGCGCCAGCGCGGTCAGTGCCGCCGAACCAATGGCGAAACCCTTGCCCATGGCGGCGGTGGTGTTGCCGAGGGAGTCCAGGGTGTCGGTGATCTTGCGCACTTCGGGGCCAGCTTCGGACATTTCGGCGATACCGCCGGCGTTGTCGGCGATCGGACCGTAAGCGTCGACGCTCATGATCAGGCCGATGGTGCCCAGCATGCCCACCGCTGCCATCGCGATGCCGTACAGCGCCATGCCTTCAGGCATGAACCAGGACGCGGCTCCCATCGAAGCGCAGATCAGCAGCACTGGCGCGATGGTGGATTCCATCCCCACCGCCAAGCCCTTGATCAACACCGTGGCGGGGCCGGTCTTGGCGTTTTCCGCGATATCCCGCACCGGCTTTGCCGAGGTGTAGTACTCGGTCACCAGACCGATGGCGATGCCACCCACGGTACCAGTGGCTACGGCGAGGAAGAAGCCGTTATCCAGTCCCAGCATGTCGCAGAGAAGATAGGTGAAAACCAGGAACAGGCCCGCGGCAACAAAACTGGAGTAGCGCAGTGCCGCCGCCGGGTTCATTTTTTCGAACACCTTGATCGAGGCGATGCCGAGCAACGATGCAATCAAACCGCCCACCACCGCCAGCAGCGGGAACAGCATGGCTTGCTGCTTGAGTTCTTCGGGAAACGCGATGGCCAGGATGATCGCCGAGATAATCGCGCCGACGTAAGATTCGAACAGGTCCGCCCCCATGCCGGCGACGTCACCGACGTTGTCACCGACGTTGTCGGCAATGACCGCCGGGTTGCGCGGGTCGTCTTCCGGAATGCCGGCTTCCACTTTGCCAACCAGGTCGGCGCCAACGTCGGCGCTCTTGGTGTAGATACCGCCGCCAACACGCGCAAACAGTGCAATCGACGATGCGCCCATGGAGAAGCCAGAGATGTAGTTTGGATCGACATTGGCCCAGAGCATGAACAGTACGCCCACCCCCAGCACGCCGAGGCTGGCGACTGACAGCCCCATCACCGAGCCGCCGAAGAAAGCCACTACCAGCGCCTTGTCCTGGCCGTGGGTGCGGGCTGCCTCGGTGGTTCGCACGTTAGCCTGCACGGCGGCGTTCATCCCGAACCAGCCCGCCAGCATGGACGAGACGCCACCAAAAACGTAAGCAGCGGCGGTCTGCCAGTTGATGAAAAATCCCAGGATAAAAACAAGCACGGTCATGAAAACCGCAATGATCTTGTATTCCGATGCCAGGAAGGTCATTGCGCCTTCGTGAATGGCTGCGGCGATCTCCCGCATCTTGTCATTGCCAGTAGGTTGTTTGACCAGGTAGCCATAAATGAGAAACGCTACCACCAGCCCTACCACTCCCATGCCGGGAGCCCACATTGCCATTTGTTCCATTATCGTCTCATCAACTGTCGTTGCCTTGGGGCCGGATGTTCGTCAGCCCAATCAACAGGCGCAACTGTATTAATCCGGGAAGTGTTAAATCCATCATGAGTATATGGATAAAGATCAGATCATATTGACGTCATCCCGCTTGTCAACCATGTCAACCCGTGCCTGATTCCGCACCGCAACACCTTGGAGTCTCATTTTTCTCCGATGACAGGCTGTGCTTACCCCCCTTAGTCTGGATTGATAAAATGAGAAAAATTCAAATAACGTTTTTTTTCAAGCATTTAGATTTTCAAGCATTTAGAGATTAGGAGCCAAGATGAAACTGAAACTCGTCACACTAGCGCTTGCTTTTGCTTCCGTGCCGGCCCATGCCGCGATGGGCACCACCGATATCCCGACTTTTGCCGGACAAGCCGCCGCCGCCGCTGTAGCCAAAACCGCAACGCCGATATCCCCGGAAGACTGGTTGGCGCGAATGACCGATTTTTCGCACAACCTGTCCGCCTTCAAAGATCCGAAGAACTTTGTGCCCTGGAGCAATGCCATTTCCGAGCCTGGCTTCTATATCGCCATGGCCAGCGGCATGATGGATCCGGGGGGCTGGCTGAACATGATGAATACCGCCGCCCATCCGGATGCGGTGCGGAATCTGCTCGCGTTTCTCGATCCCGCTGTTTACCTGAAGTGGTCAGCGGCAACGCTGGACCCCAATTTCTACACCGCCCTGCTGACGCAGCTTTCCGACCCCGGCAAGCTGATGCGTTGGAGCATGACGCCGTTGGACCCGAAACTGTGGAATGTGCTGGGCAATACGCTTAACCCGAATACCTATATTCGTTGGCCAATGGCGGCGCTTGATCCGCGCGCCTGGAATCTGATGGGTACCGTCGCCAATCCAGCCCTGTATACCGGTATGGCTGGCGCCGTGGTCAACCCGAATGCATACGGTCAGGGCGCCAATAGCTGGTTGACCTGGACCCCCGCCTCCCCTATTCAAGGCGCGGGAAGTTTTGCGATGTGGGACCCGATCGCCATGCTCGGCAACCTGTCCGGTTGGGTTCCGGGATTGAATCAGCTATCGCTGCCGACCTTGCCTGCGTTGCCGACCTTGCCGTCAATCCCGCCTTTACCCGCGTTGCAGTTACCGTCCGCACCGGCCGCCATCCTGTCTGCTCCAGTAACGCCACCGGTTCCGGCCGCTCCCGCCACTCCCGCCGTCGTAGTATCGAAAGCAGCCCCGGCCGCAACCTCTACAGCAGCCTCCCCAGTAACCTCTGTAGCCGCACCCGCTCCGGCGGCAGAGGCGGCAGTGGTTTCCGCGCCGCCTGCGCCCGCCGCCGAGGTCGCTCCGGTTGCCCCGGAAGTGATTACGCCGGTCATCGCCGCGCCGCCGACGCCGCCCCAAGCGCCCCAAGCGCCGCAAGTTGTCGAAGTTGAGCAGGTCGCAGCGGCGCCCGTCATCGCCGAGACGCCAAAGGCTGTTGCCGCGCCCGCCATCCCGGCTCAGCCCGTTGTAGCCGCTGTACCCGCCGCACCCGCCGCCGCCGCCAGCAAAGTCATTCTGGCGGGTGATGCATTGTTCCAGTCAGGCAAATCCGGAATCAAAAACTTGTCCGCCGATGGCAAAGCCCGTCTGGATGAAGTGATTGGCAAACTCAAGGCGATGGGTGACATCGAACAAATCAGGGTGGTTGGGCACGCTGATCCGACAGGCAACAGCAAATCCAATCTGGCTTTGTCGGAAGCACGCGCCAAGTCTGTCAAGTCGTATCTGGTCGCCAAAGGCATCAAGTCCAGTGTAATCATCAGCACCGGCATGGGTGACGCTAACCCGGTGGTTCAATGCGATAAAGCATTGCTCAAGGATGCCTTGAAAGCCTGCCATGCGCCTAACCGCCGGGTTGAAATCGAGATCCTTGCCAAGGGCAAGTAAGGCGAACTTATCCTGAAACGGATCTGCGGGATCGGCAAAGCAGCGCGTGCCGATCCCGCGGACCATGGGTGAAAATTGCTTTAGATTTTCCGTGGCTGCTTCAGCCGCTTGCTCGTTTTATAAAAACCCGGCGTGTCGGGTCGGCTGAGAAAGAAGCCGATCAAGATTTCACTCTTCCGATTCCGGCCAGGCTTCTTCGTGAAAACCGATGCGTTGCCAACTGTTTTCGTTCAGGGCCACTTCATAGCGCGCCCAGCGCTGAAATTCATCCAAAGTACACAGCCCTGTCTTGCGACGACATGTGCCGGCAATGCCTTTGAATGAAACTGTTTCTTCACCACTTTCTGCATCGAGTGAAAACTCGATGATCTGTCGTACTCCCCAGGAACGGCCATAGGCGCCATTGCTGTAAGTTTTGCCGGGTTTGATCTCGAACGGGATGCGGAGCGTGTCTTTCATGTCGATAGCGGCTGTCGAGCAAGGGATAAATCGATACCTTCATTTTATCCGCATGGGGGTGATGTCTATCAACGCCTCGCCGGGCTCGAAATTCATCCCGCCGAACCATGCCCAACTGAAACGGCTCGGGCTTTGCTAGCGATACTCAACTTTCCGTTATCCACGCCGATATGGGCCGCATGTCAGAAGCCCCGGATTCCTTGCCCCCCAGCAATGCCACCACGCCATCGAGTTTGACGCTGGCGGTGGCGCGGCGTGTCGGATTGCACGCCTATGGCAATCGCATCCTTGGGTTGATGTTGCTGTTGTTGCACGCCGCTTATGTCTGGGGTCAGGGCGAAGCGTGGGGACAGGCAATGGTGTTGGCGCATTACGGCGTCTTTCTGCTCTGGCAACCCTTTTTCAGCGGTCAGCAACATCTGCCTTGGCCGCGCGCGATCGGGGTATTGGCGGTTGGCGCAGCGCTGGTCGTGCTCGACAGCATCTGGGCGGCGGCTTTATGGGCAGTATTGCTGGCCGGACTGCTCGCAGGCGTCACAGTCAGTCTCAAGCCGCTAAAGGAGCGCATAGGACTTTGGCTGGCGGTGATCTACCTGTTGT
This sequence comes from Betaproteobacteria bacterium, assembly GCA_020049415.1. GTDB lineage: Bacteria > Pseudomonadota > Gammaproteobacteria > Burkholderiales > Thiobacillaceae > PFJX01. Next base: position 20,145 of record JAIFKV010000099.1, read on the forward strand.
TGTTGTTGTTCGCCTGGTTATTGCCGCATGGATTTGGCTTGCCGGTGCGTCAAGACGGACTCACTTTATTGCTGCGCGACAGCATGCTCATGCTGCCGGTGTTGATGATCCTGTTCCCCTCGCCCAGCCCGCAACAGCAGACCGGCATTGTCGATCTGCTCTACACCATGCTGTTCGTATTGGTGATCGGCGTGCTGGCCCTGGGCAGTTATGCAGCAATGCAACTGACGCATTCGGATTACGGTCGCGGCGTGCTGATCAGCCTGGGGACGATGAGTCTTTCCCTGCTGATCATCGCCTGGCTCTGGCAACCCCGCGGCGAGGCATCTGGCTTGCGCAACCTGTTCTCGCGTTATGTGCTTTCTCTCGGGCTGCCGCTGGAAGAATGGCTGAAGCAATTGTCCGACTCGGCCGACCGCGAGCCCGACCCGGAAATATTCCTGCACCAGGCGATGGCTGGGTTTACCCATCTGCCCTGGTCGACCGGCGTGACCTGGTCAACCGCTCAGTCGCAGGGTGAACTGGGCGCACAGAGCCGGCATTCGGTCTCTTTTTCGCATCAGGGGGTGGAAGTTCGCTTCTATACCGATGCGCCGGTCAACCCGGCATTTGCCCTGCACCTTCGCTTGCTGACGGAGATCATCGGCTACTTTCATGCCGCTAAAACGCGAGAACGCATGATGCAGGCAAATGCCTATACACAAGCCATTTACGAGACCGGTTCGCGCCTGACGCACGATGTAAAAAACCTGTTGCAATCACTGAAAACACTCTGCTCCGCCGCCGAACACAGCCGACCGGATCAAGCCATGTCGTTGCAATCGTTGATGCAGCGACAACTGCCGCAAATGGCCAAACGCCTGGAAATCACTCTGGACAAGCTTAAATCGCCGACCAGCGCGGCCGACCGCAAGGAAATCATGGCGCGCGAATGGTGGCGCAACTTGAACAACCGCTATGGACGAGACAACGTCAACTTCCATGCCGACGATGCCAATGCCTCTGCCTGGCTGCCACAGGAGTTGTTCGATAGCGTCGCCGACAATCTGGTGCAGAACGCGTTGCGCAAACGGCTGAGCGCGCCGGAATTGCATATTCGAGTCGATTTGCAGACTTCGCCGATTTGTAGTTTGACCGTCTGCGATACCGGCGAAATGGCGGCAGAAAATGTCACTGAAAAGCTGTTTCATGCCCCCGTCTCGACTCACGACGGACTCGGTATCGGCCTTTACCAGGCCGCCAAACAGGCGACCGAACTGGGCTACCGGCTGCGTTTGCGCGAGAACCGGGAAGGCTACGTCTGTTTTGAACTGGCGCAGTTGTCCGAAGCGGGATAACGGATACGCCGTAGTGGAGAAACTCTCGGTTCAATCAGGCTGAAGCTGATCTTTGATCAGCAAGCCAGCCCAGGTCAGTGCCGCCGTATTCGCGCGTCATCGAACCGTCGGCCAAGCACTGTATGCGCTGATTTCCGTATGGCACATGAAGAAATCTGCTCGTGAAATGTTAAGACTTGAGTCGTTAGCGCATCCAACAGAGCTTTCTTGGTTCAACCTTGATTCCTCTGTTTGCGGATTAAATCGTTACGTATCAAGGCATTGCGCGTGACCTGTAGGTGCGAATTTATTCGCACATAACGAAACGGCATGACACCTCCGTCCGCGTGGCTAATCCGTTGCCGCGAATGCCGTGCGCAACCAGTCGTCGCTTAGTGACTGCATAAAATATCGGCGTTTTCTTCAACGCTTCGTGCCATCCGCTCCAGGGAATCCATCACACTCACGCTCGCCGACTCCATTTCGGCAACTGCATGCAGCATCTGTCGGGTGTCTCCATTGGTGTTTGAGCGCAGGGCGGCGAGCGCCTGGTCATGGACCGACTTGTGCGGGCTTTCCACCTCGCGGTAGCCAGGCAAACGCGAGAAACAAGCATGTCCTTCGCCCTCGTAATACCACTTGCCGAGCCGGCACTCTGCGTGAGTGGCAAAGTTGCTGGAGTTTTCTTCCGACAGCCCTAGTAACACCTTGTATATGCGGAACTTGAAAATGAGGTGATCGACCTTGGCCAGCTCGCAAAAGCTGCGCAAGGATGAGCCGGCGATCGCCTTCTCCATGCTGGCGGAGATGTCGAGCAAGCGCCGCATCGACAGGGCTGCGTCCTGTCCGTCCTTGCTGAAGGCAGCCGACCGCTGCGTCAGCAGGTCCATCTGGTCGTGACTGGCCGCGCTGTCGGTACGAATCTGATCGACCAGAACAGCGATATCGCCGGTGGCCTTGGTAGTGCGCTCCGCCAGCTTGCGTACCTCGTCCGCCACCACAGCAAAGCCGCGGCCCTGTTCGCCCGCGCGCGCGGCCTCGATGGCGGCGTTGAGTGCGAGCAAATTGGTCTGATCGGCAATCTCCTTGATCAGTTGCACGATGCCCGTGATTTCCTGTGCGCGCGAATCAAGTTCGCCCACTTGAGTCGCGGTGCGCAGCGAATTTTGGGCGAGGTCGGCAAGATTGGCGGCAATCCCCTCGACCGCGACTCGGCTTTCAATGGAAACACCCTGAGCTTCCACGGCCCGATCCTTCTCGGTCTTGGTGTCTTCGGCCAGTGTGCTCAGGCTGCCTTGTACGTTGGTCAGCGACTGGCCGAAAGACTGAAAATTGGCGAACAGGCAACGCAGCTTATTCGCTTCGTCGCGGCATATTTGAGTTTCTTCCTCCGCAGCGTTGGTTCGCGCTGTCATCTGGGCAAGCTCAATTTCACGTTGCGCCATTCCTTGCTCCAGGTTGGCGATACACTGCTTCAGCACACCAAGTTCCTTGCTACGTCCGAACAGCATGTGGTCTCCTGAGTCTCAATGATTTTGAGCAACTTCATCTATTGACGATAACCGGAGATTCAGCAAAAGTCTGTCGGTGGTGGCTGACAAATAGCGTTTTATCAGCGGTCAAACTGCCGGCAATAAAACTACCTGGTGCTTGGTTTCTGCATTTCGGTAGCATCGTGGTAGCTGGTGGCGATAGCGGCGAAATCATCAAAATTGGCAAGGAAAGCATCGACCACGTCAGGATCAAAATGCTTGCCGCTTTCGTTGGCAATGATGTTGCGGGCTTTTGCGTAAGGCATTGCCAGCTTGTAGGGGCGCGCCGTGATCAGGGCGTCAAAAACATCGGCCAGGGCCATCAGACGAGCTGAGGCGGGAATCGCATCGCCGGCCAGGCGGTCGGGATAGCCGGTTCCATCCCATTTTTCATGGTGCCAGTGGGCAATTTCCTTGGCCAGCGTAAAAAAATCGACGACTGCCTGAATATCCCGTTCAGCCATTTCGATGGCTTCGCAGCCCTTTTGGGCGTGCGTGCGCATCATGCCCCATTCCTCCGAGGTAAGCGGACCAGGTTTGAGCAGAATGCAGTCGGGGATGCCCACCTTGCCAATGTCGTGCAGTGGCGCGGAGCGCACAAGTTGATCGATATAGTGATCGGTGAGCAGTTCGGCAAAGCGTGGATGTGGCGCCAGAGCGGTGGCCAGTCTTTGCACATAGCCTTGTGTGCGGGCGATGTGGTTGCCGGTTTCCGGATCGCGGGTTTCCGCCAGGTGGGCCAGAGCGCGAATGCTGGCTTTCTGAATCAAATCGTTTTCCGCCATGCGTCGGGCCACTTCGGCTTCGAGGACGGCGTTTTTATCTTTCAGCCAGTCACGCGCCTGTTTGACTTCAAGTTGGGTGCTGACGCGCGCCAGTACGATAGAGGCGCGGATCGGCTTGGTCACATAATCCGCCGCGCCAAGCCGCAGGCCGCGCTCCTCGTTCTCGATATCGACCAATGCGGTGACAAAAATAACCGGTACTTCACGAGTCGCTGGGCTTTCACGCAGCCGCGTCAGCACGGTGTAGCCATCCATGTCGGGCATCATCACATCCAGCAGGATCAAGTCGGGCATGGGCTGGCTGTTGGCAATGCGCAGGCAGGATTCTCCCGAAGTCGCGGCCAGCACGCGATATTCAGGCGTCAGCAGTTCGCTCAGCACGACCAGATTTTCCGGTGCATCGTCTACGATCAGCAGGATGGGTTTTGTCTGAGACGCCATGGTGTTTCTCTGTTCAAAGCAATTTAAGCAGAATTTGCCGTGCCGACTGGAAGTCAAACTGCCGGATCTGGCGGGTGATTTGATCAAAAGCGTTGCCAAGGGCGACGTGCAGGGCGCCGGCATGTTCGCGCAGCAAGGTCAGCGCTGCGGTATCGCTGCTGGCCAGCAGGACGTCCAACTGGATCAGCAAGGCGCGCTGTACTTGCGGGTCGGCCTGGATCGGAACGACTGCTTCAGGTGGCGGCAAGGCGGCTGCCAGGCGGCTCAGTTCGCCTCGAATGGTTTCCATGTCGGTTTCGATCGCCGCGTGATCCAGTGGTGTCTGTGGGGCCGTGCGAAAAGCCTCTTCCAGACGCCGCGCCGGGTCGGCAATCCGTCCGGCGCCCAGCGTGGCGCTGACCCCCTTCAGGGTGTGGGCGAGGTGGCGGGCGGCGGCGCGATCATCGGCAGCCAAAAGTACCGCCAGCGGGGTCATGTCATCGGCGTGACCGGCGACAAACTGGCGCAGCAGGTCCAAGTACTTGATGCTATTGCCGCGCAAGGCGGCCAGGCCGCGGGTGACATCGAGGCCGAGCAATTCTGCCAACTGCTGCAGAGCGGCTGTGGCATTGGCCTCTGCTGACGCATTCGCCGCGATGCTCGGGCCTGGCGCGGCCTGTTTGATTGGCGCAGCCGGCGCTGCCTGCATCCGTTCCGGCAGCCATCGCAGCAAGGCGGCGTAGAGCGCGTCTGGATCGACCGGTTTTGCGATGAAGTCGTTCATTCCCACCACTTCGCAGGCATGGCGATCCTCGTCAAAAGCGTTGGCCGTCATCGCCAGAATCGGGGTTTGCTGCCGCTCAGGCAGGGCGCGAATGGCCTGGGTGGCTTCGAGGCCATCCATATTGGGCATTTGCATGTCCATCAGGATCAGGTCGTAGGGGTGCCGTTTTGCCTTTTCCAGCGCTTCCAGGCCATCCTCAGCCGTGTCCACCGCCAAACCAACCCCGTGCAGCAGTTCCAACGCCACTTCGCGATTAATGGCGTTGTCTTCCGCCAGCAGCAGGCGCGCCACGCCACCTTGCTGCGCGCGCAATTGCGCTTCGGCATCCATGGCGTCGTGCTTCGACGCATGCGGCATGATGCCGTGGCCACGCTGCAAGGGCAGCGTAAACCAGAAAGTGCTGCCCTTGCCCACCGTACTGTCAGCGCCGACTTTTCCGCCCATCAATTCCACCAGCCGGCGCGTAATCACCAGGCCCAGGCCGGTGCCACCATAGCGGCGCGTGGTCGTTGCATCCACCTGCTCGAAAGCATGGAACAGGCGCTCGATCTTCTCCGCTGCAATGCCGATGCCGGTGTCTTCGACTTCAAACCGCACCTGTAGCGTGTCGCCGCTGTCATCAAGCAGTTTGGCGCGCAGGGTGATGCAACCGTTTTCAGTAAATTTGACGGCATTGCCGGCATAGTTGAGCAGGGACTGGCGCAGTCGCATGGCGTCACCCCGTAGCCAGAGAGGCACATCGTCACCATCAACTAACACCTGTAGCCCTTTGGCTTGCGCCGCATCGGTAATCAGCGAGCGCGCATGGTCAAGGATGGAAGACAGGGCAAAGTCACTTTGCTCCATTTGCAGCTTGCCCGCTTCGATCTTGGAGATATCGAGGATGTCGTTGATGACCGAGAGCAGATGTCGTCCGGCGCTGTCGATCTTGTCCAACCGTTCGGCCTGCTCTGGCGTGGCGCCGTTATGCAGCAAGTGAGTGAGGCCGAGGATCGCGTTCATCGGCGTGCGAATTTCATGACTCATATTGGCCAGGAACATGCTCTTGGCGCGGTTGGCACCTTCGGCGGCGTCTCTGGCCTGCAGCAGGGCGCGATTGGCAGATTCGAGTTCGGCCGTGCGCTCGCCCACTCGCTGTTCGAGTTCGGCATTGAGTTTTCTGATTTGCTCCAGGGCCTGCTTTTGCTCGGTGATATCGCGGTTGCTGGCGCGGCGGCCAAGATAGTTGCCGTCCGCGCGAACGACGGCGTGGCAAATGTGTTCGATCCAGCGGATGTCTCCCGCTTTCGTGACGATGCGGAATTCGATGCTGCACTGCTTTTGCAACGGTGCATGCAGCGTGGAGAAATGCGTCTCCACGTCGGCCAGGTCGTCCGGATGAACGATGCTCAGCATCAACATCGGGTCGGCGACGAACGCGTCGGCAGGGTGGCCGGTGATCCGCAGACAGGCAGGGGAAACATAGCGATAGCTGCCATCCGGAGCGACCCAGACTTCCCAGTCGTAAGTGAAGTCGGCAAAAGTGCGGTACTTTTCCTCGGCTTCGCGCAGGGCATTTTGGTCGCGCACCCGGAGGACACTGCGTATCTCGTTACCGAAGATCAGCGCGACGTGGCTGAAGAAGATCGGCAGATAGTCGCGCAGGCGGGCAGCGCTGACGTGCAGGTTCTCCAGCTTGATGACGCCGACCAGCTCGTCGCCGGCCAGCAGGGGAAAGGCCCAGGCCCAGGCACTGGGAATCACGTCGCCCTGGAGTAGCGCGGCATCGGCGGCAACCGTTTGCTCGACGAACTGGCGCGTCGTCGCTGCCTGTTGTGCCAACGGGTCGTCGATTTCACTGGCAAGGCTCATGCCGTTGAGGAAGTCGGCGTAGCGGATCTCTTCGCCAACCCAGTACCACAAGCGGATGTTGGTGCCACCGATGGCTTCGACAATGGTCAGCAGCATGCTACTGATCATGGCGTCGAGACCGGGCAGCGGGTTCAACTGCTCGATCAGGCGAATGACCAACTGCAGGTAGGACTTATCGTCGGCCAGGCGCTTGTAGCGCGTGCGCAGTTTGTCGAGTTCTGCCGCGGTGCCCCCAGCGGCATTGTGACTCTCAGTCATTTTGCGGCTTGTTCTCGCGCGGTGATTGCATCGGCGAGCACTTTTTCCAGATGGTCGAGGTCGACATCCATCCATTCCAGCGGCAGATCGATAAAACGTGCCGCCGCCTCCGCCGCCTCGGTGAAATCGGTGGAACACGGGGTGCGGAGGGCGATGATCTTTTTGTGGCTGCTGTGAAAGATTTCGCGAACGACCGCCAGGTTGTTGCCGAACGCCTCGGTCACCATGGGCTCCCAAGTCAGCGCCCAGTCTTCGACCAGGAAATAGGCGCCCTGCTCAAGCTCGGCCATGAACTTCTCGTAGCCCAGCAACATGACGATGCAGTTTTGCCCCTGGGTGCGCAAGGTGTGGTGCTTGTCGAGGATGTCGTCGATCTTCGGATGACAAGCACCATAGAAGACGATGGTCTGACGCCCCTTCTGGTCATCGAAGTCGAGTGCGCTGTCGAGCTCCTTGTAGAGCTTGTCGAAATAGTTGTGCAGCGACGAATGCAAAAACTGGGTTTCGACGTTCCAGCCGTTTTTCTTGATCAGGTAATCAACTTCCTTGTGCATGATGCCGCAGCCGACCATCAGCATGGGTTTGCCGGCGGCGACGACCGGTGGAATAGTGATTGTCATGACCTTTCTCCCGCATATCTTCCATAGTCAAAGGCGGCGTCGAGCATGGCCTTGATATTGGCCTCGGGCACGCCGAGCGGCATCACGCCGGTACCGAACAGGAAATGCTGGCCGACCATGCCGATCTCGCACATGCGCTTGACTTCCGCCCGCGTCTGTTCCGGCGTCCAGCCGATCATCTTGATGTCGTCGATGACGCCGCAGGTCAAACCCTTGTCAGCGATGATCGCCTTCGCCTCGGCCAGGTCGGCGAGCGGGCTGATGTAATAGACACCGATTTTCAGTTCATCCATGACTTGCTGGATGACGCTGTTAAAGGGCGCCATGCCACAGTAATAGACGATGCTGCCGACCCCGCCGGAGGCAAGGTCGCGCTGCATCCACGGCATGGAAAATTCTTTGAAGCGCTTCATGCCGACAAACGAGGTGGAGCCGAAGGGCGTCGAATACACCAGCACATTCGCACCCGCTGCACGGTAGGCAGCGACTTCCTTCTGGTAGAAATCGGAGCACTTGCGCAGCAGTTCGTCGCGCACATCAGCCGGGCCGGTGAGCAGCAACTCCATCCACTTGTCCATGCCCATCAGCAGGGCGGGCAGGGTGGTCGAGGCGGTGAGATAGGCGCAGATCGGATGGGTATTGCCGACCTCGTCCTTGAGTATCTTCAGGCACTTCGCCGTCTCGGCCCAGGCCGGGTGAGCGGT
>JAIFKV010000163.1 GCA_020049415.1 Betaproteobacteria bacterium
GGCGCGCTGGCCTTCGGTCAGGTTCAGGACCGTATCGGTCACCGGCGCGCTATCGCCATCACGCTTTCAGGATGGTTGCTCACTGTGCTGCTGGCCTATTCCGCCATCGATGCGTCGCGTTTCTGGTTGGCCGGAATTGTTGCCGGCCTCTGCCTGGGGGCGTCGCAGTCGGCCGGGCGGGCGCTGGTTGGCTATCTCAGTCCGTCCACCCACCGTGCCGAGTTTTTTGGCCTGTGGGGGCTGGCGATGAAGCTGTCATCTATCCTCGGCCCGCTCACCTATGGTTTCGCAGTCTGGCTGAGCCAGGGCAACCACCGCCTGGCGATGCTGACGCTGGCACCCTACTTTTTGATCGGCCTGGCGATTCTGGCGGGCGTCGATGTGACGCGCGGGCGGCGTGTTTCGCGGCGTGGCGATGTCGGCGCAGATCAGTTGACCTCCGGCAACTGATCCCACTGCGTGGTGTATGCCGGTGACATCCGGTCTCGCTTCATCCGCCAACTCTGCCGCACGCCTTCCGCTGCCGAATGCAAGGTGCCGCGGCCATAGGCGGTGTTGATCTGGTCCATCACCCGCATCAGCGCGGCGCGGTTGGGGGTGGTCGAGAACAGGTTCATCTGTGCGTGCGCTTGCGGACTCAGGTCGAGCAAGGCAACGCCGGCTTTTTGATAGGCGAATCCCGGTTGGTAGATTCGCTTCAGTCCCCAGTGCGCGGCGCGAATCAGGCGGGAGGTGTCATTGGTGGCCTCCGGCAACGGAATGTTCAGGCCGCGCTGGTATTGCGGCACGTTGTCCTTGAACGGGTTGGTGCGGATGTAGACCTGCACCACCCCGGCCAGGGAAGCTTGCCGACGCAGTTTTTCCGCCGCCCGCGCGATGTAGGTGGCTACCGCTTCGGACAGTGTCGGCAGGTCGTAAACGTAAGTGCCGAACGAGCGCGATGACATGATCTGCTGTTTGTTGGGGGCAACCTGTTCCAGGCTCAGGCAAGACACGCCATTGAGTTCGCGTACGGTTCGTTCGAGTACCACCGAGAAGGCCTGGCGCAGCGTTTCCGGATTGGCGCGGCGTAAATCTTCGACCGTCTGGATGCCGCGTCGAGTCAGTTGCTCGGTCAGTTTCCGGCCGACGCCCCAGACTTCATTGACCGGCAGCGCGGCGAAAATGCGGCTGCGTTCATCCGCGTCGAGTTGGCGCAGATCGCAGACGCCATCCTGGCCGGCCAGATTCTTCTTGGCGCAGTGGTTGGCCAGCTTGGCCAGTGTCTTGGTTGCGCCAAAGCCGACACACACCGGCAGCCCCAGCCACTGTCTAATCTGGCTGCGCATGCGCTGGCCGCTGGCGCTCAGGTCGATGTGATCAAACCCCGCCATGACGAGAAAACACTCGTCGATGGAGTACACCTCCTGATCCGGCGAGTAGGTTGCGAGCACATTCATCATCCGGTTGCTCATGTCGGCATACAGGCTGTAGTTGCTGGAAAACGCGCGGATGCCGTGCTTCTCGGCCAGTTCGCGCAATTGAAACCAGGGCGCGCCCATCTTCACGCCGAGCGCTTTTACTTCGTTGCTGCGGGCCACTACACAGCCATCGTTGTTGGACAACACCACCATCGGCGTCTGCGCCAGCGCCGGGTTGAACACCCGTTCGCAGGAAACGTAGAAATTGTTGGCGTCGATCAGCGCGAACATGGCGCAAGCATCAGCGCACGGTGTGAACCGAACTGGTCACCACGCCCCAGATGCGTAGTTCCTGACCTTCCTTGAAGCGGATGACTGGATAAGCCGGGTTCTCCGGATGCAGTTCCGGATTGCCGGCGCCCAGGCGCAGCCGTTTGATGGTCAGTTCGCCATCGACTTCAGCTACCACCACATTGCCGTCACGCGCATTGATGGAACGATCTACCACGATCAGATCGCCCGGATGAATGCCGGCACCCTGCATCGAATCGCCCTTGACGCGGAGGAAGTAAGTCGCTTCCCGTCGCTGAATCAGCAGCTCATTCAGATCGAGGCGGGATTCGATGTAATCATCCGCCGGCGACGGAAACCCGGCTGGAATGCGACTGGCAAACAGCGGTAGTTGCAGCCGTCCCGGCGACACCGCCGGGTGGAGAAAGTCGGCGTGCATCAGTAGCGCCGAAAGCTGCCGGTGACGACGCCGTAGATTTCCAGCTGTCCTTCCGGCCGAATCGATGGATAGGCCAGATTGCCCGGCTTGAGATAAAAACCGCGGCTATCCTGAGCCAGATATTTGACGGTGAACTGGTTGTCGACAATGGCGACGACGATGTCGCCCACTCGCGCCGGCGCACCTCGATCAACCACCAGATGATCGCCTTCCAGCAACCCGGCATCCTGCATGGAGTCGCCTTTGACGCTGAGTAGTACGCTGCGGCTGGGCTTGGGCACCAGAAAAGTATCGATGGCGATGCTGCGCTGGCCGGCGTCATTGGCCGCCTGCGGCAGGCCGGCACGCACCGAGTCGACCACCGGTCGAGCGAAGAAACCCTCGCTCGGCGCCAGCCGCCGGTCTGGCGTGCGCTGAATCAGGCCGGCAGCGGAAAGGCGATCGATGAGCGCCGAAACCGACGATTTGGAGCGCAGACCGACCAGTTCGCCAATCCGCGCATAAGACGGCAATGCACCGTGCGTGGCGTAGTAGTCCTGGAGACGGGAGAGGTAGTCGAGATCGGTGGGCATGGCGGTCTGAATGGAACGAACGTTCGATGAAGGTTAGACAGGCTTGGCGCGCAAGTCAATCCGCCGGTGCCCCATTCAGGAGGCGGCCAGCGATGCTGAAAAAGGTTTTTAGCGTGTGGAAGATGCAGCGCTGGCGTGCCGGCGGGGGATCAGAGGTAGATCGGCGCCATCTCGCGCCAGGATTCGCCGCGATGGGCGCGCCCGTCCCAGATGTAAAGGCGATGCGGAATGGCTTTGTCGTCGAGTATTTTGCTCAACAGCAGGTTGTTGGCGAGGAACGGGTCTTCGCGGCCAATCACGATGATGATGTCCATCCGCCGCAAATTTTCCAGACGCCACGCGCATGTCAGGTTAGGCAAGAAATGGGTCGGCGTGTTGAAGTAAATGTTTTCGTCGTAGTGGCCGTTGAACAGGTCGCTGAAGATTTCCACTTTCATGGTCAGGTCGAAGCGGCCGGAAAAGGTCACCAGCTTCTGGAACAGGTGCGGATGCCTGAAGGCGATGTTGGCGGCTTGAAAGGCGCCCAGGCTACAGCCGTGCGCGATGGTGCATGGATGCGGATTCTTGCTTTGCATCAGTGGCATAACCTCGTTGAGGATGTATTCCTCGAACTGGATATGCCGGCGTATGCGATCCGCTGGTCGGCACCAGAAGCAATAGAAAGACTCCTGGGCGAGGCTGTCGACGCACCAGAGTTGCAACTGGCCGGCGGCAATCTTGGACGCCAGGCTTTGCACCATCCGCAGGTTTCTATATTCGTAGAAACGGCCGTCGCGGGTGGGAAACACCAGTACCTTGGCGCCGGCGTGGCCGAACACCATCAACTCCATGTCGCGCTGCAAACGTGGGCTGAACCAGCGGTGGTATTCCTGATGCAGGTCGGAAAGGTCGCTCAAGATGCCGATTCCTGACCCATCAGGAATCGGGCTGCTTCCGCTTGTTGTCTCTGTTCCTGCGCAACCTTGCCCGGATAATCAAAATGCCCGGCCGGCAGTACAAGCAAATGCCGCCACTGTTTCGGGATCGCGTTGTAAATGGCGAACTGGCCGGGTGGCGGTACCACCGGGTCGAACAGGGCGGCTTCCACCAGAGTGGGAATGTTCAGGTGAAGCGCGGCCGAGGCTGCGTCGTAGTAAGCCAGGGTTTCCATGACGTTGAAGCGGTGATGCCGCTGATAGGCGCGCACCGCCTCGCCACTGCCGATGCAGGGCAGCGTCATGCGCAGTGCCTGATGGCCGAAGCTGGGCGCTTGAATGTGCAGGCGACCGATGCGCGCATCCCACGGCGCGGCCATTGCGCCAAGGCCGCCGCAGAAACTGACGCCCGAGATCGCCACGCGGCCCGCGATATGCGGAAACAGTTGCAGCAGAGCCGAGACGCCGAGCCAGAGATCTTCCACGCAGCCGCCGAGAACATAGCGATTTCGGTCCTGGATGTCATGCAGGACATGCCGGTATGGATGCGCGGAAAGCCCCGCCAACGGACTCAAGCCAATGCCGCGCAAACAGGGGAACAGCAGCACCGCATCATCCAGGCCGGCAAGCCCTTCCGGCGCTTCTCGCCCGCCATAGCCATGGCCGATGAGGATGCCGCAAACCGGCGTGGCGTGCAGCGGCGTCAGCAGCCAGCCGCCGATATCGACGCCATCGGTGGAACGATAGCGCAACGCATGGACCCGGTGAGATCCCAGCGTCTGATCGGTGGCGGTCAGTTTCGGCTGTGCATCTTGGGCGATCGCGGCCTGGTAGCGTGTCTGCCAGAAAGCGGCGAAATCGCTCGGTGGCGCGGGCGGCTCGATGGCCAGCAATTGCGCCAGGTTCTGGCCATAGGCGGGATCGAATGCATAGTGATGAGGGAATGTTTGACTGGGCATCGGAATGATTCGATACGCTCGTTATCGGCGGGGTATGCGGGAAAGGGGTAGACAAAATAATGCATGGATATTGCATTTCATGCACGTCGCACTTTGCTTGTCCGGTGAAATGGCCGCGCCGCTGCCCATGCCAAAGTCCGACTGGCAGTTATCGAGGCGGTCATCCAATGTCGATAATCCGATCGCCCAGAGCGTGTCGAAGCCGGCTGGCATTGGTTTTCGACACGCTCTGGGCGATCGGAGGCGAAACATTGACTGGGTCGTTTCAACCGGACGGTTCTTTTTCTTCCTTCAGTTGCAACCGCCACATCGCGGCGTAACGGCCGTCTTCGGCAAGCAGTGCGGCGTGGTTGCCGCGTTCGACGATACGGCCGTTTTCCAGCACCAGGATTTCGTCGGCGTCGACCACGGTGGACAGGCGGTGGGCGATGACCAGGGTGGTGCGGTTTTCCGAGATGCGGCTGAGTTCGTTCTGGATCGATTGTTCGGTGCCGCTGTCGAGCGAGGAGGTGGCTTCGTCGAACACCAATATCAATGGATTTTTCAGAATGGCGCGGGCGATGGCGACGCGTTGTTTTTCGCCGCCGGAGAGCTTCAGACCGCGCTCGCCGACCTTTGACTCGTAGCCGTCCGGCAGGCCCTCGATGAAGCGGTCGAGATGCGCCGCGCGGGCGGCTTCGAGGACTTCTTCGCGACTGGCGTCGGGGCGGCCGTAGGCGATGTTGTGGTAGAGGGTGTCGTTGAACAGCACGGTGTCTTGCGGCACGATGCCGATGCTTTTGCGCAAGCTGGCCTGGGTAATCTGGCGGATGTCCTGGCCATCGATCCGGATGCTGCCGGGGGTTTCATTTGCGGTGATGTCGAAAAAGCGGAACAACAGGCGCGACAGGGTTGATTTCCCGGCACCGCTGGCGCCGACCACGGCCAGCTTGTGCCCGGCCGGGATGGTGAAGCTGATGTCATGCAGGATCGGCCGGCGCGCGTCGTAGGCGAAGCTGACATGCTCGAAGCGGACTTCGCCTTTGCTTGCCGCCAGGGGCTTGGCCTCGGCGGCGTCGATGATTTCCGGTGGTTTGTGCAGGATGCCGAACAGTTTTTCCATGTCGGTCAGGGCGTTGCGAATCTCGCGGTAGACGGTGCCGAGGAAGTTGAGCGGGATGAATAACTGGATCAGGTAGGCGTTGACCAGCACCAGGTCGCCCAAAGTCATGGTTTTATTGGCTACGCCTTGCGCCGCCAGGCCCATCATGGCGGTGACGCCGACGGCGATGATGAAAGATTGACCGCCATTCAGCCAGGCCAGCGAGATTTCGCTTTGTACCGAGGCGTCTTCGGCTCGGCGCAGGTCGGTTTTCAGTCGGTCGGCCTCATATTGTTCGTTGTTGAAATATTTCACTGTTTCGTAATTCAGCAGGCTGTCGACCGCGCGCGCGTTGGCGGCGGCGTCGGTCTCGTTCATGGCGCGGCGGTATTTCATGCGCCAGTTGGTGATTGATACGGTGAAGGCGATATAGACCACCAGCGTCATCAGCGTGATGCCGCCGAACCAGGGGTCGTATTTGACGAACAAGACGCCGGCCACCATCAGAATTTCCAGCAACGTCGGGCCGATGTTGAACAAGGTGAAGTTGATCAGGAAGCGAATCGAGCGCGCGCCACGTTCGATATCCACCGCCAGGCCGCCGGTGTGACGTTCGAGATGAAAGCGCAGCGATTGCGCGTGCAGATGCTGGAAGACGTCGTGTATGACGCTGCGCATGGCGCGTTGCAAAACGCGCGCGAAGAGTGCGTCGCGCAGTTCGGTGAAGGCGGTGTTGCCGAAGCGCAGCAGGCCGTAAAGCATGATCAGAATCAGCGGTACGGCGAGACTTAACGCATCCGGCTTTTCCAGGTGATCGACGATTTCCTTCAGTACCAGCGGCACCGAAACATTGGCGACCTTGGCGCACAACAACAGGCCGAAGGCGGCGATAACGCGGTATTTGTACTGCCAGACGTAGGGGAATAGCGACCAGGCCGCGCGCCATTGGTTGACGGTGGTGCGCGGGGTCATACTGTCAGCGCTGAGACGGTGGTGGGACATTGCGGGTGGCGAAGAGGG
>JAIFKV010000033.1 GCA_020049415.1 Betaproteobacteria bacterium
GTCTGGCAGAAGAAATCATCGCCATCACATTGACGGTGGTGGCTGTCTCCATCGTGTTGCACGGCATTTCGGTGACGCCGCTGATGCACCTTTACGCGCAGCGGAAAGCACGCCGATCCGGCTTCGACCGGCGGTTGTGAATACGCACGCGGCAACCACAAATCGCGTCGAACAAACACGCTTAGGAGGATGCGCTGCGCTTATCCACCCTTCTACTGAATATCCGAAATCAAAGATCAATGGTTTGCGGGAGTTTCCAGCCGGATGCCGTCGCGAACATTCACGACAGCGCACGTTGAGCATCCGATGACTTTCGTGTGCTGTCGTTCGTTTGCAAGATATTGATTTCCCCACCGCATTCAATCTGACTTCAACATTCGCGCGGATATGACAATTGTTGCGGAGAAATTTCACAGCGACTCAGAGCAGTTATTGGGGTTCTCAGCCACCAACGGCCGCAACGAGTCGGTCAGAGGTCGTAGTCCTTGAGTTCAGGCCGTGTGACTGCATTGCGCTTAAGGCTAAACCGGACTTGACCTGGAAGAGACTGATGGCATGGGCTTGGGCATGTGCATGGCCGTTGCCCGTTACACCGTTGCAGACCGGACATGCCTTCAATGCGGATTAAACCTTGCCCGCAAAATTAGGTGCTGGTGATACGGTGGCACCTGGCGACTTGTCTAGCCTTACGGTAAACCAGAAGGTGCTACCCACTCCAGCTTGACTATCCACCCCGATGTCGCCTCCCATCGCATGCGCCAAACGTTGACTAAGCGCGAGACCCAGTCCGGAGCCGCCATACTTTCGCATCAACGAACCATCCAGTTGCTCAAAGGGCTTAAAGAGCCGCAGCTCATCTTTGGGCTCTATGCCGATGCCGGTATCCGACACTTCAAAACGTAGTAAAAGATCCTCGAGATTGTCTTCATCTGCTTTCACGCGCACCGTAACAGATCCCTGGCCAGTGAACTTGATGGCGTTGTCGGTCAGGGCGAGGAGTATGAACTCCAGGCGCTGACGGTCGCCGATCAACAGTTGGTTCGCGAGACAGGGGGTAACCTCGACAAGGAACTTAATTCCCTTGCCTCTGGCTTTTTTGCTCTCACTGCCGCTTACGCTTTCCAGAACGTCAGCAAGAATGAATGAGGTCACATTCATGTCCAAAGTTTCCGACTCCACCCGGGAGAATTCGATAATGTCGTTGATGAGGGAGAGCAGCTTTTCCGAGGATTGCGTGACCTTGTTCAGATAGTCGATCTGCTTGGGGTCGGTGGCCTTGCGCAGCGCCAACCCTGTCATCCCCATGATGCCGCTCATCGGAGTGCGCAGTTCGTGGCTGATTGTGGACAGGAATATGGTCTTTGCCTGGTTGGCGGCTTCGGCTGCTGCTTTGGCTTTCACCAGTTCAGCGGTGCGTTCGCTCACCAGTTTTTCAAGAATTAGCTTAGCTTGTCGCTCCTTTTCAATTACGTCCTTTGGACGCACCAACAACGGACCTTGCTTGCTAACCAGTGCATCCGCCTCGTTGCGTGCCAAAGCGCCCAAGATGGCCTCCGCTTTTTCCAGGCGGCCAGCTAAATCATTCAATTCGAGTTCGGAGGTCATCGTATTTAACTCAGAGAGCCAGGGCTGAAATCACTGCCGCTTTATTAGCCAAGGTGCCGAATAAAGTAACAGAGCGTGGGGCTTCCATGACTACTGTCGGTGCAATCATGACGTTTGAATCAAGTGCCGCCTCGAAATCAGTCAGCACATCCACCACCTCAATGTCGTACCGGTCTGGAAGATATTCCTGACAGAGCGCGCGCAAGTTCTGCTCTGCCAAGCGCGAGTTTGGTTCGTTGCCGGCAACAAACAGCCTGAAACGGTACTCTTTTGCACTCATTTCAGTCCGCCTTCTGCAGGATGACGACGCCTTGGTCGGTGATGGCAAAGTCATGAACCGAATGTGAATGCGAAGATCCGCGTGACTTCATAACCAGCAATTTGCGTCGTAAAAATGCATTTTCTTCAAGTAGTCGCAACTGAATGACCGTGTCTATCAACGACGAAATGCCGATACCGCTGATTTCGTCCAGATTGTGAAGTCCTGCCGTCTGGTTTGTCGTGACGACGGTGATGCCCATTTCCTTGCAGGTATTGATCAGGCGCATCAGATATTCAAAGGCTGCTTGTTCTGTACCCATGCGTTTGCATGCGGAGGCGGATTCAATAATCACAAAACTCGGTTGCATTTGCTTGATCAGGACGAGAGTGCGAACCAAATGCTGCTCCGCCCCCATCGCTTCTGGCATGGCGGATAACAGGCGCAACTGACCCAAGGCCAGCGTCGAACTCAGATCAGTGCCGGAACTGCGCATCGCCGACACCAGGGCCGCCTCTGATTCCTCGAAGCTGATGTACAAGACTTTTTCGTTGCGCGCGCAGGCCATTTGTGCCATGACACTGCACAGTGTCGTCTTGCCAGTCCCTGTGCCACCCGTTATCAAAACACTTGAAGCGCGGCGGAAACCACCTCCGATGAGGTCGTCAAGCGCGGTGAGACCAGTCGAGACCCTATCTCCCAGAGCTTGATGGGAAAGACCGACTTCCGAAATAGGCAGCAAGGTGATGCCGGGCGAGCCGATTACAAATGGGTATTCATTGGAGCCGAATCCGGAGCCGCGATATTTGACCACCCGAAGCCGGCGCGTACTCAACTGACCGAGCATGCGGTTATCAAGTTGGATGACACAATCAGCCAAGTAATCGAGGAAATCGTAGTTCCGCTCCAATTGGCCTTCACGTGGAGCCTTGACTGTCAGGAGTGCGGTCACATCGCGTTCAGCCAACCATTGGTGTAAAGCCACCAGTTCATCCTGCTCGCGGCGGCTGTCGTTAATCAGGCGCATCAGCACATCGAGCGCGTCGATAACAACGCGCTTTGCACCCATTGCTTTGAGTTTGTGATCAAGGATGGCGAAAAAGGATTGAATGCCGAAATCGCCAGTGATCACGGCTCTCGGATCGATACGTCCTTCAAGCAGGAAGAGCTTTCCAGCTTGTTCCATCGGTGCCAGTTGCCAACCGAGAGTTGCGGCATTGTTCTTCAGTGAGTCGGCACGCTCCTCGAAGGAGATGAATATGCCGGGTTCACCTGCGAGCGCGCTCCGGTAGAGGAACTCAAGCCCGAACAAACTCTTGCCAGATCCTGGTCCGCCAATCATCAGGGTTGTACGCCCTGTTGGCAGCCCACCTTGCAGGATTTGATCCAGCCCTTCAATCCGGGTGTGGCATTTTCGAATGTTAGGCAACTGATTCTCAACCATGACATCCCTCATTTCTGGATAAAACCAACGTACTTTTTGATCCGGATGAGATATTACACTTTGCTTTTTCTGAAGGCAGCCCGGGCGGCGGCTGTGACTGATATTGCGGCCAACCCGCTGATCAGATTATTTATGCCTTAAGCCTTAAGCCTTAACTGAACGTTCTTGGCCGTTAAGAATAGATTTCCATACGGTCAACTGCTGCCATGTAAGTTTGCCGGCCTCACGCGCAAAGACCTGCTGTGCGAGGTCGACCGATACGCCATCGGTTCGGCACCCAAAATCCTCACCCCCATCACCGAAATGCTCAACCATTGGTCGAGCTTGCGCTCGGCAAGCGGGTCTGCAAGAAGCCACCATCCTGACTGTCGCCGCTAATTTCCCTCGGCTGTGATTATTGAAAAGCCATGTCTCAAGTCCTCTCCCGCGAACACCACCGCAATCTCGAAAACGCCGCCGCCAAGGCGCGCAGTGAAGCCGGACGGCTTGCCCGACTCGATGTGCATGAGCAACAGCCACGACAGCAGTTACGCGAGCGGGATAGCGAGGTGGGCGATCCACGCGAATCGGCTTCCGGATTTGATGGTGTGCGCTACCGTACAGATCGGCTTGCTTTACCCACCTAATGTGCAGATGTAACAAACCCATTCAGGCATGACTTTCAACAGCGGGAAAAATTATTGTTTGATCCAGTGTGACTCACCAGGAAGTCGATCATGAGCAAGGCAAAGACAACACGACTTTCAGGAAATAGCCAATGGGAGCCCAGCTCGATGCACGACGCTATCAATTCATACCTAACTGCTCTCGTCGAGGGGGGTAATGAGTCGGAGGTAAATATGTATATTGGTCTTGGTACGGAAGTACTTCTTATCGTTCTATATCTTGTCTTTTTTCATTAACAAGCCGCTGATTTGATCACCGCCATCGAACCCTTTAGCTGCAACTCCGTTGAAAGGAAGCAGCTCAGCAGCACTACAGGAGCAGAAATCATGAGTAAAGAAGTTGACAGTAACGATATCCGCCAAAAGATGATTGCCGACGACATGCATTACCATGCCGAACGGCTTGGGATGGGGGGGCAGGGCATCCACGAAGGCTGGATCCAGTCGGAAGAGTTCAGGATGGCAGTGAATGCCGACATCAGGGCCGAAACCCGCCACCACATGATTGCGGTTGGCGCTTATTACCTCGCCGAAAAGCGAGGTTTTGCCGGCAATCGCTGCGACGAGGACTGGATGAGGGCGGCGGACGAAATCGACGCGGTTATGCAAGATCACGTCTGAAAGTCGTAGATGCTGTCGCGCGACACAACGGGTGGGTTGTGACCAGCCGGTCAGAACTTGAGATGGCCGTTCTACCAAGCCCAGGATCCGGCTATAGCCTGATGGTCGGAGCGGTCATTCGGGTCAATTTCCTGGTCTATGGTCGCTGACCAATTCATTGCGGCCATCGGTGGCACATAACACCACTGACTGAAGTGGCCGACTTCCAGGCACCCAACTCATTCTTTTTGCGGCGGCTCAACCTCCGGAACCGTCCGTCCATGACACGGTTTGCCGAACGGCTCTTCTGGGGCGTGATGGAGAGATTTTCATAGCGCCCAAAAGGAGCCAAACAATGAGCGAAATCTCGACGCAAGACGGCTCGCGGATCGATTACAAGGATCATCTGAATGCCGATCCGCTGGCTTTCCTCAAGGCTTGAGGCCGACCAGGGTGCATCCCGGTAAATGGCTAATCCAGTTACGCAACAAATAATCAACCCAGGAAAAACCGTCATGAAAGAGTTCGTGCAAGATGGCGATGCGCTCGATACAAGTGAAGAGTTCCCAGTGAAAAACTTCCCGATTGTCTGTGTCGGTGGCTCGGCAGGTGGCCTCGATGCCTATATCCGATTATTGAAAAATCTCCCGGCTGATATGGGCGTGGCGATCGTCATCGTCAATCACATCACGATGATGCCGACTCAACTGCATCAGGTTCTACCTCGCTTCACCTCGATGCCGGTCGATCTGATCACCGAGAACATGTTGATTGAGCCGAATCATGTATTCATCATTCCGGCCAATCGGGACTTGCACGTCGATGATCGAGAGTTCCATCTAGAACCGATATCAAAGCCGCGCGGCTGGCCGGATGTCATCACGGTTTTCTTGCGTTCGCTGACCCGCTACTGGGAGGGCAAGCTGATTGCCGTCATTGTTTCCGGTTATGACGGCGACGGCGCTGCGGCGCTGTGCGGGATACAGGAAGTCGGCGGCATTACCATCGCGCAGAAACTTGTCACGGCGACCCAGCCAGACATGCCGGAGAGTGCAATCGATACGGGTTGCATCGATTTTGTCCTGTCGCCGGAAGATATCGCGCACAAAATTGTGCGCATTGCGCGAGCTGAAGTGTAGGCATTCGACTTGCCGCAGGTGCAAACCCGGGATTCGCCATGCCTAAGATGGGCGCGCGATTACGGGCGCAGGTTGGGGCGGGACGCGTTGTTTGCCATTGGTAGATCCTGTCCGGAACTGCGCTGCGAGGTTCATCAAAAGGATGTGCATGGCGGAATTTTCGTTCTGGACCTGACGTTATTTTGAAGAATGATCTCGCCATAAAAAGGTGTTCTCCCGATCGTTGTCGAAGATCACTTACGGCAACGTTCCGCGATCAGTCTTTACTTGAGGCGCATGTCGTTGGTGACGCTCTTCACGCCGCTGGCGCCGCGTGCCAGATCGATGGCCCTGTCAGCTGCTGCCTGCGAACTCACAAATCCGCTCAGTTGCACCACACCCATGAAAGTGGCGACATTGATCGCGTTGTCCTTCACTTGGGGGTCGTTGTAGATGGCCGCCTTTACCTTGGTGGTGACATCGCTGTCTTCCAGGTACTGAACGGTCTCCCGTTGCGGCGTCGAGCAACCCATGACAGACACCAGTGTGGTGGCAAGGAAGGCTGCGGAAAGATAGTTGCTGATCTGTTTCATGGTGAAGACTCCTGAAGGTGGAAATGAAAGGCGTTCGACGGCCATTGCCGATGTGCCGAGTCGATACCTGAAGGCAACGTAGTCTTAACCTCAACCAGGATCTGTACGCTGCCGAACCAATGATCAAATTGGCTAACGCGGTTGAAGATCGCCCCATTGAAGGTCGTGGCCGTTTCTATCGTGTTGTACGGCATTTCGATAAAGCCGCTTTTCCGGTAACGCCGCTTTTCCAATGGGATGGACTCCTCCCTTCTGCTACGGCATCTATGTGCCAGACTGGAGAAGTCAACAACCAGTCCCACGAAGAAAGG
>JAIFKV010000032.1 GCA_020049415.1 Betaproteobacteria bacterium
TCATGTTCTGGCTGATAGAGGCAATCAGTTCATGCAGGGTGTTTCGCATGACGCCGAGTTTGGCCATTAGATCGCCGATCTCGTCTTCGCCGGCTTGCGGGATCGGCCGGGTCAGATCGCCCGCAGCGATCGAGTTGGCGAAGTCGCCGGCGATGCGCAGCGAACTGGAAATATGGTTCACGACAAACCAGGCGATGCTGAGCACGGATAGAAGTCCAAAAATGGTCAAGGTGAGGAAAATCTTGACGTCCTTCTGATACGCAATTTCAGCCACCTCGTATCTCGCCTTGGCTGCATTCTTGTCGAATTCCGATAAGGATTTCAGCGATTGATCGAACGCAGCGCCTTCTTCGCGCGCCGCTTTCAAGTAGGTAGACATGACTTCAGGCGAGAAATCACCGGCTTTAATGGAATCCAACGCGGTATCGCGTTTCTTTTGCCAAGCCAGCCTCTTTTCAACCACGTCGGCGACCAGTTTCTTTTCTTCTTCACTCAAGGGATGGCCAATCGCCTCCGCCCATGAGGCATCGTTCTCGGCTTTTCGGCTTTTGATCTTGTCGAAATGCATGCTCAGCGGGTGGTCGTGAAAAGTAATCATCGTACCGCTGGGGTCATGCTGAAATGCGCGCAGCACCTCGTTATCGTTCTCTTTGTAAATTGCCCGGAAGTTGCCTATGGCGTGCATTGGTACTGCGCTTTCTTCATACAGCGCCTTAAGGGAAACGCGACTCGTGTGCAAGTCGGACCAGCCGATGGCCACTGCCATGATAAACATCGAGACGGCTATTCCGACCAGAATCCAGAGCCGACTGGCAATGCTCATGCCGCCGAACAGCTTGTTCGTCAGACCGGCAAGGCCGGTTGGCGCCGGATGGCCGCCGTTGAGCTTGATGCCGGCGTTGCTGCGCATCGCGCGATAAAGCGCCTCGGTTGCCTCGACTTCCTGGCGAGAGGGTTTGCCCCGCACTGAGGTATAGCCGCCCTCTGCGGTAGGCGAGACGTTGGCGCGCACCCAGTAATAATCGCCGTTTTTTCGCCGGTTCTTGACCAGTCCGGTCCACGGCCGTCCCCGTTTCAGGGTCGCCCACAGGTCGCGGAAAGCTTCAACCGGCATATCCGGGTGGCGCACCACGTTATGGGATTGACCGACCAATTCCTCGCGGGTGAAGCCACTTGCTTCGACGAATTCGTCGTTGGTCAGTGTGATGCGCCCCTTCTCGTCGGTGTGGGTAATGAAGGCAGCGTCGTTCCGGACCTGATATTCCTGGTTGGTCACGGGTTGGTTGTTTTTCATGGCGAGAGTATTCCCTTGTTGATCAAATGCGGCATTCGAAAAAGTTTAAGTAACAACGGCCAGAGGCTGTACATCTTTAGTCAAAAGTTGAGCTAATTGCTAATCATCCGGTGGCCAAGTCGCTGCTTGCGGTGGGGGGGCGCATACCGTTGCTAAAAGCCGAAGCCTGAGATGCAGCATCAAGTCTTGCGTATTGGTATTTCCGCCTATACATATGATCAATATTTTTTTATTTCGTCCGCCATGACTGCCGCGATTTTCCCCCGCACGCCCTTGCTGACTGGCGATGATGTCGCCAACAAACGATTGGAAATTCGCGACTATTTCCATGCCACTTTCGATCGTTACGAACTGTTGTTCGAGACCTTGGCTACGACTGCGGCGTTTTACAAAAAACCGATTCCGTTACGCCATCCGCTGATTTTTTATTACGGACACACGGCCACTTTCTTTGCTAACAAGCTGGTTCTGGCTGGCCTGTTGAGTATGCGCATCCATCCGCGTTTCGAGTCGATGTTCGCCGTTGGTGTCGATGAGATGAGTTGGGATGATCTCAACGACGCGCATTACGACTGGCCGCCAGTAGAGGACGTGCGTGCCTACCGGCAACAAGTGCGGGCGGCGGTCGATGCGGTGATTGCCGAAATGCCGCTGACTTTGCCTATCGCCTGGGAGGATCCGGCCTGGGTCGTGTTGATGGGCATCGAACACGAGCGGATTCATCTGGAAACGTCCTCGGTATTGATCCGCCAGCACGGGCTGAGCTTTGTTCACCCGCATCCAGCCTGGGAACCATGGCGCGAGTGCGGGGATGCGCCGCAGAATGATCTGGTCGACATCCTTGCCGGTGAAGTCCGCTTGGGCAAGACCGATGCCAGTTACGGCTGGGATAACGAATATGGCCAGCATGTCGCTCAAGTGGCGGATTTTCAGGCCAGCCGCTTTCTGGTCAGCAACGGCGAGTTTCTCGAATTTGTCCAGGCTGGCGGCTATGCCGACGATGCCTGGTGGGACGCGGAAGGACTCGCTTGGAAAAGTTACGCGAGAACGACTCATCCAACTTTCTGGATCGCAGATGGTGAATCTTGGCGGCTGCGCCTGATGCTGGAAGAAGTGTCAATGCCGTGGAACTGGCCGGTAGAAGTCAATTGCCTGGAAGCCGCCGCGTTCTGTGCCTGGAAGGCGGCGCGCACCGGCATGCCGGTGCGCCTGCCGAGCGAGAATGAATGGCTGCGTTTATACGAACACGCCGGGGTGAATGAACTCACTGCCGACCGAGCCGTTGCCAACCTGCATCTCGATTACGCTGCCTCGTCATGTCCGGTCGATTATTTTCGCCACGGCGATCTTTACGACGTAGTTGGCAACGTCTGGCAATGGACGCAGACGCCGATTTATCCGTTCGACGGTTTTCGCGTGCATCCGCTTTACGATGACTTCACCACCCCGACTTTTGACGGCCGCCACAACCTGTTCAAGGGCGGGTCGTGGATCAGCGCCGGCAACGAAAGCCGCAAGTCGGCGCGCTACGCCTTCCGCCGCCATTTCTTCCAGCATGCCGGCTTTCGCTATGTAGTCGGCCAACCCTTGTCATCCAGCGAGACCTCCATGCCCGCCAGCGCCTATTACGAAACCGACAAAATGTTGTCCGAGTACGCCGAATTCCATTATGGCGACAGCCATTTCGGCGTCGAGAACTTCCCCAAGGCGCTGGCCGATCTGGCAATTCGCGTTATCGGCAAGCGCCCGGCCCGACATGCGCTTGATCTCGGCTGCGCCGCCGGACGTTCCAGCTTCGAACTGGCGCGGCATTTTGATCAAGTCACCGGCATCGATTTCTCCGCCCGCTTCATCAACTTGGGCGTGCAGATGGGTGGCAGCGCGACTGAGCCTGGTCGGCTGCGCTACACCTTTGCCGAGGAGGGTGAACTGGTCAGCTATCACGAACGCAGCCTGGCCGAACTGGGTCTGGAGCAGACGCGCAACAAAGTTGCGTTCTTTCAAGGCGACGCCTGCAATCTGAAACCTCACTTCACTGGTTACGACCTGATTTTGGCCGCCAACCTGATCGACCGTCTGTACAGCCCGTCCAAGTTCCTCGACAGTGTGCATGAGCGTCTCAATCTCGGCGGTCTGCTGATCATTGCCACGCCCTGCACCTGGCTGGAAGAACATACGCCGCGCGCGGAATGGGTTGGCGGCTTCAAGAAGGACGGTGAAAACTTCACCACCCTGGATGGCCTGAAAGCCCGGCTCGGCGGGCATTTTCGGCTGATCGAAGGTCCACTCGATGTGCCCTTTGTGTTGCGTGAAACCAAGCGCAAATTTCAGCACACGTTATCGGAAGTCACGGTTTGGGAACGACTCGAGTGAGTTTCGACTTCGACCGCGTTATTCCCCGCGACGGTACCGACTCCATCAAACACGATGGCCGCGCCGGCTACTTCGGTACGCCGGATGTGCTGCCGTTGTGGGTGGCGGACATGGATTTCGCCGTGCCGGAAGCGATTACCCAGGCCTTGTTGGCGCGCGCAGCGCATCCAATTTATGGCTACAGCCGCTACCCGGAAGCGGTGTTTGAATCCTTGATCAGCTGGATGGGGCAACGTCACGACTGGCGGATCGAACGTGACTGGATTTTGCCGGCGCCTGGTGTAGTGCCCTCGCTGCATGCCGCCGTGCTGGCGTTTGCCGCAGCGGGTGAGGGCGTCATCGTGCAGCCGCCGGTGTATTACCCGTTCTTCTCGGCGGTGACCGGGACCGGCCGGCAGCTGCTGGAAAATCCTTTGATGCTGCGCGATGGCCATTATCAGATCGACTTTGAGCAGCTGGAAAGCTGTGCCGTGCATGCCAACGCGCGCCTGTTGTTGCTGTGTTCGCCGCATAACCCGGTTGGCCGAGTTTGGACGCGAGAAGAACTGGCGCGATTGCTCGACATCGCCGAGCGGCACGATCTGGTGGTGCTGTCCGACGAGATTCATCACGATCTGATCTATCCTGGCCGGCGCCATCAGGTTCTGGCGGCGTTGACCGACAACCCCGCCCGTGTGGTCACCGCCGTGGCGCCCAGCAAGACATTCAACATTCCCGGTCTGGGCCTGTCCGCGTTGATCGTGCCCGATCCAGCCCGACGCGAGGCATTGTCGAAGGCCTTTGATCTACTCCACGCGGGCAATTACAACCCGTTCAGCAGCGCCGCATTTGCCGCCGGTTACCGCAATGGTGCGGCTTGGCTGGACGCGCTGATGACCTATCTGGCCGAGACCCGAGATTTCGTAACCGAGTTTTGCCGGCAAAATTTGCCTGGCATTCGAGTGGTGGAGCCGGAAGGCACCTATCTGCTGTGGCTGGATTGCCGGGCACTGTGCGTGCAGCGAAATTGGGATGACGCCGCGATGAAGCGCTTTTTTGTCGAAAAAGCACGTGTCGGCATGAATCCCGGCACGGTATTCGGCGCTGGCGGCTCGGGTTTTATGCGGATGAATATTGGCGCGCCGCGTTCGGTGATTGAAACCGCGTTGCGGCGGATCGCGTCGGCATAGGACGCCGGCCCGCAACCCAGCACGCCGGAAAGCGCTCCGGCAGGGCTTGCCGCCCCCGGCGAAGATTGCCGATCCAGATTGTTCACTCGCCCGCCAAGTGGGCCTTTCGAGACGTGTATTACGGTTGTTCGGTGTTTGGCATGAGGTTTGCTAAGTTGCAAGTGGAGACCAATATGCTCAACAAAATCGACACCGAAATCGCCTTCGTCAAATCCGCTCTGAATCTTCGCGCTCAGCGGCAGGAAATATTGGCGGCGAATATTGCCAATTCGGATACGCCCAACTACAAAGCCCGCGATCTGGATTTCGCCGCAGCCCTGAAGAGTGTTATCGGCGCCACCGGTGGTTCGCTGAAACTGGCACGTACCGATAGCGTGCATCTGGATGGCGTTGGTGGCACTGCGGCTGGCGGGCATCTCAAATATCGCTCCAGCGTGCAGCCCAGTCTGGATGGAAATACCGTTGATCCCGATGTCGAGCGGGCGCATTTCACTGAAAACTCGCTGCATTACCAGTTCCTGCTCGACCGCGCCGCCTCGTCCTTCAAACGGATGAGCGAGGCGGTTGGGGCAAATCAGTAAAGAGGTGTTCTGATGTCACTCACCAACGTCTTTCAAATCGCCGCTTCGGCACTGACTGCACAGTCGATGCGCTTGAACGCGGTCGCATCGAACCTGGCCAATGCCGACTCCGCGCACGCCTCCACCGGCGAGGGCTACAAAGCCAAGCAGGTGATGTTCCAGGCGGTGGCGATGAACAAATCCGCGCCCTGGGCGCAAGGCGTGCGGATGACCGAAGTGGTGGAAGACGCTTCACCGGCGCGGATGGTGTATGACCCGAAGCACCCGCTGGCCGATCCCAAAGGTTATGTCGCTTATCCCAACGTCGATGCGGTGGAAGAAATGGTCAACATGATCTCCGCCTCGCGTTCATATCAAACCAACGCCGAAGTGATGGCCACCACCAAGTCGCTGCTACAGCGCACGTTGGCCGTCGCGGCAAGTTAGGAGCGCTGAATCATGGCAATTTCCACTGTCCAGAATGACTCCGCCGCGAGCCTCATTTCCAGTCTCAATGCAAAGACTTCAGCCAAGGAGGCCAGTGCGACGAGCGAGATGTCCGATCGTTTTCTCAAACTGCTGGTCACTCAGTTGCAGAACCAGGATCCGATGAACCCGATGGAAAACGCCGAGCTGACCACTCAATTGGCGCAGATGTCGACGGTGGAGGGGGTGAATAAACTCAATGCCACGCTCGACGGTCTGGTTGCCCAGTTCCGCTCGAATCAGGTCATGCAAGGGGCGGCATTGGTTGGACATCAGGTGTTGGCCGAAGGGGACGGGCTGACGCTGAACGCGGTGGGTGCGGCCGGTGGCATCGACCTCGCCGGGACTGCGGACAGTGTCAAGGTGAATATCTTTGATGCCAATGGTGCAGCGGTGCGGACGGTTGATCTTGGCGCTCAGCAAGCCGGTCTGGTTCGATTTGTCTGGGATGGGTTGAACACCAGCGGCGAAAGCCAGGCGGAAGGCGAATATCGCTTCCGGGTGGAAGCCAAAGCGGGCGGCGAGACCGTTGCAACAACCAATTATGGATTAGGCAATGTGTTGAGCGTTTCTCTCAACGATAGCGATATGGAAGTCGAAGTCGCGGGCTTGGGCGCACGCGGTTTCGATCAAATTCGGCAAATTTTCTAAGGAGCGGATGATGGCATTCCAACAAGGTTTGAGCGGTCTTAATGCCGC
>JAIFKV010000079.1 GCA_020049415.1 Betaproteobacteria bacterium
GATGGCGGTGGATGAGATCGACGCTGTTGCATTCGGCGGAAGGCGCTGCGCTTTTCCGCCCTACGACGGCTGGCTGGATACCGGCCAGAACAATGCCGGAATGACGGCCCATTAATTCGCCGGCATTTTAGGGTGCGCCGTGCGCACCCTTGCGCATGAATCGGTTCGCCGCCCGGACCCGGCAAACTCCCCAGTCACGTAGGGCGGATGAGCCGGCGTCCTTTTGCCGGCGTTATCCGCCGTATGCTGCACCTCTTCCGCCAACGCACGGCACATCCGGCGGAAGGCGCGATGAAGCTGCTTTTCCGCTCTACGACGGCTACGCCGGTAAAAAGACGGCGGCCAAGTCCTTGCTTATCCTTGCGGGATACGCCCCTGCGGTGTCATCGCGCCTTGCCAACCGGCCCGAAAAACGCGCACTCAAACACGTTCAATTGAGGATTTCAGGATAATCAATGACTTGACTGGCTCTTAGCGCCGTTCGAGGTTCGAGGTCCATTGCATGAATATTTCCTCCGCCTCGACCGGGTGGCTGAACAGAAAGCCCTGGCCGATATCGCACATTTCATTGTCGAGAAAAGTTGACTGAACCTGTTCTTCCACTCCTTCCGCAACCGTCTCCAGGCCCAGGCTGCGGGCCAGCGCGATGATGGCGCGAACAATGGCTTCGGCGTTTTTATCGCGGCCGATATCGCGGACAAAGGATTGGTCGATTTTCAGGCGGTTCATCGGCATGCGGTTCAGGTAGGCCAGCGATGAATAGCCGGTGCCAAAGTCGTCGATCGCCAGCTTGACGCCCAGTTCACGCAAGTCTTCCAGCACGCCACGCGCTTTTTCCGACTCACGCATGATCATCGATTCGGTCACCTCGAGTTCCAGCCGATCGCCACTCAGACCGGTTTCCCGCAAAACGCTTGCCACCAACGGCAACAGCGTATCGCGGCTGATCTGTTGCACCGAAAGATTGACCGACACGCGCGGCATATTGAGTCCGCGCGCATCCCAGTCGCGCATCTGTCGGCACGCCTCGCGCAGCACCCATTCGCCGATCATGCCGATCAGGCCGGCCTCTTCCGCCAGCGGAATGAATCGCCCCGGCGGAATCAGACCAAGTTCGGGATGCTGCCAGCGCACCAGCGCTTCAACCCCACGCAACTCGCCGTTGGCCAGACTCACCTGCGGCTGATAGTGGACGCGCAATTCGTTGCGGCTGCCGGCCACCCGCAGCGCGTTTTCCAGCCACAGATGCTCGAAGGCGTCGGCGGTCATTACAGCTTCGAAGAACTGGAAGACGTTGCGGCCCTGGTCTTTCGCCTTGTACAGCGCGACATCGGCATGCCGCAGCAGATCATCCGGCGTTTCACCATCGGCGGGAAACATGCTGATGCCGATGCTGGCGGTGACGCAGAGCGCGTTATCGTCAATCTGAATAGGCTCGCTCAGCATAATCAGCACCTTTTGCGCCAAGGTGCTGGTTGCCAACAGCGACACATCGTTTTCCAGCAACAGCACGAATTCGTCGCCGCCAACCCGCGCCAGGGTATCGGCGCTCCGCATATGCACACGCAGACGCGCCGCCAGCGCCTGTAACAGCGCATCACCAACGCGGTGACCGAGGGTTTCATTGATGTGTTTGAAGCGGTCCAGATCGATCAGCAGTACCGCCAGTTGCTTGCCATCGCGGCGCTGACGCTGGATGCCGTGCTCCAGGCGATCACGCAGCAGTTCGCGGTTCGGCAACCGGGTCAGCGAATCGTAATGCGACAGGAATTCCAGCCGCGCCTCGGCCTGTTTGCGTTCACTGATGTCTTCCGCAGTAAAAACCACCCCTTTACCGAGATCGAGTCGATCGAAAGCCGAACTGACCAGCTGCACATCGATGACCTGACCATCCTTGCGAAGCCAGCGGGTTTCAATGCGGCCGGCACCGGTGGCGTGGATATCGGCATATTTGATGCGCCCGACACGTTCATATTCGGCATCGTCGGGATACGCCATTCGCGTTGGCTGGCCGACCAACTCCTCGGCGGCATAGCCCAGCATGCGGCATACGCCTTGATTCACCTCGACGAATTCGCGCGCCACCACGATGCCGATACCCATTGGTACGGTCTGCATCAAGGTTAGAAGATGCGCCTCGCGCTCGGCCAGCTTGAAACGGGCCTCGAATTCCTGCCGTCGATGGCGAAAGCTTTGCAGCGCATAAGCCAGGTCGTTCGCGATTTCCTTCAGCAGAGCGCAGACATCCTCACGCAGCAAAGCGGTGCTGTCGGCAAAGAAACTGATCAACCCAAAGTGATTGTTGCCATATTGAAGCGGGTAGTGAATGACACCGCCGATGCCCTGCACATTCAACGATTCACACCAGGTATTGAGTCCGCTGAGCAGCTTCGACGGGTGACAGATTTGCGGTGTTGCCAAGCTTTGAGTCGTACTGTCGGACAACACCAGCTTGTCTGCGCTCAAGCATGGCCAATCACCATCCGGCGGATAGACTGGCGCGCCGAATGCCGCAATCGGCATGAGCTGTCCGGATATCGCATCGGCAAATGCAACCTGGCTGGCGAGCAGACCGCCGACTTCGACGACGATACGGCAGATCGAATCGATCAGCGCGCTTTCATTCTGCTCGCGCGAGATGAGCTGATTGACCTCGCTCAACACTTTCAACAGCCGGCTGACATGCCGCGTTTCCGCTTCTGCTTGCATGCGCGCGGTAATGTTGCGATTAACGCCGCGGCGGCCCAGATAACGACCCTCCAGATCGAACACCGGTCTGCATTGATGTTCCAGCCAGAGCAGATTGCCGTGCGGATCAAGCAGCCGCATGATCAGGTTTTCATGCACCGCATGATCCTCCATCGCATCATCGATATGACGATGCCAGCCAGCGTGGTCGTCCGGATGCAGCAGATGGCAGAACAGTTCCGGGTCATCCAGAAAGGCTTGCGGTGGAAAGCCGCAGATCGCCTCGCAAGCGGGCGAGACATAAAGAAATCGACCCTCCGCGCCGAGCCAGTATTCCCAGTCCGGCGAGTAGTCGGCGAGGATGCGGTAGCGCGCCTCGCTTCCCAGCGAACTGACAGGGTCCGGGTAGATGCTTTGATTGCAGCATTCCCCGGCGGCGCCCATCTCGCCGAGATGACCGGACACTCTGGTAACGATCTCCCGCATCGCCATGTTTGGATTGCATTGCTTGCTGTTGAGTAATCCCGTGGTATTCGACATGTTGTTCACCCCCTGTGGGTACGCCCCGCACCCGCTATCGACAGCACCTGCTGGACGACCCGTTTTGGCAACGCCCCCGCAAGCAGACAGACAGACGCGCTGAAGTCCATGCTCAGGACGAAACGGAAGCGCGCGTGAGTCACTGGATAAACATCGCGGTTAAAGATTGTTGCGGCCATCTGTAGCCTCCAAGTGGCTGCTTGCATTGGCTGAGTAAATTTGTTGAGTTACTTCTTACACACTCAGGATAGCCATCAAGGCGACCGGAAAAAATACCGGGCGCGGGTTAAATGAATACCGGAAAACCGGTAAATGCAGCGGACGTTCTGGGTGCCGTCATCGATGATTGCAACTCCCGCCGAACGTGATGGGCGCGCAAGCTTGGCCCATCCTACGGGGCTTTCGTGCCATGCGAGTTTCCGGAATGCACGGCCAAAACGCAGCCGGAAGCAGGAATTCCAAGCCCGGGCGATTAGGGATGCGGGAATAGCCGATGTTCCGTTTTGGGTAGCGCTGGCGGGATGCAGTGCCAGGCGTGCCGAGTGCCGTGTGGCTAGCCACTTAAGCGAGGTACAACGACGCAATGCGCCCGTTAGCGACTGTCCATGAATAACCTGGGCAGTCGCTTACCACTCAAACCTTGAACATATTCGCCAGCCTGCGCAGTTCATCCGCCAGTGCAGCGACTTGCTCGGCCACCAGAGATGCCTGATGGCTGGCTTCTGAACCGCTTTCAGTCATTTGGGCAACTTTCTCCACGCTTTGCGCTATTTCACGCGCGGCCACGCCTTGCTCCTTCAGCGCCAGGTTGATATCCGCCACCGCCTTTACCACGCGCTGCGACGTCTTCTGAATATCGGCCACCGAATCGCCCGCCTGGTGCGCCAGCAGCACGCCCTCCGACACCTGCTTCACCCCGGCTTCCATTTCCGCCCTCGCCTGATGAGCACCGCTTTGCACTTTAGCGATCATGTCGCTGATCAATTGGGTCGATTGCGCGGTGCGTTCGGCCAGTTTTCGCACTTCATCCGCCACCACCGCGAAACCGCGCCCCTGTTCACCGGCCCGGGCAGCTTCGATGGCGGCATTCAACGCCAGCAGATTGGTTTGATCGGCAATATCCTTGATGACGCCGACAATGGTGGAAATGTCCTTGGAATAGATTTCCAGCGCATTGATGGATTTGGCGGAACGGTTGACCGCATCAGCGATATGGCCGATTTCATTCGCCGTGTTGTGGATGACTTCACCGCCCTCGCGCGATGCCTTGCCGGATTCGCGTGACACCACATCCGCCTCATTGGCATGCTCGCCGACCTGGTCAATCGATACCGACAGTTCCTCGACCACCGCCGCCATGCTGGAGGCCGACTCGGATTGATGGTTGGCCGCATCTGCGGCGCGATGGCTGGCTTCTGCAAGGTCACGCGCCACCTGGTCGAGCCTGCGCGTGTTCAGCTTGATCATGGCCGCGCCCTCCTGCAGGTTGTTGCGCATGATGGCGAACTGGTTAAGCAACTCACCAATCTCGTCGCGGCCGCCAATTTTTACCGGTTTCGATAGATCGAATGCCGCGATCAAACGCGCAGCCTGAACCACGTTATCCAGCGAGAGCGAAAAGGAACGAACGACAAAAAATGCCACCAACGGCCACACCACCAAGGCGAGGCCGGCGGCTAGCGCAAAGCCGGTGCGATAGTGATCGAAACCCGCCGCCTGCTCGGCCGGCAACATCGCTTCGAATGTATCCAGCGCAGACCAACCCAATGCGACACAGAACAGAATCGAGACCATCGATGCCAACGTGGAAATCCACAGTTTCGAGCTCAGACGCAAATCGAGCAGACGGTTGGCCAGCGCGGCAATGCCGGTTGGCGCCAGACTGCCGCCGGAAAGACGGATGCCAGGATTGCCACGCATGCGCAGATACAACGCCTCCGCTTGCCGCACTTCATCACGGGTTGGTTTGACCCGCACCGACATGAAGCCGCCATCCGGTGTCGGTGTTGCCGTCGCCTTGACCCAGTAATAGTCTCCATTCTTGCAACGGTTCTTCACCAAGCCGGTCCAGGTGCGCCCAGCTTTCAAGGTATCCCAGAGATCACGAAACGCTTCCGACGGCATATCCGGATGCCGCACGATATTGTGATGCTGACCGATCAGTTCCTTACCCGTATAGCCGGAACTGTCGGCAAAATCATCGTTGACGAAGGTCAGCACCCCTTTTGCATCGGTCCGGCTGACAATGGCATACGTTGCGGGAAAGTCATTTTCCCTTTGGGTGACTGGCTGGTTGTTTCTCATTCAAAACACCCCTGTTGGTAAATTCTTTAACCCTGATTTGCCATGAATTATTCCGGCTCAGAATAATCATTCAGGCGGCAGAGAAAAATACCGGGGGCGGAACGGATGACTACCGGAAAACCGGTAGCGTGACTCAGTTGACCAGGCTGTCGATGCAGGATTTTCGCAAGGGCTGCAGGTTTCGCGTCCAGGCCGACTTGAATGAGGCGCCCCGGCGGAGGTCAGTATTCATGCAGTGAAAACTGTTCTCGCGCGCTATCGATGAAATCGCGCAATTCGTCCGGACTGAGCAGCAGGTGCTTCAGGCAGACCACGCCGAATGCATCCATATCGCAGTCGCAGTCGTTGAGTTGCTTGTTCAGCATTTCCGCTACTTTTCTTGCCAGATAGCCGATTGCGATCAGGGTCAGGACATCCTCCGATATGCCGCTGCGCTGGAACACTTCAGGGTCATGGTGCAGGGTGATTGCGCTACGGATGTTGGCAGGCAGATCCCAGGCACCCGCCAGCATGCCGCCGACCACGGCATGGTTGGTGTCATGATTGGTATCCTCCAGTTCGACAATTTCACTCCAGTGCAGATTGCTGCTAAGCGCCAGCGTGCCGGGATAGCTCGGGAAGCGTTGCAGCAACAAGGGCACGGCGCAGTCCTGGAACAGTGCGAACAGGTGGGCCTCGTCACCATGCTGTAGATGCAAGTGGCGAATCAGCAACGTGGACAACTGCGCGGTGCGCCCGGCGCTTTCCCAGTAGGCTTCAATGCCTTTGATCGGCATCGCCGCACGCAACGCCAGGCTGAGCGCCAGGGATGTGACCTGCTTCATGCCCAGTATCGAAACAGCGATCTGGATCGAGCTGATTTTGTTGCGCAACCCGACATACGGTGAGTTGGCTGTCTTCAGCATGGCGGCGGCGATACCGGCATCGCGACCGATCAGACTGACTACGCGTTGCGGGTCGGGGTCGTCGCTGCCACGTTCCTGTATCAGCGCACGCACAATTTCCGGCTGAGGTGTGCGCGCGACGGTCCTGCGCCAGGTCTTGAGGATGTTTTCATGGAATGTCCCTTGGCATGTCACCCCGTGACAGGGCGCGACTAACCCTCGGGGTGGCAAATTCGAAACTGGAATCTAGGAGCCTGTCGGACTTTGGAATCGTCGGCTGCAAAGTCCCGGGGGGTATAAGCGGGAAATCGACGACCAAAGTCCGACAGGCTCCTGGGAGGGTGTTGCACGCTATCCTGGAAGGAAAGCTGAAAGGCATTACAACTTCCCCAAGCTGGGTGAGCCGGAACCAAAGAGGTAACCCGGTTGTAGCGCATGCCGAATCCGGACTAACAATCTGTTCACAAAATGTAATGACTTGAGTCATAAGTGACTAAGCCGACTTGCGCGTGCCGACAAAGTGCTTGAGCAGCATCCGCACCCGATCTTGCGGGTCATAGGGCTTGATCAGGATGTCATTCATGCCCAGATCGAGCAGAAGGTCCTGCGCGACTTCCGTTGGTGGGGTGAGACGTTCTGTCTGCCCAGAGCGGGCCAGACGCGCGGTAAACCAGAAAGTGCCGCCCAAACCTGGCCTGCTATTGCCCCCGGCTTTACCTCCCCTAAGATGAGCCATTTTTCGGGTGATCGACAAGCCCAGTCCGCTGCCGCCGTGCTTGCGGGTGTTCGAGCTGTCCGCCTGGGTAAACGGTTGGAACAACCGATCCATGGCATCCGGAGCAATGCCGATGCCGGTATCGCTTACTTCAAAATGAACATGAAGGCTGTTTGCATCCAGCGACAGCTTGCGTGTCCGCAGGGTGACAGAACCGTGGTCGGTACACTTGAGCGCGTTCGAGGCATAGTTGAGCAGTGCCTGTTGCAACCGTGTCGGGTCGCCGAGCAGATCGTGCGGCATTATTTCGGTGTCCGTGACCAGGTGCAAATGTTTTGCACCGGCCTGTTCAGTCAACATGGATGAAGTCCATGCTCAGGACGAAACGGAAGCGCGCGTGAGTCACTGGATAAACATCGCGGTTAAAGATTGTTGCGGCCATCTGTGGCCTCCAAGTGGCTGCTTGCATTGGCTGAGTAAATTTGCTGACTTACTTCTTACACACTCAGGATAGCCATCAAGGCGGCCGGAAAAAATACCGGGCGCGGGTTCAATGAATACCGAAAAACCGGTAAATGCAGCGGACGTTCAGCGTGCCGTCATCGATGATTGCAACTCCCGCCGAGCGTGATGGGCGCGCAAGCTTGGCCCCTCCTACGGTGCTTTCGTGCCATGCGAGTTTCCGGAATGCACGGCCAAAACGCAGCCGGAAGCAGGAATTCCAAGCCCGGGCGCTTAGGGATGCGGGAATAGCCGATGTTCCGTTTTGGTAGCGCTGGCGGGATGCAGTGCCAGGTGTGCCGAGTGCCGTGTGGCTAGCCACTTAAGCGAGGTACAACGACGCAATGCGCCCGTTAGTGCTGCCATAAACCTGGAAAGCTCAGTTGGAACCGATGTAGGTGCGAATTTATTCGCAACGCGCAATGCCTTGATACGTAACGATTTAATCCGCAAACAGAGGAATCAAGGATAAAGGGGATATTGGCTGTTTCCGCATCCCTTATTCCAGCAACAGATCGTGGTCGATGGCATAGCGGGTCAACTCGACCGCGCGGTGCAGGCCCAGCTTGCGCATGATGTTGCGACGATGCACTTCAACGGTGCCATGGGTGATATTCAACTGCGCCGCAATCTCCTGCGAACTCAGGCCGTTGGCCACCAGACGCAGCACCTGTAGTTCGCGCGCGGCCAGTTTGGGCACGGAATGGGACGGGTTGCCATCGTCGTTCATCGAGCGGGCGAGCGACTCGGTCGCGCTCGGGCACCAATAGGTGCGGTTCAGCGTTACCGCCTCGATGGCGCGCAACAAC
>JAIFKV010000061.1 GCA_020049415.1 Betaproteobacteria bacterium
TGCGTGCCGACCCGATGCAGGTTCTGCTGCTGGCGCAGGAATTCGAGCGGCTTGGGCACGCGGTGGATGGCGACATCGACACCCTGCTCGCCGCCCAGCACGCGCGAGGCTTCGCCGCCGCGTTTGAGTTCCAGGCGCACCTGCGCGATCTCCGTGCCGCCGTAGCTGCGGTCGCTGAGCAGAAAGAACGGCTCACCCTTGAGCGGGCGGAAGTCGCTGGCCGGTATCTCCGGCAAGGCTTGCGCCGCCGGTGGCGTCAGCAACGCGCTCAGCGCGACAAGAAAGCCAATCGATAGATGCCGATAAAGTTCGAATTTTCCGGTACGGGTCGCCACCTCGTATCCTCCCAGTTCATCAGGCGTCGGGGCGCGACGGCACGCAGGCCGTTGTCCGACGCGGTTTCTGTGCCGGTGTGGTAGGCGATGTAACTGCCCATCCACACCATGAGATGTTGGTCATCACCCTGATCGAAAAACAGCAGGTCGCCCGCCTCCGCCGGCGCCAGTTCCTTGCCCAGCGGACGGCAATTGGCCTGTACCAGCGCCAGCGCCCCAACGTAAGCCTGACGCTTGCCGTCGATGTCCACCCAGTCGCGCAGCGCCGCGCGCTGCGCTGAAGTCAACGCCACTTCCGGCGGCAACGCGACACCTTGCAAACCGTTGGCGCGCACCCAGGCCGCATCGTGGTGACGCAGCGATTCGCGCACGGCGAAGCGCACCAGCCCGGCGCAATCGCGATGCTGCCAACGCGGCGACGGCCCGGCGCGCAACTGCGCGGCGACGATCAGCGTGATCCAGGCACGCAGCCGGCGCGATTGTTCGGCGTCGAGCAGTACCTCCGGCATCGCCTGCGTCAGCGCGCGCGCAGGCATGGCAATCACGCCGAGGGCCAGCGCAACAAGGGCTTGGCGACGGTGCATATAAATTACTTGAGCGGCGTCCAGTTCACCGTGTGCCAGCCGTCCTGCCCCGCCTTGCCGCTCAGCGTCGCCGCCAGCGCCGGATGGCTGGCCATCGCCGCATA
This sequence comes from Betaproteobacteria bacterium, assembly GCA_020049415.1. Taxonomy (GTDB): domain Bacteria; phylum Pseudomonadota; class Gammaproteobacteria; order Burkholderiales; family Thiobacillaceae; genus PFJX01. The sequence continues at coordinate 1,024 of JAIFKV010000061.1, forward strand.
GCGCGGCAACAGGCTGGCACCGGGTTCCTCGCCGATATCGCGCGTCGCCGTTTCGAGGAAGCGGGCCAGACGCGGCGGATCGAGCAGAAAGACGGAAGAATCAGTAGCCGGGTCGGCGTTCAAGCGGTCGGCGATGGATGGATAGCGTTTGGCCAGCGTATCCAGCGCCTTGTCCAGCAGCGGGCCGGAAGGCGAGAACAGCAGCACGTCACCGGACTGGGCCAGCCCGACATCGAAATAACGGTCGGCGGAAAACGCGCTGCGCCGTTCCGCCGGCACGGTCAATTCGCCGTAGCGCGCACTGACTTCCCGCCGCCAGACCCGCGCGCCATCCGGGAGAACGGTCTGCCGCACCGGGAAACGCCCAGCCTCCTGCTCGAATTCGCGCGCCCCTATCCATTGTTCGAACAAGCCGCTCAGCACGGGCGCCAGCGTCTCGGGCTTGGCGTCTGCGGTCAAACCCAGCGCAAACAGCGGCGCCTGCCAGCCCTGCGCCTCATACCAGCAAACTGCCGCAGCACCAGTCAAATACGGTTTCACGGCGACACCCGGCGTCAGCGCCGCCAGTTCCGCCGGGCCCACTGGCAAACCGGCACAGAACGCAGCGCCCTCCGGTAACGCCCGCCAAGGCAGGGATTTCAGCGCCGGCGGTTGACTCGCGACATCGCCGCTGAATTGCAGCGCGGCCCGCCATGCCTTGTCCGCATGCTCGAAGCGCACGCTCTTCACCCCCGGTATGAACTGGCCATAACCCTGGCCCAGCACATCGAACGCCACGCTCAACCGATGCGCACCCTGACGCGGCTCGCCGGCAAAATGCCCGGCACGCGGCTCGCTCGCCTCCGACAATGCCGCCAGCACAGCGGTGGCGCGCTCCGCAATTGGCGCACCTTCCGCGTCCAACAACAGCGCGGGATGTGACAACACCACCAAGCGGTCACCGCGCGACGCGAACAACACCGTGGTTCGGGTATTCAGCTTCAGCGCATACACCGGAACTGCCGCCGCACCGCCGAGTTCGGCAACACGCGACAACTGCTTGTCATCCGCCGCCACCCGCGCCAGCACTTCCAGGCTCTTCGCAATGCCGTTGCGCGTCCCGCTCAGCATCCAGTGGCGCAGACGCCCGCCCTCGCCACGCCAGAACGCGACTTCGGCCGGTTCATCGAACACGGCATCAAGCAGACGGTCGCTCAGTCTCAGATCGTGCTCGAAAGCCAGCCGTTTGATCGCACCCAAAACGTCGAGCCGGGTATCCAGATCCTGGTAATAGAAAGCGAAGTCTTCCGTCAGCAAATCCTTCAACAGCGGCGACTGGATCACCGCAGCCGGCAACGCCGACAGACTGTCCGACTCGATCAGCGCATCCGGCCGCGACAAATCCGCGCTCAAGGACGCCAGACCGACGAGCGGCTTGAGCGTCGTTTCCGCCTGGGTCGCAGCCAACACCACCCCGCAAACCCCCACCGCCAGGGCCAGCCCCACCCAACGCTGACGCAACTTCATGGCATCACTCCCGAGATGTCCCACTCATAGAAATTGACCCGACGCCGAACAAGACGTCGACATCCGGATTATCGCCGCATCGGTACGCTTTGGGAGGGGTGTTATCGCTCCTGTCTGATTCAGCAGGAAACCTATCTGCTGGCCTATATGCGTTATCGAATCAGCGCTGGGCAAGCGGGTGACGCTGGGAAAATCCGATAGGCCTCATAAGCTGACTGAAGCCGAGTCGGGTGAGTTATTTGGTTGAAAGTATGGGTTGAAAACGTGGGTTGTCCCGATTTTCTCGCGCACGAAAGAAATCACTTACCGCCACAATTGGCTAGAATGAATGCCAAATGGCACAAATTGGATCGTCACCATGAGCGCAACTCTTTCCCTTGAAACGATGCTGGGCGGCCAGCGCGGCTTGCCGCCCAATCTATGCACCCCATTGCAGTGGGTATCGGTCATCCGCCAAGGTATCCCCTCCGCAGCGGTGGACTCGCTGACCCAGGTCATGCGCATCACCCAGGCCGAGTTGGCTGCCGCCCTCGCCATACCTGACCGCACGCTGGCCCGACGCAAGAAGGAAGGCCGGCTCAACAGCGAGGAAACTGCCAAGCTGGTCCGTCTGGCGCGGGTCATCGAACGCGCGGAAGCAACCTTCGAGGACATCGACGCGGCGCGCGACTGGCTGAAATCGGCAAACGCCGCCCTGACCGGCGTCACCCCCCTGTCTCTGCTGGACACCGACATCGGTGCGGAAAGCGTGATGGATACGCTCGGCCGTATTGAACACGGCGTGTTCGCCTGATGTCGCTGACCGTCTGGCGTCTGGTCACCCGACGCTACGCGGATACCGCCTTTAGCGGCGAAGGCGCCCGGCTCTATGGCGGTCGCTGGAACCGCAAGGGCATATCCATGGTGTATACCGCCGGCAGCCAGTCACTGGCCATGCTGGAAATGCTGGTGCAGGACGAACCGCTTCGGGCCAATTACATGATGATCGCGGCAAACCTGCCCGACACGCTGATCATCGAACACATCGATGCGAACCAACTCCCCACCGACTGGCGCGCCCCGGCCACCCGGCAACAACTACAGACCATCGGTTCGGACTGGGCAACAAGACGCACCAGTCCCGTCCTCGCCGTCCCCAGCGCGGTGATCCCGGCGGAAACCAACTACCTGATCCACCCAGCCCACCCGGCCTTTGTGGAAATCGGAATCGGCATCGCCCAGCCTTTCATTACCGATCTGCGATTGATCAAGCGGTAAAGCGGCTACCAAGAAGGTGATTTCGAGAAAAACAATGCGAAGCAGAGAGCAAGCCAGTTCCTCACCCACGTTTAGGCCAAAGTTTGTTTTCTCTGTTGCCGCCTGGTTTCCCGGCGGTGCCACATTATCTCGGCCATGCATGGGGTCGTCCCTGGCTCCTCGCAGAACCGGACAAGTTTGGCTGCTCACGGAAGATCTCGTCGGCAAGCAACGCCTTTTGCTACATGTCCATGCCCTGCAAAGACTTAATGGCGATGACCAGTGCGTTATGCAAAATTCAGCTCATTTCAGGTTTTCCTGACGCTCGGCCGGAACAAACGGAATCAGCCCTTTTTCGTGGGCGAGGCGCTGAAACTCAATGGGCGCATGGCGAATATCCATCAACATGCCGTTAACCTCCAGCATCCACACCATGGGATTGTTTGCAAGCCGGCTGGGCAGCGTCCATTCAGGTGAAAAGCGATCCATGTTGAGTGCATCCCGGATGCCCTTGGATTTATTCTGCCCCGTGCTCAGCGCGACCCCGAAAAATTCAAAGATCACTTTCGGCCGACAGTGCGGATCCTGGGCAGGGTCATCGAGAAAATTGACGAGGCCGACAGCATGCACGGCAGCGGCCGCCCAGACGCTTTCCTTGCCTGTTGATAGCGGCGAGGGGCGTTTTCTGGCCAAAGCGCCGACGGCGTGGTGAATCATCTGGCGATATTCTTCATTCAGGTAGCAGGCACAGAATGGGTCGATGAGTGCCGTGATGCCGGCAAATTTCTCTGCCATGGCCTTGGGGATACGTTCGGGCTGGGTCATATTGGTAGTGAAGTCATTGGGAATGGCTGCATTGTCATGTAACGGCTCACCGGCTCCAATCTGCTTGCGTAACGCTGCGATGACCTTTTTCAAACCGCTGCAGTCTTATTCAGCGAAACAACAAAAACAGTGGTCTGACCGATTTTCTTCCACTTTTCATTGCGATCTATTGTTGAGCAGGGTTGAACAGAGCGGGGTTATGGACAAGGAACCCGCGCGTGTTTGGTTCGGCGTTGCACGGCACCGACCCTGACGGTAGCGACCTCGACCTTCTGGTGGATGCCTTGCCCAGCGCAACTTTGTTCGATCTGGGCGGCTTGCAGGACGAGTTGGAAACACTGCTCGGCGTCCGCGTCGATTTGCTGACCCCGGCGGACCTGCCGCCGAAGTTTCGGTCCAAGGTGCTTGCGGAGGCGCGGCCGGTATGAAGGAGAATCGACTTTCTGATTACCTCGACCCCATGCAGCAAGCGGCAACAGACGCATGCAGCTTCGTCAACGGCTTGACCCAGGATGACTTTCTTGCCGACAAACGCACCCAACCAGCGGTCATCATGAGCATCATCATCCTTGGTGAAGCCCCACCAAGGCGATGGACAGCTAAGCAGACTTCACACAGGCCCATCCTGAAGTACCTTGGCGCAGCATGCGAGGGATGCGCAACCGCATCGCCCACGGCTAGGCTACTTCGACATCAACCTCGATGCAGTGAGGGACACCGTGTAAATGGCGCTGCCTGGACTGCTGAAGCAAATGCCCGCAGTGCGTCAGGCAGCTATAACTAAGATTCGCAATGACTGCGTGTGACGCTGTCAGCGCAAACCGTGGTCTGTCCTCAATTGCCTCCAAACCATCATCAGGCCGGTTTCAAAAACTGGAACGGCTTGTATCCACCCACAAAAGCGACCAATATAAAAACTGAATTCAGCATCGAATCGAGGTCTGCCTTGGAACATCTTCTTGCCACTCGCTCCGTCAGCATTACCGAATTGAAACGCAGCCCGTCCGCCGTGCTAGAACAGGCTGGCAGTGAACCCGTTGCGGTACTTAATCACAATCGGCCCGCAGCCTATCTGCTGTCCCCCGAAGTGTATGAATCGATGCTGGAACGTCTGAACGCCGATCTTCGCGCGGCGATTCAGGAAGGCATCGATAGCGGTCCAGCCATTGCGGCCGAAGACTTATTCAGCGAGCTCACTGCTCGCTACGAGGAACCTGCCATCAAGGCAGGCGACAAGCGCTCTTCTTGATGGCAGCGGTCACCTTTTCGCCGAAGTCCCGGCGCGATCTACTCGACATTGGCGACTACATTGCCAAGGACGACTTGACGAATGCACGACGCTTTGTCGCCAGACTGATCGAGATATGCCAACGCATAGGTCGCACACCACTGGGTTATGTCGGCCGCGAAGACTTGGCCCCGGGGCTGCGTATGGCGGCTTTGGACCGCTATGTGATTTTCTTTCGGGTGCTCGATAGCACGGTGCGAATCGAGCGGGTGCTGCATGGCGCCCGGAACCTGCCCATGCTCTTCGGAACCGATTCGGACGCATCGCCTGCGGATTGAAAGCACGTAAATCGTGTTTGACCCCATTACCTCAGGCACGTTCGAAAACATCCGGCGCAATGACCTTCGGTTATTGCACCCTACGTGGGCTGTTATTTTTTGCAGATATTGCCTCGGCATTCCAATCCGTATTGACATGTATTTCTCAGGTCGCAACTCGCCCCCTCGCCGATATTATGATTGGCAGAAAACTTGACTTCACCAGAAGGATTGGCTGGCTGGCAGATATTGCCTCGGCATTCAAATCCATATTGACAAGTATTTCTAAGGTCGCAACTCCCCCACTCGCCGATATTCTGTTTTGCAGAAAACTTGGCTTCACCAGAAGGATGGGCTGATTGGCAGATGTTTCCTCGGCATTCCAATCCGTATTGACATGTATTTC
>JAIFKV010000042.1 GCA_020049415.1 Betaproteobacteria bacterium
CTGCCGATTCCCTATGTCATCAATGAACGTGATTTTTACCGCTGGGCACGCGAGGCCGATGTGCCACAAAGCATCGGCCGCATGAGCGCTTTCGGCGGCAATATGGGCGTGCTGTTGCGCGCCTACGTTTATGCCCGCATGTTGGGCGGACGCGGCATGCAGCGGGTGGCCGAATTTGCCGCTTTGAACGCCAATTACCTGGCGGTGGAACTGAAAACAGCCGGCTTCGAACTGGCATTCCCGGAACGCCGCGCCAGCCATGAATTCATCGTCACATTGAAGAAACTTAAGGATGAAACTGGCATCTCGGCGATGGATTTCGCCAAGCGCCTGCTCGATTACGGTTTCCACGCGCCAACCACTTACTTCCCGATGCTGGTGCCGGAATGTCTGCTGATCGAACCAACCGAGACCGAAAGCAAGGAAACCCTGGATGCCTTCGTGCAAGCGATGATCGCTGTCAAACGCGAAGCCGAAAGCCAGCCCGAACTGGTCAAGACGGCGCCGCACAAATTGCCGTCGCGCCGACTGGATGACGTCAAGGCCGCGCGTGAACTGGATCTGGTCTGGAGTCCGGCTTGAACCCGCCCGCTGAACAGGTTCTGAAGGAAAGTCCGCACAAAGGGAAAACCGGCCTCAAGCGGGTCTGGAACGCATTTTTCTATTCCCTGGAAGGTTTCGGCGCGGCCTGGAAACACGAAGACGCCTTTCGTCAGGAAAGCCTGCTGGCGGCGGTGTTGGTTCCGCTGGCGTTTTTCCTTGCCGATGCGCCGCTCGAACGCGCCCTGATGATCGCCAGCGTTTTGCTGGTGCTGATTGTCGAACTGGTCAACTCCGCGATCGAAGCCACGGTGGACCGCATATCGCTGGAAAACCATGCGCTGGCGAAACGGGCGAAGGACATCGGCAGCGCCGCCGTGCTGATTTCCCTGATCAATGTGCTGGTGATCTGGGGTCTGGTTCTGTTCGGCTGAACAGGATGCCGGAAAGCGAGCCCGTTTCACTGCACCAGCTTGCCAGCCGGTTTCCCCGCACCGGCCGCATCGAAGCGATTTATCTGCGGCCGCAACGTCGCGCCCCGGTGGAACGGGTGACCAGCACACTGTCCTTGGCGGGACAAGGACTGCAAGGCGACCACACCGCCAGCCGCGTGATGACGCGGCCGGAAGGCGGCAAACGTCAGGTCACGCTGATTCAGGCCGAACACCTGCCGGTGATTGCCGCACTGGCCGGTAAGTCTGAAGTCGATGCGGCCTGGTTGCGTCGCAATCTGGTGGTTTCCGGCCTGAATCTGCTGGCAGCGCGCGCGTTGTTCAAGAATATTCCACTGCGTTTGCACATCGGTGAACACGTCGTGCTTGAAATCACCGGCGCCTGCGCGCCGTGTTCACGCATGGAAGAACTGCTTGGCCCCGGCGGCTACAACGCCATGCGCGGCCATGGCGGCATGAACGCGCGGATTCTGGTCGGCGGAAGCATCAGCGAGGGCGACGCGGTGATTTGCGCGCCCGCCTGATTTCATTCTTCGACGCAGATTTCCTTGCGTATCGCGGCCAGCAGGGTGCGGCCGAGCAGACTGATGATGACCACGCTGGCGATGCCGAGCAGCACACCGGCAATGCGCAGGAACAGTATGTTTCCGCTTTGCTCGTACATCAGGAAACTGGCAATGGTGATCGCCGTCAGCGGGAAGGAATAGGCCCACCAGGACAGGAAAAACTTCAGGCTGGCGAAGTGGCGAACCTGAGTGAACAGCAACAGCGTAAAGAACAGCGCCGAGTGGTACAGCAGCTGCGCGAAGGCATCCACTTCACCGGCCAGTTTCAGGTAGGAAATGAACCCCACCGCGGGCGGCGCGATCAGGATGAACAACGTCGGCATTAAACGTTCCGGTATGCTGGTGTGAAAGATCACGCGATACATGATGATGGTCAGCAGGACCGGCCAGAAAATGATGCCGATGCTGAAGAAGAACCAGGACACTTCAATCGGGGCATGCTGGACCCCGGCAATCGGCACCAGAATGTTGCCAACCACGGGAATGAACCAGGCCGGGTTGAGGTGAACGATGTCGAACTTGCTGTGATGCATCCACTGGGTCATGACATACAGCGTCAACATCAGGTGCAGCACCACGCCAGCTGTCCAGAGCAGCTTGGAGTAAGGCGCGCTGACCGGAAGCCAGGCGATGGAGAGCAGAATCAATGAAATGCTCACCGCCGGGACGAAATTCATCTTGATCGGGTGCGCCCATTCCTTGCTGGCCGCAGCCTTGAATTTGATCACCTTGGCGGAATAAACCGCCGCCAGAAGAACAAACAGCGTGGTCGCCAGCATCAACAGCCACGGGCTTGGGGCGATGCTCAGATTCAGAATGCCTTCCGCCTTGTGCCAGGCCAGGCTGAGTCCGGTCAGGCCCATGATCATGGCAAACCACGCAACCGGGAAATGTTGCAGGCGGGAATGTTCAATTTGTGGCGATGCCGCTTGGTTCATTGGAAATAACAGTACAAAAAGGGAGGTGAAAGCGGCTTCAAATCAATTGAAGCCGCCACTACAGGGAAAGGTAAACCCCCGCGATGGTTAAAGCGCTTTCTTGATCGACAGCACGCCTCGGATCATGCCCGCCGAGTAACCGGTGGCTTTATCGTTTGGATACTCGGCGGCGAGCGTGGCTTTGACTTCGGGCGAAAGCTTCTCCGTAGCACCATGGCAATTCAGGCAGGCAGGCTGCGTGACCAGCGCCTTGGCATAACGGAAGACTTTGCCGTCAGGCGTATTGACCACGCCATGCAGATCGAGTGTTTCTGGTTTTTCTCCAGCCGCCAGCCGCTTCTCCAGACTGGCCAGCGCTTCATTTTCCCAGGCATCGGGCACGCCCTTCGGATTGCGGTTGTTCGGGCTGACCCGCTTGATCTGCATACCGGTGCGTTGCGCCGCTTCGGCGGCGATCTTCGGCGCCCGCTCCTTGCATACGCCAATGGCTTGCGCCGGGCCGCCAGCAGTCATTGCGGCTTTTAATTCGCCACCCAGGGTCTGGATCAGGCCACCGGCGGTCTGGCGAGATTCAGCCACCAGATTGGCGGTATCGGGGGTGCTGGCGCAGCCGGCAAGAAGTAGAGCAAAGAACGAAAGTTTGAAAGTGCGTTTCATGTTTGTCTCCTTGAATTGATCATTTACCCATCGTGACCTTGTCATGATCCACGTCATAGCTCCAGGGCAGACCGATGTTCTTCCAGCCGTTTACCGCGCGCTTGCCCTTGTTCGGGCCATCCTTGGCCATGTCGCCCTCGAAGCCGTCCACTACCGACCAGACATTGGTGTAGCCGTAACGGCCGAGCAGGTCGGCGGACAAGGCGCTACGGTCGCCGGAACGGCAGATCAGCACAATGGCGTCGCTCTTTTCGATGCCCTTATCCAGTGCAAAGACCTCGAACTGGGAGAGGAAGTCCGGGTTGGGATTGCGTACGAAGGTCTTCTTCTCCTTGTCCCACTTGTCGTAGTGCATGGTGCCGAAGGAGGCTTGGCCATCCAGGCCATCGGGCGAACCGACGAACAGCACTTCCTCGATGGTGCGCACATCAACGAACAGCACCTTGGGCGCGTGCTTCTTCAGAAACTCCGGCACATCCTTGGCTTCCAGGTAAAGGCCCATCTTGCTGATCTTGATCTTCGGCAGCGAAGCGGGATCAACCGCCTGGGCATGGACGGCAAACAGGGCAAGGGCAAATGCAACGAACGGGGCAATCAGATTTGCGCGCATGGCGGTCTCCTTTGCGAGTTTCGGGGTCAGGCTTTCAGGTTGCTGATGACGTTGGCAAGGTGACCCTGCGCAACCGTCATCGCTTCAGTGATTGCCGCATTGTCGGCAATCTTGGCAATCACGCCGGGGTCTTGCAACGCGATACGGGTATTTCCCGGGCTGGTTTCATAGACGCAACAACCACAGGGCAGCAGCGAGCCGGCGTCGGGTTCCGATTCGACCACCACTTTTGCCACGCCGGGCGCGCAAACGCCAATCAGACGGTATGGCGGAATATCGTGGTCGATCTTCGCCTTCAGGATGGCCTGGACATCGACTTCAGAAACCACCCCCATCTTTGCCGCAGTCAGCGCGCTTTTCAGCTTTTCGATGGCTTGGTCAAAGGGCAGGGGAATATCTACGGTATGGGCGTACATGGATTGTCCTCTTGAAGGGTGATGCGACTGCGCCGCGGGTGATATGGGAAATGTGAAAGGTGAATTGTACGGTGCGCTCTTTTCACTTTTCACGCCTGTTCACTTCAATACTGCTTGCACCAGACGCACCCAGTAGCTGGAACCCAGCGGCAGTATGGCGTCGTTGAAATCGTAATGCGGGTTATGCAGCATGCAACCACCCTCGGCCAAGCCGTTGCCGATCCAGACATAGCAACCAGGGCGCTCGCGCAGCATGTAGGAAAAATCCTCCGCCCCCATCGAGGGGGCCGCATCGACCAGGACATTGCTGGCGCCAACCAGTTCGGTCAGCACGTCGCGGCACAAGCCGGCTTCGGCCGGGGTATTCAGCGTCGGCGGATAACCGCGCCGGTAGTCGAGGGAAGCCTGAACGCCATGCGCGGCGGCGATGCCGGCACAGAGGCTTTCCATTGCCGACTCGATGGCATCTTCGACTTCCGGCTTGAACGCGCGCACGGTGCCGCCAATGCGGGCTTCTGCCGGGATGATGTTGTAAGCCTCGCCACCGGCGAAAAACTGGGTGATCGACAACACCGCAGAATCAAGCGGATCGATGCGACGGCTGACCACGCTTTGCAATGCCTGCACCAGCGCCGCCCCCGCCAGCAAGGGGTCGCGGCCCTGTTGCGGCATCGCGGCATGCGCGCCGTGGCCGCGGATCTGAATATCGAACTGATCGGCGCAGGCCATCACCGGACCGTTATGGACGGCGAACTGGCCCACCGGCAAACCTGGCCAGTTGTGCATGCCAAATACCGCATCGACCGGAAATTGATCGAACAGACCTTGTTCGATCATTACCCGCGCACCGCCATCGGTTTCCTCAGCGGGCTGGAAGATGAACACCACCGTGCCATTGAAATCCGATTCGTTGTTTGCACAACTTGCCGCCAGGTATTGCGCCGCGCCAAGCAGCATGGCGGTATGGCCGTCGTGGCCGCAGGCATGCATGCGGCCATCGTGGCGGGAGCGATGCGGAAACAGGTTCTGTTCGCGCACCGGCAACGCATCCATGTCGGCGCGCAGACCAATGCTGCGCGCGCTGTCGCCGCGTTTGAGGACGCCAACCACACCGGTTCCCGCCAGACCGCGATGTACCGCAATCCCCTGTGCTTCAAGAAAAGCGGCAACGCGGTCGCTGGTGCGTTGTTCCTGAAACGCCAATTCCGGATGCGCATGCAAGTCGTGGCGCAAGGCCACCAGTTCATCGCGGCAGGCAAGAATCTGCGGTAGCACGGTTGATTCAGGCAGGGGCATGGTCGTCAATCGTCAATCGTCAGTTGTCAGTCTGTTTCAAGAAATACCCGGAATCACTTGCTTGGTGATCGCCACAGCCATGATGTAACCGAAAACCCCCAGCGCGGCGACCAGCGCCCAGATTCGGGCAGTTTTGGTCTTGCCCCGCTTCAAAGCGACCGTGCCAAGCCCGATATACGCCAGCAAGCCAATGATCTTGGCCAGCAACCAGGGTTGATCAATCGGATTCATCCCCGCAACCACCAACATCGCAATCGCGGCAGTCAGTAACAACGTGTCATTAATGTGCGGCACGATGCGCGCCCAACGTGCATTGAGCAAGCCGGAGTCGGTCAACATCCAGAACCCGCGCACCAAGAACAGGATCAAGGTCAGATGTACGGTAGCAATGTGCAGCGTGCGAAGAAAGGTGTAGTCCATTTGCGCGGGTCGTTGATGCCTGGGGCGGAAAAGATTGAATAGGCATGGAAACAGGTAGTGAAATTTTAACCCGCCAGCAAGGCACATTTTGCAAGTAGGGAATAACCACGCAGGCCTTTGCCAGGTCGGCAGTGGTTGAGTTATCACCTCAAGTTAATGTGATTTCATCAGAGTACGGACGAACTAGATGCTCTGAAAGGATGTTTTCCTGTTGTCCACGAAAGCTGTGGATAACTATGTGGAAAACGCGTCATCAAACCGTAAAAAACCCATATAGGACGTTGGTTTATGTATCGGGCTTAAAAATTGGGCAGATATTTAATCTATATATTTCAATAACTTAGATTCTCCATCTGATACCGCCCCGATTGCCTCCTTCAATTCCTGTTGTCAAGTGCTTTGATGTGCATAAGTGATTGCTTAATTTGTGGTTCTATGCGGTTTGCAAGCGCATCTGGCTGGTGGATGACAAAAAAATAGTGCAATCCGCCAAAAATTGTCCGCGCCTGCTCAGAGGTTCTTGCCTTGCCTAGAATAGCCCCGGCGTGTATTCTGCCGGGCCTTCCGGAGAGGTGGATGAGCGGTTTAAGTCGCACGCCTGGAAAGCGTGTGTAGGTTAATAGCCTACCGCGG
>JAIFKV010000051.1 GCA_020049415.1 Betaproteobacteria bacterium
ATCGTCGTTCATCGAGCGGGCGAGCGACTCGGTCGCGCTCGGGCACCAATAGGTGCGGTTCAGCGTTACCGCCTCGATGGCGCGCAACAACGCCTTGCCGCCTTCGCCGCGGCATGCTTGGCGACGTTGGTGAGCGCCATTCCGGTCAGATTCCGCTGAAATCTGGCGTTGAACGCCTGATGTCGGCCGCAGGGCGCCAATGATTTCGTTAATCTGAACTTTGGCTATGAGGCGCTATGTAAAGCTTTACATTGCGCCCCTGAGTCGCCATTCAATCTGCCAAGGCTTCGATGGCTGGTCACACACCAGCCGGTCACACACCAGTCGACCATAACCCCAGCCGCTCAGCTCCGTCCCTTTTCAAACCACTTCAACAAGGTTTCATAAAGCAATTCCGGCATGACCGGCTTGGAAATAAAGTCATCCATCCCCGCCTCGAAGCACTGATCTTTGTTCTCGGCGAAGGCATTGGCCGTCATCGCCAGGATGGGAATCGTCTCGCAGCCAGGCAATTGTCGGATCTGTCGGGTCGCATCCAGGCCGTCCAGCACTGGCATCTGCATGTCCATCAGGATCAAGGCATAACCGCCTGAACGGGCCTTGGTCACGGCTATCTGGCCGTCCTCGGCGAGATCGACCCGAAGTCCAACATCTTCCAGCAGCATCACACCAACTTCCCGGTTGATCGGTTCGTCTTCCGCCAGCAGGATGCGCTTGCCGGCATGGTCGCGACGAATCACCTGCTCAGCGGTTTCGACCCTGGCCTTGACCGGTTCCTCGGCTGAATGTTGGGTCTTACTGAGGACCGCCGTGAACCAGAAGGTGCTGCCCTTGCCTGCGGCACTGGTCACGCCGGCGGTTCCTCCCATCACTTCGGCGATCTTCTTGGTGATGGCCAGGCCGAGGCCGGTGCCGCCATACTTGCGCGTCGTCGAGTTGTCGGCTTGCTCGAAGGCACCGAAGAGTTTGGTCAGGGCATCGGGGGTGATGCCGATGCCGCTATCCTCGACTTCGAAGCGCAGAGTGACGGATTCTTCGGTCTGCGCTGCTTCCTTCACCCTCAGGGATATGTGACCGGTCTCGGTGAATTTGAGGGCATTGGCCGCATAGTTCAGCAGGGCTTGTTGCAGCCGGGTGGGGTCGCCATGGAGGTTATGGGATAACGAAACGGTTTCGATGTTAAAGCTCAGCCCCTTGTCTCGCGCTTTCTGTCCCAGCATCGATGCGATGTTGCCGAGCAGGGTTTCAACATGAACCGGGACGTCCTCCAGCGCAAACTTGCCGGCTTCGATCTTGGACAGATCGAGAACATTGTTGATGATATTGAGCAGGTAATTGCCGGCGGTTTCGATCTTGTCGAGTTTGTCTGTCTGCCGCAGGGTCAGGCCACTGCGGCGCAGGACGTAGGACATGCCGGTGATGGCATTGAGCGGGGTACGAATCTCGTGGCTCATGTTGGACAGGAAGGCACTCTTGGCAATATTGGCAGCTTCGGCGCGTTGTTGCGCCGCGCTGAGTTCGCTGGTGCGCTCCGCAACCATTTCTTCCAGGTTTTGCCGATAATTGTCGAGTTCCAGGCCGATGCGCTTCTTCTCGGTAATGTCCTCCTTCACCGCGACGTAATGGCTGACGGTCCCGTCAGGCTGGCGCAGCGGCGTGATGATGGCGAACTCGATATATTCGGTGCCATCCTTCTTGCGGTTGTTGAATTCCCCCTTCCACGGCAGCCCATTTTTCAGGGCATTCCACATGCTGACGTAGGTTTCGGGTGGCGTCTTGCCCGACTGCAGGAGGCGCGGGTTGTGGCCGATCAATTCCTCACGGCTGTAGCCTGTGGACTGAAGAAGGGCGTCGTTCACATACTCGATGCGCGCCTCGGCGCCGGTGATGATGATGCTTTCCGGGCTTTGCTCGACCGCCCTGACCAGCTTGCGCAGTTCCGCCTCGTTTTGTCTTGCACGGGTGATGTCGCGGCCGACGCTCAGGACGCCGATCAGGGCTCCGTTGGCGTCGAGCATTGGCACCTTGATGGTTTCCAGCAGTTCCCGATGGCCGTCGGAAGCAAAGCGCACTTCCTCCTCGTTGATCGACGGGCCGCCAGCGTCGATGGCCAGCCGGTCCTGCTCACGGAAGAAATCCGCCAGTTCGCGCGCGACGAAATCATGGTCCGTTCGTCCGATGATCTGCTGCTCGGTCGCGCCATACAAAGCCTCAAACCGGGCGTTGCAAGCCAGGTACCTGCCCTCGGGATCCTTCAGCCACACCAAGTCCGGCAGGGTACGAGTCAAGGTCTTGAGGATGCCGCGCTCCCTGACAAGGGCTCGTTCGGCCTGCTTGCGTTGAGTGATGTCGCGGATGATGCCGGTGAAATAAATTCCTTCCGTTGCATGCCACTGCGACAACGACAGTTCAAGCGGGAACTCAATACCCGCTTTGCTCATTCCGATTAATTCGACAGACTTGCCCGGCAAATGCGACTCGCCCACGGCGAGCAATCTGAGCATGCCGTCGCGGTAAGCATCCTGGAGGTGCTGCGGTATCAAGCGCGTCAGCGATTGCCCGAGCATCTCGGCTTCGGTGTAGCCGAATATGCGTTCGGCACTCGCATTCCATCCCACGATCACGCCGGCAGCGTCGGCACTGACGATGGCATCGTTAGCGCTCTGGGTCACTGCCTGGAAGTGCGCCAGGCTGGCGCGCAACTTATTGTTCGCGCTCTCAAGTTCCGCCGTACGTTCGGCAACGCGCCGGTCCAGTACCGAGTTCGCCGCTATCAGGGCGTTTTCGAGCAGCTTGCGCTCAATCGCGTAATGCACGGAGCGCACGATGGACTCGGTGTCGGATTTCCCTTTGACGAGGTAATCCTGCGCCCCATACTGGATGGCGCTGCGACCGAGATCCGCGTCATGCGATGCTGTCAGCACCACCAGCGGCAGCGCCGGAAAGCGCTCGGTAATTGCGCGTGCCGTATCCATTCCCGTGCTGTCTGGCAGGCTGAGATCGCACAGCACGATATCGAATGATTCGGCGCCGAGACGGTCCAGTGCGACGGCCAGGCGCTCGACCCAGGTGATGGCGAACTTGCGCAGTGCGTCCTCGGCGAGCGCCGCCTGCAACAGGTGTGCATCGCCCGGATTGTCTTCGAGCAGTAATACGCGGATCGGCATCTCGGTCATAAGCTCACCTGTTCGGCAAAGTCACCACGTTGAACCAGAATTCGTCGATCAGCGCGACGATTTTCATGAACTGTTGCAGATCCACCGGCTTGGACACGTAGGCGTTGGCATGGAGGTCATACGCCTTCAGCACGTCCTCTTCGGCGTTCGAGGTGGTCAGTACCACCACCGGGATACGCTTGAGGTCGGGATCAGTTTTAATCTCGGCGAGCACGGCGCGCCCGTCCTTCTTCGGCAAGTTCAAGTCGAGCAAAATCAGGTCCGGCCGCGGCGCCTCGCTGTATCGGCCTTCGCGCCGCAGGAAGGTCATCGCTTCGACACCGTCCTCGACGACGTGGATGAGGTTGCTCATCTTGGTGTCGCGCATCGCCTCCATCGTCAGGCGGGCGTCACCGGGATTGTCCTCGACCAGCAGGATAACGATCGTCCGGGAATTGTTGTTGGGGCTGCTCATGGGCTTTCCTCCTCAGGTAGTGTGAACCAGAACACCGCGCCGCCTTCGGGGGCGGAGTCGATCCCGATTTCCCCGCCGTGACGTTCGACGATGCGCTTGCAAATCGCCAGGCCAATGCCGGTACCAGGATACTCACTTCGCGTATGCAGGCGCTTGAAAATCACGAACAGTTGCTGGCGATACTCGGGCGCGATGCCGATGCCGTTGTCAGTGACCGAGAAGCGCCACCGCCTGGCTTCGTGCACCGCTTCGACGCGCACGCGCGGCGCGCAATCCTTGCAGAACTTGATCGCGTTGGCGATCAGATTCTGAAACAGTTGCACGAGTTGCGCGTAATCAGCCATCACCACAGGCAGCGCCTGCCAATCAATCTCGGCACCGGTCTCGGCGATCTTCACTGCCTGACGATCGAGCGCCTCCTGCAGGGCTGCGCCGCAATCTACCGGGGCGAGCGGCTGCCCCTGCGTCCTGACGCGCGAATAGGCGAGGATATCGTCGATAAGGGTCTGCATGCGCTTCGCGCCATCGACTGCGTAGCCCATGAATTCGCGGGTGTCCGCATCGAGTCTGTCGGCGAGGCGCTTCTCCAGCAGTTGCACAAAGCCGACGATCATGCGCAGCGGCTCCTGCAGGTCGTGTGAAGCGATGTAGGCGAACTGCTCAAGCTCCAGGTTGGATCTTTGCAACTGCCTGGTTCGCTCCTCGATCCGCGCTTCGAGGGTTTCGTTCAGGCGGCGAACTTCGCTTTCCGCCTGCTTGCGATCCGTGATGTCCAAGAAGACCACGATGGCCGCCACGACTTCATCCTTGTCGTTCCTGATTGGCGCGGCGTTGCCGAGAACAATTCTGTCGTCACCGTCGTTTCTGCGCACGATGAACTCGCGGCTTGATGTTTCGCCGAACATCACGGCACGAGCCAGAGGAACTTCATCAATTCTCAACGGCCTGCCGTCGAGGTCAAGAAGTTGCCAGCTCTCCACATACTTGTTGACGTCGATGCCATTGACGACGCTAGCCATCCTGCCACCGCGGATAAGAAGCCCGGCCTCGTTGACGTAGCGCAGCGTGCCACCCGGGGCCTCGGCAATGGCAATTCCTGCCGGGCTTTGATCCATCGCAGCCTGAAGAATCGCCTTTGTCTCGAGCAAATCGCCTTCAATCCGCTTGCGCTCGGTGATGTCATGCACGATGCTGAACAGCAAGACGCGGCCGTCACTCTGGATCGGTGTCGAATGCATTTCCACCTGGCGCAACTCGCCTGAGGCCAGGCGGAGAGGGAAATGGGAGTAATTGCGCTCCTCGTGCAGGGCGCGCTGTCTTTCTTCGGCGATTTTTTCCGGCGGCAGGGTGTTGATGTCGCTGATCAGCATGCCGACCAACTGCTCCTTCGGGTAGCCATAAAAGGCGGCAGCGGCGCTGTTGGCGTCGACAATCTGGCCCGAGTCGGGGTCGATGAGCAGCATCACCGAGGAATTCTTGTCGAACAGGTTGCGGAAACGCGCTTCACTGCCGCGCAGTTTTTCTGCTTCAACACTCCGCTCGATGGCGATGCTGGCCAGGCTGACGGCCCGTTCCCGGGCGTTGGTCAGCAAGCGCACCAGGGCGGCGAGCAAAACGCTGATCAGCAGACCGCTCAGCTGTATCACGGTGACTCGTTCGGTGTCGATGCCGGCCTCAAAGGCAGGCAGCGAAGCGAATCTGATGGTCCACGCATGACCAAAAATTTCGAGTGGCTGGATAGTCTGGAAGATTGGCGGGCTGGCCCCGGGCAGATCGAATTTCCCGGCCCGGTTGTTGAACATCAGCGTTTCCGGCGTTGCGCTCTTGCCGTCAAAAATTTGCAGGTGAATGTTGTCTACTTGCTCGCCAAGAATGCCTTGCATCAGGTCATTCAGGCGAAACGGCGCATAGACCCAGCCGGTGATGCCGGCGCGGCGTTCGGCCAGAGTTTCAGTTGGCTGGCCATTGCGGTACACCGGCACATACATCAAAAAGCCGGCCTGTACTTGCTGCCCGACTTCCTGCACCAAAGTCACTTTGCCTGAAATGGCCGGCGCGTCCAGATCGCGTGCGGCTTCCATCGCTACCCGCCGCACGGCTTCTGAATACATGTCGTAACCGAAGGCGCGCAAGTTGCGATCAGCGAACGGTTCCAGATAGACGATGGCCGTGTACAGGTCACGCTCACCTTCCGGGCGCATGGTGTACTCGGGAAAGCCCTGCTGGCGAATGGCTTCAACAAGCCCGGCCTTATCCTGCGGCAGGACGATCAGCGAAAAACCGACGCCCTGAATGCCCGGATAGTGTTTGGCCAACTGCAGGTTGCTGACGTAATCGTGAAATTCTTCGCGCTCGATACTTTCCGATGCGCTGAACAGGCCCCGGGCGCCGAGCAGGACATGCTGATAGGCGATCAGGCGATGCTCGATGCGTAAACTGATCTCCCGCTTCTGGTAAGCGAAGTTATCCTCCAGCGCACTATTCGCTGCCGTCAAAGCCACTTGCTGGATGAAATAAGTGATCGCGAGTCCGGCCACCAGCACCAGCCACGGCAATAGCTGACTGACTCGCAGCCAGTTTGCGGTGGGCAATCCGGACGGCGCGGGATTCACTTGCGCCGCCCTGATGAATCGTCAGCTTGCATGGTTGATTGCATGATTATTTGCCGGCCAGCACGCGGTATCTGGTGTTTGAAGGCAGGAATTTCAATGCCTATTTCCGAGAGTATCCGGGGCCGTTGTAGCCCGGTCAATCGTCGAATTGACGAGCGCATGTCCTGACATCTCTGTCCGGCAGGCTAGGAGCCTGTCGGACTTTGGAATCGTCGGCTGCAAAGTCCCGGGGGGTATAAGCGGGAAATCGACGACCAAAGTCCGACAGGCTCCT
>JAIFKV010000149.1 GCA_020049415.1 Betaproteobacteria bacterium
ACGCACACGCCCCACTGGCTGGCCGAGAGCGGCACGGTGCCGAAGGCGAGGTTGAGGAAGGGCAGGTGCACGACTGCCACTTGCAGCGCCGCCGACAAGGCGACTGCGGCCCACAGCCAGCGGTTCGAGAACGCCGCGTGGAACGCCGATGTGGTGGCCGAGCGCGCGTTGAAGCAGTTGAACAGTTGCGTCAGCACCAGCACCGTGAAGGCGGCGGTGCGCGCCCCTTCCAGGCTGTGCGGGCCGACGCCCAGCCAGGCGTCCACCGGCTCGATCAGTCCGCCGGGCAGGAACAGGTCCAGCGTCAGCAGGGTCAGCAGCGCCATGACGACGCCGGTCTCCAGTACGTTCAGGCCCATGCCGGCATCGATGATGCGCTGGCTGCGCAGGCGTGGTTTGCGCGTCATGACGTCTTCGGCGATTGGGTCGACGCCCATGGCCAGCGCCGGCCCGGTGTCGGTGATCAGGTTGATCCACAGGATCTGCGTGGCCAGCAGCGGCAGCACCACCGCACCACCTGATCCGGTGGCGGTGGCCTTCAGGCCGATTACACCCGCCCCCACCACGCCGACGAACACCGTCAACACCTCGCCCAGGTTCGACGACAGCAGGTAGCGCAGGAACTTGCGGATGTTGTCGAGCACGCCACGTCCCTCGCGTACCGCCAGCACAATGGTGGCGAAGTGGTCGTCGGCCAGGATCATGCGCGCCGCCTCCTTGGTCACCTCGGTGCCCGCGATGCCCATCGCCACGCCGATGTCGGCGGCCTTCAGCGCCGGGGCGTCGTTGACGCCGTCGCCGGTCATCGCCACCACCTGGCCGTTGCCCTGCAGCGCCTGCACGATGCGCAACTTGTGCCGGGGCGCGACGCGGGCGAACACCGAGGTCTGCAGCGCGGCAGCGGTGAAGCCGGCCTCGTCCAGTTGGTCGAGCTCGATGCCGGTGAGCACCGGCGCACCTGGATCGACGATGCCGAGATCGGCGGCGATGCGCGCTGCCGTGCGCGGGTGGTCTCCGGTGATCATGATCACGCGGATGCCGGCCTGGCGCGCCTCGGCGATGGCCACCGCGGCTTCTTCGCGCGGCGGGTCGATGATGCCCACCGTGCCGAGGTATTCCAGACCTTGCTCGAGTGCAGCCGCCTGCGCCGCATCGCTCGGGATCTGTGCATCGGGAGCCAGCGTGTGGCGCGCCACGGCCAGGGTGCGCAACGCATCACCGGTCATTGTCGCCACGTCGGCCAGCACCTGCGCCTGCAAGGTGGCATCCAGCGCCACTGTGGCCTCGCCCCGGCGGGCGTGGCTGCAATGCGCCAGCAGCACGTCGGGCGCGCCCTTGGTAAAGAGCACATGCGCGTCGGCGTCGGCATGGTCGATCACCAGCACCGACATCATCTTGCGCTGCGAGGTGAAGGGAATCTCGCCGATGCGCTCGAAGCGTTCCTTGCCGTCGGGCGCGGAATCGCCTTCCTCCACTTTGCCCAGCTTGCGTTCGGCCACCAGGAATGCGGCTTCGGTCGGGTCGCCCTGGATCGTCCATGCGCCGGCGTCGTCCTGCTGCAGTTGGGCATTGCCGGCCAGGCTGCCGCCTCGCAGCACGGCTTGCAGTTCCAGACGCAACGGGCCTTCGGCCAATTCGGCGCCTGCGCTCTCGGCGCGTCCTTCGGGGGCGTAACCCACGCCGGTGAAGTCGCTGCGCCCCGAGGCGGTCATCACCCGTTGCACGGTCATCTCGCCGCGCGTCAGCGTGCCGGTCTTGTCCGAGGCGATCACCGACGCCGAGCCGAGCGTCTCGACCGAGGCCAGCTTCTTGACGATGGCGTGGTGGCGCGCCATGCGCCGCACGCCCATCGCCAGCACCACCGACAGGATCGCCGGCAGGCCCTCGGGCACGGCGGCCACCGCCAGAGATACACCCAGCAGCAGCACCGTGACGACATCGGCCACGCCCTCGATGTCCGAGATGAGCAGGATGGTGCCCACCACGACGGCAGCGATCACCAGCGCTGCGATGCCCAGCACCTTGCCCAGATGTGCAATCTCGACCTGTAGCGGAGTCGGTGCGTCGGGCGTGGTGTCGAGCAGGGTGGCGATGCCGCCCATCTCGGTCAGCATGCCGGTGGCGGTGACGATGGCCCGCCCGCTGCCCTGAGCCACCGCCGTACCTTTGAACACCATGTTCAGCCGATCACCCAGCGCCGCCGTCCCGGACAGTGCTGCGGCATCTTTCAGCACCGGCTCGCTCTCGCCGGTCAAGGGCGCTTCCAGCAGCTTCAACGCGGCGGCCTGCGCCAGCCGTGCATCTGCGCCCACGGCGTCGCCCTCGGCGAGCACCAGCACATCGCCCTTGACGAGTTCAGCGCTGGGCACCCGGGCGATGGCTCCATCGCGCAACACGGCCGAGGTGGCCGTGGTCATCTTCGCCAGCGCCGCCACCGCCTGCGCCGCCTTGGCCTCCTGCAGCCAGCCCAGCAGCGCATTCAGCAGCACCACGCAGGCGATGACGATGGCATCCAGCGGCCAGCCGGCCACTCCAGGTTGACCACGGCCTTCGAACCACCAAGCCGCCAGCGCCACCGCCGCTGCCGCGCCCAGCAGGTAGACCAGTGGATCCTGCAATTGCGCCAGCGCACGGCGCCAGGCGGGCACCGGCGGTAGCGCACGCAGTTCGTTGGGGCCGTCTGTCTGTAGCCGTTGGCTAGCCTCTTCGGCGCTCAGGCCGCGTTCCAGGTCAGTCCCAAGGGCCAGGGCCAGGTCGGCGATGTCGATCAGCGACGGGTCGTCCGGTGGCGTGCCGGATCGTGTTGGGACAGGTTCTTGCGGGTTCACTAGCGGTCGCATTCGAAAGACCCGGTTTCTACGACGAGGTGGCCGATGGTCCGGGCTTCGCTATCGCAGTAGCGGTCCGTGATGTTGCCGATGGCGAAATTCATCAGATTCTTGGTTTGGCTTGGCATGGTGTTCCGGCTTTCAGCAGTGATGTGCGCAGGCGCTCGAAGTGAGGAGGGCCCGTGGGCGCTCAGCCGGTGCATGGCCTGATCGATGACCTGCCCGGGAGTAGGAGAGTCCAAGTTGCGCGTTCGTCGGCGCCGCGTCTGTGCGCTGACGCACAGGGCAACCCCATTACCGACGCCCTCAACCCCTTCAAGACGCCGGTGATATGTTGCAGTAACGAATAGCGGGCTCTGTGCCGTCGCGCTCGACAAGGCCGCCGGTGATGGCTGGCTGGAAGCGCCTGAGCAGGATCTATTCCGGTGTTGCCGAGGTTGCAAGTCTGCTGCTGGGCCGCCTTTTTGCCATCTTCGTGTACCGCCATCGGTTAGCCGCAGTGATCCTGGTTTTGAATAAATCGGGCCCACACAATTCGCTGACTTTGTCCGCCAACCCGCGATCCAGACCGGTAATTTGCATGACTGTTGCACACTGAAATATGCCCTTTTATGCGGCAAACCAAAGTTCTATGTCGCGTCACGCGCACATATAATTGAGCAAGATCACCGCACGCTTGAACACCACCTCGTCGCAACACTGATGGGTATTTCGCTCTAACCCGACGCTGACGCATGCTCATCAACCTGATCAATAACATCGCATTCCTGGTCGCACTGGCGGCGGCAGGGCAGATCGTGATTTCGCGTTTTTACAAGAAACCGCTGAATCGCCAGATTCTGCTCGGGCTGCTGTTTGGCGGCGTGGCCGTACTGGGCATGGCGAATCCGGTGAACTTTTCGCCCGGCGTGATTTTTGACGGTCGTTCGATTGTGCTGTCGGTGGCCGGCGTGGTGGGGGGAGGCGTGACCGCAGTGATCGCGGCGGGCATAGCGGCCCTGTATCGCTACCAGTTGGGTGGCAGCGGGGCGATGGTTGGCATCATGGTCGTGCTGATGTCGGCTTTGCTGGGGGTGCTGGCTCGGCAATGGTGGCTGCGCCGAAGCGGCCCGCCGCAGTTGATCGATTATCTCGCCCTCGGCGTTGTGGTACAGCTGGCGCAGTTGGCCGCATTCACGCAACTTCCCAATCGGGCCGGTTATGCCTTCGTCGAGCAGGCCTGGTGGGTGCTCCTGCTGTTCTACCCGCTCGCCACCTCGTTGCTATGCCTGATTTTTCGCAATCACGAACAGCAGCTGATCGACCAGCTGTCTTTATTTTCCGCGCGGGATGCGTTGACTGCCGCGGAACGCGCCAGCATGCAGCGCTTTCATGCCTACTTCGATCATTCCATCGTCGGCCTCGCCATCACGAGTCCGGAAAAAGGCTGGATCGAGGTCAACGACGCACTTTGCGAGACGCTGGGTTACTCGCGGGACGAAATCACCCGCATGACCTGGACAGAGCTGACTTACCCTGACGATCTGGCGTCAGACCTGGCGCAGTTCAACCGCATGCTGGCCGGCGAGATCAACAGCTATGCCATGGACAAGCGCTTCATCCACAAGGATGGCCATCTGGTGGATACACGCCTGGCGGTCAGCCATGTGTGCAAACCGGATGGCGGTCTCGATTACGTGGTGGCCATGGTGGAGGACATCAGCGAGCGCAAGCAGGCCGAAAGGGCTCTGCTGCATGAGCAGCAGCTTTCCGCCGACATCATCAATGCCCTGCCTGTTCTTTTCGGTCTGTTCGATGCCAGTGGCCGCTGCCTGCGCTGGAACCAGTACTTCAAGGATGTCACTGGCTATAGCGACAGCGAGGTGGCAGCGATGCAGGGGCTGGATTTTTTCAGCGGCGAGGATCAGCAACGCATTGCCAATGCGATGCAGCAGGTGTTCCGCGATGGACAAGGCAGCGTCGAGGTGAATCTGCCTGATCGGCAGGGCAAGGGCATCTCCATCTATTACAGCGGGACTCGGGTGATGCTCGATGGCCAGCCGCATCTGCTCGCGGTGGGCCTGGATATCAGCGCTCGCAAGCAGGCCGAAGACACGCTGCTGGAGATGCAGGCCAAACTCACCGCCATTATCGAGAACACGCTCGACAGCATTTGGTCCATCAACACCCAATACGAAATTCTCTACATCAACGAGATTTTTGCCCGTTCCTTCGATGCCGTGTTCGGGGTGACGCTCAAGCCCGGCGACAATATCCTGCAAGCCCTGCCCGTTGCCATTCGGCCTACCTGGAAGGAGCGCTACGACCGTGCTTTGGGTGGAAAGCGCTTCGTATTTACTGATGCGATCGAGGCGCACGGAGCAATCATTCATGTCGAGGTTGCAGCCAACCCCATCGAGCAATCCGGCAGAGTGGTTGGCGTTTCCTTCGTTGGCCGTGATATCACCGAGCGCCGGCTTAACGAGCGCGAACTCGAACAATATCGCTTTCACCTTGAAGACCTCGTCGCCTCGCGCACCGCCGAACTCGCCACCGCCAAAGACGCCGCCGAAGCTGCCAGCCGCGCCAAAAGCGCCTTCCTGGCCAACATGAGCCACGAACTGCGCACGCCGATGAACGGCATCATGGGCATGCTGTCACTGGCGAAGCGACGCATGGCCGACGCCAAGGGGCTTGACCACCTTGACAAGGCCAATGCCGCCGCCAACCACCTGCTCGGCGTACTCAACGACATCCTCGATCTCTCCAAGATCGAAGCCGAACGCATGGTGCTTGAAGA
This sequence comes from Betaproteobacteria bacterium, assembly GCA_020049415.1. Lineage (GTDB taxonomy): Bacteria > Pseudomonadota > Gammaproteobacteria > Burkholderiales > Thiobacillaceae > PFJX01. Next base: position 5,608 of record JAIFKV010000149.1, read on the forward strand.
CGCCCCCCTGCAACTCGGCGGCGTTCTTGAAAACCTCACCAGTGTTGTCGGCCACAAAGCCGTCGAGAAAGGTCTGACGCTGGAAATCGACCTGCCCGAGTCACTCGCTCAACGGCCGCTGATGGGCGATTCGATGCGCCTCGGTCAAATTCTGCTCAATCTTGCCGGCAACGCCGTCAAATTCACCGAACACGGCCGCATCACCCTGCGCGCCCGGCCTGTCACGGAAACCCCGGAGGCTCTACTGGTCCGCTTCGAGGTCATCGATAGCGGCATCGGCATCGACCCCGTGGCTCAGGCCCGGCTGTTCACCTCTTTCGAACAGGCCGATAACAGCATGACCCGCAAGTACGGCGGCACCGGGCTGGGGCTGGCGATCAGCAAACGACTGGTGCAGCTGATGGGCGGAGAGATCGGCGTCGAGAGCATGCCGGGGGTGGGTAGCACCTTCTGGTTCACCGTCCGCCTGGTACGGCGGCAAACCAGTGCCGTCGCGTCAGCCCCGAGTTTCGAGAAAGACGAAGCGGAGACGCGGCTGGGCCGCGACTATTACGGCGCACGCATCCTGCTCGCCGAGGACGAACCAGTGAGCCGCGAAGTCGCTTGCATCCAGCTCGAAGCAGCCGGGCTCGTCGTTGACCTGGCCGAAGATGGACAGCAGGCATTGGAACTGGCCCGCCGGAACACCTACGCCCTGATCCTGATGGACATGCAGATGCCGAACCTGAACGGCATCGATGCCACCCGCGCGATCCGTGCCGACTCGCTGAACCAGACCACGCCGATCCTGGCGATGACGGCGAATGCCTTCGACGAGGATCGCCAGACCTGTCTCGATGCCGGCATGAACGACCATATTGCCAAGCCGGTCGATCCTGAAAATCTCTACGAGACTTTGTTGCGCT
>JAIFKV010000110.1 GCA_020049415.1 Betaproteobacteria bacterium
TCGCTGAAGGGCACGGACACTTGGAATTCGGCATATAGAAAAACACGGCTGGGTTGGGTCATGGCGGTCTCCTGGGTTGCGGCTTGTTTGAACGAGCAGCATCTTCTATTATCTTTTTCATATTGATAATCCATTAACCGGTTAACAGAATGTTTCCAATATGTTGAGAATATGCTGAGAATATGCTGATAGAGAGTATTTCCGACCTGATGGTGTTTACCCAGGCGGTGAAGGGGGGAAGTCTCAGCGCGGCCGGGCGTGAACTGGGCATGTCGCTTGCTGTGGCGAGCAAGCGGCTGCAGCGTCTGGAGGATCAGCTTGGGGTGCGCCTGCTCAATCGCTCCACCCGTCAGCTCAGCCTGACCGATGAAGGGGCGGAGTACTACCACTACTGCGTGCGCATCCTCGCCGAACTGGAAGAGGGCGAGGAACGGGTGACACGTGGCAGCAAGGAGCCCAAGGGCAACCTCAAGGTCACCATGCCCGCCGCCTTTGGACGCTTGCATATTGCGCCGCTGGTGCCGGAGTTTCTGACGCGTTATCCGGCAATCAAGCTCACTCTGCACCTCACCGACAGCATCGTGGACATCATCGACCAGGGTTATGACCTGGCGGTGCGCATCGGTGAGTTGAAGGATTCGAGCCTGGTCGCCAAGTCGATTGGCCTGGATCGCCGGGTGGTCATTGCCACGCCATCCTATCTGGCCCGATACGGCGCGCCGCAGACTCCGCTGGATCTGACCGGGCACAATGCCCTGCTGTTTGCCGGCACGGACCATTGGGGCTTCACCGGCCCGAGTGGAGAGGAGGTCAACGTCAAGGTCAGCGGCAACCTCGATACCAACAATTGCGATGCCTTGCGCGAGGCGATCTTTGCCGATCTGGGGCTGGCGCTGCGTCCGCGGTGGGATGTTTGGCAGGATCTGCGCGATGGCAGGCTGGTCCAACTGCTGCCGGCTTATATTCCGCCGGCTTATCCGATCAATGCGGTTTACCCCAGTCGCCGCCTGATGCCGAAGAAGACCCGGATATTCATCGAGCACCTGCTACAGCGGTTTGGCCCCATCCCTTATTGGGATGACTATGCTGGCCTGGCGCCGGCTGATTTTGCCAGCACCGGCGAATAAGGTGGCCCGAAAATATCCTGGCCTCGTCGTCTCCGCGAAGGTGGGGACGGCGAAATCAGAAGGCAGAAGGCCCGATAAATGGTTTACGTGTCACCACGCTAGTGCTGAGCGCAGTCATGCCCTCACAATCCGGGTGCCATCCGTAGACCCGTCCCTCCTCGTGAAAAACCCGCCCGACACTGCGTACTCGCTGGATCAAGCCAGGCTCACGGCCTTGTTCGCCACCTTGCCGATGGGGGTTGTCGTGCATGGCCCGGATGGCCGCGTGGTGTCGGCAAACGCAATGGCCCTGGAAATACTCGGGCTGAGCCTTGGCGAGATCAGCGGAAGATCTTTGATGCACCCGGACTGGCAGGCGGTACGGGAAAACGGTGATCCATTCCCTGGTGAACAGTACCCGGCGATGATCTGCCTGACAACGGCCGAGTCGATCAAGGATGTCATCATGGGGGTATTTATCCAGGCCAGGCGAGAACTGCGCTGGCTCAGGGTTGATGCCAATCCATTGTGGGTCGAGGGCCAGCTCGCGGGGGCGTATGTCTGTTTTGAGGACATCACCGAACGCCGGCGCATCGAGACTCAACTGGCCGATGCCCGAGAACGGCTCGAACTTGCGCTGCTCGGCGCCAACCTGGGCACCTACGATGCGCACCTGCCGAGTGGGCGGGTTTCGGTCAACGACCGTTACCTGGCCCTGCTGGGTTATGCCCCCGGGGAACTCGAGATGTCGGTGGCCGAGTGGATGGATCGCATCCACCCGGATGACCTGTCGCGCAACCAGGCGCACCACGCTCGGATTGTCGCAAGCGAATTGCGCCAGGTGGATATCGAATACCGCTTGCGTCACCGGGATGGCAGCTGGGTCTGGCTGCATGACCGCGGCAGAATCTTCAGCTTCGATGCGCAAGGGCAGCCAGTGCGCATCGCCGGCACGCAACTGGACATCACCACCCGCAAGCAGGCCGAACTGGCGATGCAGGAAAGCGAAGCGCGCTATCGCACCGTCGTCGAATCCGCGCCCGATGCCATCCTGATCCTGGTCGACCAGCGCGTCGCGATGGCCAACCTGGCCTGCGTCAAACTCTTTGGGGCAGCCTCGGAGCAGGAACTGCTCGGCAGGGAGGTCTGGTCCCTGACCAGTCCGCGTTCGCACCCGCTGCTGCGGCAGCGTATCAAGCGCGCCGTGCAGCCGGGCGGCATCAACCCGATTGCGGAAATCGAACTCCTGCGCCTCGATGGCACACCGTTTCCCGTCGATGGCGTTTCGGTGTCCGTCGAATACCAGGGGCGCCGAGCCATCCACGTCATGATGCGCGACGCGACAGAGCGCAAGCAGGTGGAAGCGCTGCTGCGACAGCATCACGAAGAAATGGAACAGGTCCTGGCCCTGCAGGTGGCGCACCAGACCGTCGCCGGCATCGCGCATGAACTGAACCAGCCGCTCAATGTCGTCACCACCCTGGCCGAGGCGGCCCGGCGACAGCTACAAGGCTTGCACCCGCTTCCGGCGCACCTGGCGGATACGCTGGAAGGCATCGCCCAGGGCGCGCAGCGCGCGGGCCGCGTCGTGCATGAATTGATGGGCTTCCTGCGGAAACCGGACCTCGCGTTCGAAGCCATCGACCTGGCAACGCTCCTGCAAGAAGCCGTCTTGCAAAGCCAGGCCGGCCTGTCCTTTGCAGGCGAGATCGAGCTGCGTTTGCCCAACGACTTGCCGTGGGTTGCCGGCAACGCCATGCAAATCGAGAAGATCGTCAGCAACCTGTTGCGCAATGCCGTGGAGGCCTGCCAATCGGCGTGCCGCACAGAAGGGGATTGCCGGATCGTCATCGCGGGTTTCAACGATGGGAAGCGGATTCGCCTCCAGGTCGACGACAACGGCCCCGGTGTCGCCGCCGAATTGTCGCCACGCTTGTTCCAGCCCTTTATCAGCAACAAGCGGGGCGGCATCGGTATGGGGCTGGCCATCAGCCAGGCCCTGGCCAACTCGTTGGGCGGCACGCTTGAATATGAAGTGGCTCCAAGCGGTGGCGCGCGCTTTTCTCTCACGCTGCCGATCATTAAAGAGACTGCAAGTGGAACCGGTGGAACACAAACATGAATACCCTGCAAGCTTATGTCGTTGATGACGATGCGGATGTCCGCAAGGGGCTGACGACGCTGTTGATATCGGCGGGGTACCCAGCGCAGGGATTTGCCAGCGCGGAATCCTTTCTCGATGCCGTTGGCGGAGATATCCAGACAGTTGCCGGTTGCCTGATCCTCGATCTGCGCATGTCGGGCATGGATGGCCTGGCGTTGCAGCGCCGGCTGGTCGAGGCCGGCTGCGGCATCCCGATCCTCTTCCTGACCGGCCATGGCGAAGTGCCGGATGCTGTGGACGCACTCCGTTCCGGCGCGGTCGACTTCCTGCTCAAGCCGGTCAATGGCAAGGCGCTGCTTAAAAGGCTTGCTGCCTGCTGGCAGGCTGAAACCGAGCGTGTTCATGCGCGGCAACAGCGAGAACAACTGCTCTCCGGGTTGCACCGGCTGACCGGTCGGGAGCGCGAAATATTGCGCCATGCGCTGCAAGGGATACGCAACGGGGAAATTGCCGGGCAGTTGGGATTGAGCCTGAGAACGGTCGAGGCCCACCGCTCGCGGCTGCTGCTCAAACTCGAAGCCGCCTCGATTCAGGACTGGCAGCGTCGCTGCGAACTGGCCGGGCTGCCATCGGCAAGGCTGGTCGAACTGCTTGGCCATTAGGTGTGGCCACTTAGAGGGGGGCGACAATAGTCAGCGCAGCAAGCGTTAACTAGCATCGGCTCTGTCCCTCCAATACCGCAAGAACGCCAGGTCGAACGTCCAACCTGGCGTTGCTGAGATGGCTTGAGGAAACCAAGACCCCGTTTCCAGGCAATCATGCTCCACCAATTCTTCCCATCTCTTGAGAGACAAAACAGTCAGGTGCGCCATGCGCACCTGCAGACCGCCATCGGTGCGCGCGGCGCACCCTACCGCACTTCTCCACCTGGCCTGGGTCGGGCCTGGACTGCGCATGACTGATGAACGGGAAGGCGGCGTAAAACCTTTTCCCATCATCGGCATCGGCGCTTCTCAGGATAACGTCATGACACACCCGGACAACTCCTCGCCCTTGCGCGCCGCCGCCGAAGCGCAACTCGCCGCCAAGCCGGTAACCACGCCGGCACAGCCGGTGGCCGAACTGCAACACGAACTACAAGTACACCAGATTGAACTGGAGATGCAAAACGAGACCTTGCGCCAGACGCAGCGGGCGCTGGAGGAATCACGTGACCGTTACCTCGATCTCTACGAATTCGCCCCGGTCGGCTATCTCACGCTCTCGGCGTTAGGCCTCATCGAGGCAATCAACCTCACCGGCGCCAGGCTGCTGGGCCGGGAGCGCAACGGCTTGCTGCACCATCGCTTCTCGGCCTGCGTCGCGCCGGCGGATCGGGATGCCTGGCAGCGGCAGTTCCTCAGCGTCAAGCGGCATGGCGAGCCTCACAGTGTGGAACTGGCGCTGCAGCGCGGCGATGGTTCGCTGTTTCAGGCGCAACTTGACTACGCGTCGCAAAACAACAGCGCTAACGGGACGGCGCTGCGGGTTGTCTTCAGCGACATCTCGGCACGCAAGACGAACGAAGAACAGCTGCGCAAGCTCTATCAAGTGGTGGAACAAAGCTCGGAAAGCATCATGATCACCAACATTGACTCCACCATCGAGTATGTAAACGCGTCTTTTGAGCGCAATACCGGCTATAGCCGCACAGAAGTGATCGGCAAGAACCCACGCCTGCTGCGTTCTGGCAAGACGCCCCAGGAAACCTATGTGGCGCTGTGGGATGCGCTGACCCATGACCAAGCCTGGCAGGGCGAGTTCATCAACCGGCACAAGGATGGCAGCGAATATATCGAGCTTGCCCGCTTCACCCCCATCCGTCAGACGGACGGCTGCATCTCTCACTACGTAGCAGTGAAGGAAAACATTACCGAGAAGAAGCACATGGGCGACGAACTCGATCGCCATCGGCATCATCTGGAAGACATGCTTGCTGAACGAACTGCCGCCCTGCGCGAAGCGGAAACACGCTACCGCACCGTCGCCGACTTCACCTATGACTGGGAAACCTGGATCGACGCTGCCGGCCACTGGCTGTATTGCTCGCCCGCCTGTGAGCGCGTCACCGGTTATCGCGCCGAGGAGTTCATGGCGCGGCCCGAGTTGTATCTCGAGATCGCCCACGATGACGATCGCGCCAGCCTGCTCAACCATTTGCATGTGGGCGAGGGTAGCGGCGTAGAGGATATCGAATACCGTATTCAGCACAAGAATGGCGAAGAGCGTTGGATCGAGCATCTGTGCCAACCCGTCCAGGATGCGACGGGGCAGTCGCTCGGACGCCGCGTGTCGAATCGCGATATCACCGAGCGCAAGCGCGCCGATGAGGCATTGCGCCTAGCGCGCAACCAGGCCGAAGCTGCCACGCTCGCCAAGAGCACCTTCCTGGCAAACATGAGCCACGAGATTCGTACCCCGATCAATGCCGTGCTGGGTTTTTCCGATCTGTGCCTGCGCCAGGAACTGCCCGAGCGTGCCCGCGACTATGTCGAAAAAACCCACGGCGCAGCCAAGTCCCTGCTCGGCATCATCAATGAAATTCTGGATTTCTCGAAAATCGAGGCTGGCAAGCTGGTCATCGAGTCGGTGCCGTTCAGCTTGGGCGAGGTCTTGCACGACATCGCCAACCTGTTCAGCCAGAAGGCCCGCGAAAAGGGCATCGAACTGGTGATTGGCGCCCAGCCCGAGGTTCCCGACCGGCTTGTCGGCGATCCCTTGCGGCTGACCCAGATCCTCACCAATCTGACCAGCAATGCCCTCAAATTCACCGCACATGGCGGGGTTGAACTGACTGTCGAGGCGCCGGCTGCAACGGGTGTGGCGGCAACGCTGCGCTTTATCGTGAATGATTCGGGGGTAGGCATGACGCCCGAGCAGGTGGCTGGTTTGTTCAACCCGTTTTCCCAGGCCGACAGCTCGACAACCCGAAAATACGGGGGGACGGGGCTGGGGCTGGTCATCAGCAAGCAACTGTTGGAACACATGGGAGGCAGCATCGAAGTCAGTAGCCTGCCTGGCCAGGGCTCCACCTTCAGCGCCACCCTGACCCTGCCGCTGGCCATCGGCGAAGATGACGCCTTGCCCGCCCGCTCGCCACTGGTGGGGAAACGGGTGTTGGTGGTCGATGACAGCAAGGTGATGCGCACCCTGTTGGCGCGCAGCGTCGAGGCTTTCGG
>JAIFKV010000020.1:0-17662 GCA_020049415.1 Betaproteobacteria bacterium
CGGCATCATCGGGCCGATCCCGCGTTCCGAATTCAACTGGGAAAACATCCAGCGCAAGATCGCCGCGCACCCGTTCGCGCCGGACAAAAACGCCAAGCCACGCGTGCTGACCATCACCCAGAGCACCTACGACGGCATTCTTTATAACGTCGAAGAAATCAAGGCTGAACTTGACGGCAAGATCGACACCCTGCATTTCGACGAAGCCTGGCTACCGCACGCCACTTTCCACACCTTCTATCGTGGCATGCACGCCATCGGCGCGGACCGGCCGCGCTGCAAGGATTCGATGGTGTTTTCTACCCAATCGACGCACAAACTGCTCGCTGGTCTCTCGCAAGCCTCGCAAATCCTGGTGCAAGAATCGGAGAACCGCAAACTCGACCGCGACGTCTTCAACGAAGCCTTTTTGATGCACACCTCGACCAGCCCGCAGTACGCCATCATCGCCAGTTGTGACGTGGCGGCGGCAATGATGGAAGAACCCGGCGGCACCGCGCTGGTAGAGGAATCCATCGCCGAAGCGATCGATTTCCGCCGCGCCATGCGCAAGGTCGGCGCCGATATGGAAACCGATCCAGGCACCGACTGGTGGTTCCGCGTCTGGGGTCCGGACGCACTTGCCGCTGAAGGCATGGGTGACCGTGAAGACTGGATGCTGCGCGCTGGCGAACACTGGCACGGCTTCGGCGACCTGGCGCCGGAATTCAATCTGCTCGACCCGATCAAGGCCACCATCATCACCCCCGGACTCGATGTCGATGGCGACTTTGCCGACTGGGGCATTCCGGCCGCGATCCTGACCAAATACCTGGCCGAGCACGGCGTCATTGTCGAAAAAACCGGGCTGTATTCATTCTTCATCATGTTCACCATTGGCATCACCAAAGGCCGCTGGAACACCATGGTCACCGAGTTGCAACAGTTCAAGGACGATTACGACCGCAACCAGTCGCTATGGCGGATCATGCCGGACTTCGTCGCCGCGCATCCGCTCTACGAGCGCATCGGCCTGCAAGATCTGTGCAGGGAGATCCACGAGGTTTACAAGGCGAACGATGTTGCCCGCTTGACCACCGAGATGTATCTGTCCGAGATGGTGCCCGCCATGCGTCCGGCCGACGCCTTCGCCCGCATGGCGCACCGCGACATCGAGCGGGTGGAAATCGACAATTTGCAAGACCGCATCACCTCGATCCTGCTGACGCCCTACCCGCCCGGCATTCCCCTGCTGATTCCCGGCGAACGTTTCAACGAAACCATCGTCCGTTACCTGAAATTCACTCGCGAATTCAACGAGAAATTCCCCGGCTTTGAAACCGACGTGCATGGCCTGGTGAAAGACAAGACCAACGGCAAGACGCGGTATTACGTCGATTGCGTGGCCTAAATCGCATGGCGTAAATCGCGAACCTGACCGCCGGCCAGCGAGCCGGCGACAGCAGAACATGATCCCCTCACCCCTACCCGATTTCACCTCGGCCACCCAGCGTCTCCGCCGAATCGCCCCGGTGGCTGCTTTCTTCGGCGGTTTTCTCTGGGATGCCATCACCCTTGGCCGCAAAGTAGGCTCGACGGACCTATGGATTCTAGGAGGCTATCTGGCCTTGGCGGGCGGCATCCTGTGGTATCTGGGTCGACGGGAAGTCCTGGCGAGCAGGTTGACGCCAACTGAGGAAACTCGTCCGGCGCAACCCTGGTGGTATGCGTCCGGCCCCTATCTGGCGCTCCAGTTCTGTTTCGGCGGCCTGTTTTCGGCGCTGTTCATCTTCTATTTCAAGAGTTCCAGCCACTTCCTGGCCATCCTGTGGGTTTTGGGGCTGGGCGCGCTGCTGGTGGCCAACGAGTTTCTCGAAGACCGTTATCGCCGCTTCACCCTGACCTGGGCATTATTCGGGTTGTGCGCCATGCTGTTGCTGAATTTCGTCATCCCGCATATCGCCGGCAGCATTTCAGCGTTCTGGTTCTACTTCAGCACGCTTGCCGGCGCCGGTCTGGCGCATCTGCTGCATCGGATAACGCCAGGCCAGCCCGGACGCATCACGCCAGTCTGGGCAATCGCCGCGGGCTTGTTGCTGGCTTATCTGGTCGATGCGATTCCGCCCGTTCCACTGGTGACACGCGACATCGCGATTGGCCACACCCTGGTCAAGACAAAAGGTGAATATCGCCTGCAACAGGAAAAAACGCCCTGGTGGATTTTCTGGCGCAAAACCGAAAGCCAGATCCATCTGGCGCCCGGCGAGCGTCTGTACTGTATCGCCGCCATCTTTGCGCCCGCCGGCCTGAGCACGCGCCTGTTTCACCACTGGCGCTATCACGACGAAAAGCAAGGCTGGGTCAGCCGCTCGCGCATCGGCTTCAACCTTTCCGGTGGACGCCAGGGCGGCTATCGAGGCTATTCCTTCAAACAGAATTTAACCCCGGGCGAATGGACCGTAGCGGTAGAAACCGAGGATGGCCGCACGGTAGCCGTGCATCGCTTCGAGCTATCCGACCAGCCCCTCGCGGCCGATGCGCCAATGTGGGAGCAGACGCTGTAACGCCGCAGAAATGGGCAAGGCGACAGTCCAGAAGACGATCGCGACTCGTCTCGGTTTATTGCAGCGTTACTGAATATCTTGCTATCCGCATGATTCATAAATAGAATCCCGCGCTTCTCCGAGCCCGCCACGGGATTTCCCCGCAGCGGGCTTGGTTTTTTCCGCCTTGCCATACTCCACACGCACGGAGATGGCCATTGCCCACAAGGAGTTTCGATGCGTCACTACGAAATCGTATTTATCGTGCACCCGGATCAAAGCGAGCAAGTGCCCGCCATGATCGAGCGCTACAAAACTGTTATCGCCGCCAAGGGCGGTCACATTCATCGTCTGGAAGACTGGGGCCGTTTGCAACTGGCCTACACCATCCAGAAGATGCACAAGGCCCACTACATTCTGATGAACATCGAAATCGACCAGGAAACCCTGGACGAACTGGAGCACGGTTTCCGCTTCAACGATGCCATCCTGCGTCATCTGACGCTGGTGCGTGACGAAGCCATCACCACCCCGTCGGCACAGATGAAGGGCGAAAAAGCGCGCAACCTGCTGCTTCCGCAGAGCAACGAAGCTGCCGCCCCGCAAGCTGAATCCGTCGCGGCCGCAGCCTGAACCAGTTCGAACTTGTCGGCAGTCTGATGGCGACATCAGGCCCGCGCACCACCCCGGCAGGCATGCCCATTTTGCGGTTCCAGGTGCAACACACCTCGGTGCAACAAGAAGCAGGCAAAACCCGGCAGGTGGAGGTTGAAACAGAAATGGTGGCTTACGGCAAGGTGGCGCAGGAGTTGGCGCAAGCCCGCCCTGGCAACGGCCTCAAGCTCACCGGTTTCATCGACCGCAAAGGCGCGCGAAATCCGCAACTCGAATTGCATGTGACCGGTTTTGAGTACATGACTGAATTTGGAATAACGGCTCCGGAATAACCGGAATCGTCTCGATCAAGGAGTATTGAAATGGCGTTCATCAAACGCAAGCCCCGCCCCAAGAACCCCAACGGCGCAGCCCTCTTCCGCCGCCGCAAGTTTTGCCGCTTCACCGCCGAGAAGGTCAAGGAAGTGGACTACAAGGACGTCGACGTGCTGAAGGAATTCGTCAACGAACTGGGCAAGATCATCCCCGCCCGCATCACCGGCACCAAAGCCAAGTATCAGCGTCAGTTGTCGGTCGCCATCGAACGCGCCCGCTTCCTGGCCCTGCTGCCGTACACCGACCAACATAACCTCTGATCAGGAGCATCAACATGGAAATCATCCTGATGGACAAAGTGGCCAACCTGGGCAATCTGGGCGATGTGGTCAATGTCAAGCACGGTTACGCGCGCAACTACCTGATTCCTCAGGGCATGGCCAAGCGCGCCACCAAAATCAACGTCGCCGCGTTTGCAGAGCGCAAGGCCGAACTGGAAAAGGTTGCCGCTGAAAAGCTGGCATCCGCTCAAGCCCGTGCCGACAAGCTCAACGGCATCAGCGTCAAGATCAGCCAGAAAGCCGGCGTCGATGGCCGTTTGTTCGGCTCCATCACCAACGTCGACATCTCAAGCGCGCTCACCGCACAAGGCTTCGAAGTCGCCAAGGCGGAAGTCCGCATGCCGGATGGCCCGTTCAAGACCGTGGGTGAATACAGCGTCACACTGTCTTTGCACACCGACGTCACCACCGACATCAACGTAGTGGTAGTGGGCGAGCAGTAAGCTTTGTTTTGCCAAAAAAGGCCGCGTGAGCGGCCTTTTTTATGGGCATCCGGAATGCCGTGTGGCGCCCATGCCGGGTTCTCATGCCGGCAAAGAGACCTTCGCCGCGATGACAACAAAATATTCGACAAATATTCGACAACATCGAATTTCATCCGGCTCGACAATGTTTCATCGGCCCCGCCAAGGTGGCCCTAAAGTAAGATTCGGTTCGGCCGATAAATCTAGCCAACCTCTCCCCTCCGCGTCATCCAACCTTGAGACCGCAGCCGAGCAATGTCGCAATCTGCAATCAAACATACCATTCTGGTGGTGGACGATGTTCCGGAAAATCTGGATGTTCTGGGCGATCTGCTACAGCCCCAGTACCGTGTTCGAGTGGCCACTTCAGGCAAACGCGCACTTGAGGTAGCACGCAGCCAACCGAGTCCGGACATGATCCTGCTCGACGTGATGATGCCGGAAATGGATGGCTACGCGGTCATCAAGGTGTTGCGTGACAACGCCGCCACCCGCGACATCCCGGTCATTTTCGTCACCGCGATGGATGCCGACGAGGATGAAGAGCGCGGCCTTGGACTGGGCGCGGTCGACTACATCACCAAGCCGATTCGGCCCGCGATTGTGTTGGCGCGGGTGAATGCGCACATGGAGTTGAAGCAAGCTCGCGACTGGCTGAAAAATCAGAACCGCTTTCTGGAAGATGAAATCGCCCGCCGCATGCGCGACAACCAACTGATGCAGGATGTCAGCATTCGCGCGCTGGCCAGCCTGGCCGAAGCGCGTGACATGGAAACGGGGCAGCACATTCGCCGCACGCAGGCTTATGTCGAAGTGCTGACTACGCATTTGCGCCTGCATCCGCGCTTCATCACATTTTTATCCGACACGATGGCGCAAATGGTGGTCAAAGCCGCGCCGCTGCACGATATCGGCAAGGTCGGCATTCCAGACAGCATTTTGTTGAAGCCGGGGCGCTTGACGGTCGAAGAATTCGAAATCATGAAGACGCACAGCGCCGTCGGCGGCGACGCCATCGACATGGCCATGCGCGACGTGTTGAGTGAAGCGGAGTTCGAGATTCTGCGCAACCACGGCTATATAGGCGGCAATGCACCTGATTCGGCGGGTGTTGAGTTCGAGAGCGCAACCCTGTCGTTTCTTGCGGTTGCCAAGGAAATTGCCATGTGGCATCACGAAAAATGGGATGGCACCGGCTATCCGGATGGCCTGAACGGTGACGACATTCCGATTCCGGCGCGCTTGATGGCCCTGGCTGATGTATTCGACGCGCTCTCCAGCCGACGTATCTACAAGGAACCGATGCCATTCGACGCCGCCGTGCGGCTGATTATCGAAGGCAGCGGCAAGCATTTCGATCCGGATATAGTCGACGCTTTTATCGCCAACAAAGAGATGTTCCTGGAGATTCTGCAGCGTCATGCAGATACCGAAGAATCGCTCGATCACAAACTCACCAGCATGCGCTCGCACGGCATGGTCTGACCCCCGCGTACTTTCTCCTCCGATCTGATCGTGCAGCCACTTTCTCACGCCCAAATAGAAGCGAATGCAGCGTTAAGCCAACTGCTCGAAGCCACCGGGGTTGGCTACTGGGAATACGACCATCTGGCTGACCGTGTCAGCTTCAGCAACAAACTCCGCGACTGGCTGGGGAATGACTTCCCTGCCCTGGCCGGTTCCGGTTTGCGCGACTGGTTTGCCCGCATTCATCCGGAAGACCGCGCAAGCGTCGAAGCGGCGGTACGCAATGCCATCGATACCGATGCCGCGTTCATCACTGAATATCGCTTCGCCAAAGCCGATGGCAACTGGCTATGGTTACATGCGCGCGGCCATGTCGCCGAGCGCGATGCGGAAGGCCAGGCGCTGCGCAGTATCGGGATCAAAACCGATATCACCGATCGCAAGCAGCAAGAAGAACTTTTTCAATTGCAACAAGCGTTCAATCAGGTTCTGCTCAACAGCCCGAATCGCGAAACCCTCTATACCGGATTGTTGGATACGGTGTTGCGCCTGTCGCAACTGGATGGCGGCGGCATTTACATCATTCGTCCAGATGGCGGCTATCACCTGGTGGCCAGCCAAGGTATCGGCGCAGATTTCCTGGCCGAGGCGAGCGAGATCGAACCGGACAGTTCGCGGGCACAGATTCTGGATGCCGGCCGCACCCTGTGCAGTTGCATCGACGGCGGCCCGGCCTGCACCCATCTTGAAACGATCCGCTTGCCCAACTTCCAGGCGGAAGGCATCACCGCGTTGCTGGTATTGCCCGTCTCGGAGAATGGCCGGATCAGCGCCAGCCTCAACCTCGCCAGCAAACATGTGCGCAGCATGCCGGTGGTGGTGACCAGATTCCTGGAAACGCTGGTGCGTCAATTCGGACAAGCGCTGGAACGGTTGACGGCACAGGAAACCGCTCAGCAAGAACGTCTGAATCTGGATGGATTTTTCCAGGCGATCACCGATTTCGTCTTTGTGCTGGATGAGCAAGCCCGCATTCTTCACTTCAACCCGGCGGTCAAGACCCGGCTGGGTTATGACGACAGTCTGCTCGGGCAATCGATCCTGGCCGTACATCCGCAACGGGTGCATGCAGAAGCCATGCAGGTCGTCGGCGAGATGCTGGCCGGCCAGCGCGAATCGTGTCCGCTGCCGTTGCGGCATGCCGATGGCAGCGAAATCATGGTGGATACGCGCATCGTGCGCGGCACCTGGGGCGGCCAGCCGGCGCTGCTGGGCATCTCGCGCGACATCAGCGTGCTGGTGGAAACCCGCAACCAGTTGGAGCGCGAACGCGGCTTTCTGAAAACACTGGTGCAGACCATTCCCGATCTGGTCTGGCTGAAAGACCCGCGGGGGGTCTATCTGGCCTGTAATCCACGTTTCGAACAAATGTACGGCGCCAGCGAGGCGGAGATCATCGGCAAGACCGACTACGATTTTGTCGACGCTGCCCGGGCCGACTTTTTCCGCGCCAACGACCATGCCGCAGCAATGGCGCGGCAACCTCGCATCAACGAGGAATGGCTGTCCTTCGCGAAAGGCGGTTATCGCGGTTTGTTCGAGACAACCAAAACCGCGATGTTGACCGCCGAGGGTGATTTGATCGGGGTTTTAGGCATTGCGCACGACATCACCGTTGCGCGCGAAGCGGACAATCGACGCCGGCAACTGATGGAAATTTCACGCGACGGCATCGCCATCGTCAATCAAGATCATCAGGTCATTGATGCCAACCAGCGCTTCGCCGAAATGTTGGGCTACAGCGAGGCGGAAGTGCTTGGCCTGCATACCTGGGACTATGAGTCGAATTTGAGCGAAGCGCAGGTGCGTGAGCAATTCGCCGATCTTTCCAACATCAGCGTGACCTTCGAAAGCCGGCATCGGCGCAAGGATGGCAGCTTCTACGAGGTGGAAGTCAGCGCGACCGGCACCTCCATCAACGGCAGCAATGTGGTCATTACCGTCACTCGCGACATCAGCGCGCGCAAAGCCGCCGAGCGGGCGTTGCACGACAGCGAGGAGCGTTTCCATAATTTGTTCGACAGCATGTCGGAAGGCGTCGCGCTGCATGAAATGCTGTTCGATGCAGCGGGAACGGCGGTCGAATACCAGATCGTCGAAGTCAACACCGCCTTCCAATCGATTCTCGGAATTGATCCAGTCAATGTGCTCGGTCACCGATCGTGTGAAGCATATGGAGTCGACGCGCCGCCCTATCTGCACGAGTTTGCCGAGGTGGTTGCGCAACGGCGGCCGATCCAGTTTGAAAGCTGGTTTGCACCGCTACAGAAGTATTTCTCGATTTCCGTAACGCCTTGGCGTGACAACGGTTTTGCCACCATCTTCACCGACATTACCGAGCGCAAGCATGCCGATCAGGCCTTGCGCGAGAGTGAAGAACGGCTGAGCAGCCTGTTCAAACAAGCCGCCGACGGTATTGTCCTGATCGACGCCGAAACGCTGGCCTTTGCCGAATTCAATGATGCGGCCTGCCAGGCGCTGGGTTACAGCCGCGATGAATTTGCGCAACTCGAACTAAGCAAGATCAACACCACATTCACGCCACAACTGCTGCGCGAGGCAATCGACAGCATTGTCGCGACCGGCGAGAGAGATTTTGAAACCATCCATCTGCACAAGGATGGCAGCCCGCGCAATGTCGAAATCAGCAATCGGGTGGTGCGTACCAAAGGACGAACCTACGTGGTTGCCATCTGGACCGACATCACCCAACGCAAGGCCGCCGATATTGCACTGCGCGAAGCCGAACTGCGCTGGAAGTTCGCCCTGGAAGGCAGTGGTCTGGGCGTCTGGGACTGGAATGTCGCCACTGGCGAGATATTCTTTTCGCCGTTGTGGCTGAACATGATCGGTTACCTTCCTGGCGAGATAGCAAACAATTTCGAGTCATTCAGCAGCTTGCTGCACCCCGAAGACAAGGCGCATTTGCTGTCGACTGTGCAAGGTTATTTCAACGCTGAAACGCCCGATTACGTGGTCGATTTCCGTATGCGTCATCAGGCGGGCGGGTGGAAATGGATACAGGCGCGCGGCTTGCTGGTAGCGCGCGATGCGGATGATCAGCCGCTGCGCATGATCGGCGTGCACGTCGATATTGATCAGCGCAAACAGGCAGAGGAAAAACTGCGCGCCAGCGAGAACGCACTCAGGTTGGCGCAACAGGTCGCCCAGATAGGCAGTTGGCAACTCGATATTAGAACGCAGCAGTTGCAATGGTCGGACGAGACTTATCGCATTTTCGGCATTCCGCAGGGCGAGCCGCTGACCATCGACAACTTTGTGTCGGTCATCCACCCGGATGACCGCGATGCGGTGGTCTTGGCCTGGAACGCCGCCCTGCTGGGCGATCCTTACGATATCGAACATCGCATCGTCGTCAACGGTGTGGTGTATTGGGTGCGCGAGCGCGCCCAGATCAAGATTGACGGCAACAAGGCTATCTCCGGCATTGGCACCGTACAGGACATTACCCAACGCAAACAAGACCAGGCCCTGCTGGCGGAAAGCGAGGAGCGCTACCGCATCCTCGCCGACTACTCCCCCGATTGGCAGTACTGGCTGGGGGTAGATGGCCGTTATCTGTATGTCTCGCCAGGTTGCGAAAGCATCAGTGGATTTACGCCGCAGGACTTCATCAGCGATAGCAGACTGATGCTTTCGATCATCCATCCGGACGATCGGGAAGTCTGGCTGAAACACTGGGATAACAAGGATGTTGCAGCGCTTCAGCATCTGCATTCCCTGATGCAATTCCGCATCATCAACAAGGATGGGCAGCTCCGCTGGATCGAGCATCAATGCCAGGCCGTACATAGTGTTACGGCGGAATATCGCGGCCGGCGCGGCGTCAATCGCGACATTACCGAGCGCAAGCGCTTCCAGGTCGAACTGGAGGCGCATCGGGAGCATCTCGAAGCGCTGGTGGAAGAACGCACCACCGAATTGGTGGCGGCGCGCAAGCGAGCGGAAGATGCCAGTCGCAGCAAGTCCACCTTCCTTGCCAACATGAGCCACGAAATTCGTACGCCGATGAACGCCATCATTGGTCTCACCCATTTGTTGCGCAAAACGGTGACGCTGCCCAAACAAGCGGAGCAACTCGACAAAGTTGCCGAAGCGGCGCGTCATCTGCTCGGCATCATCAACGACGTGCTCGATATCTCGAAAATCGAGGCCGGCAAGATGACGATCGAAATCGAAGATTTCAGTCTTGAGCAGGTCATCGACGAAGTCATCAACCTGCTGCGCGAAAAGTCCGCCGCCAAACAGCTCAGCCTGACCAGCCGAATCGATCCCGATCTGCCCCGCATTTTGCGCGGCGATGCGCTGCGCCTGGGCCAGGTGCTGCTCAATCTGGCCAACAATGCGGTCAAATTCACCGAACACGGCGGCGTTCGCATTCACGCCACCCAGGTCGAGCGCAATGACGATCTGGTTCGGCTTCGCTTCGAAATCAGCGACAGCGGCATCGGCATGAGTGAAGAACAACTCTCTCGTCTGTTTACCGCCTTCGAGCAGGCCGACACCTCGACCACCCGCAAATACGGCGGCACCGGCCTGGGGCTGGTCATCAGCAAGCGCTTGATCAACCTGATGGGCGGCACGCTCGACAGCGACATCGGTGTCATCAGTCATCCCGGCCAGGGCAGCGAATTCTGGTTCGAAATCCCGTTCTTCATCGGCACATCGCAACAACTGCCCGCCCGGCCGCAGCCGCTCGATGCGCGCAAACTGCTCGCCAGTCGGCACGGCGCGCGCATCCTGCTGGCGGAAGACAATCAGGTGAATCAAGAGGTGGCGCTGGAATTGCTTCACGAAGCCGGCCTGCGCGCCGATGTCGCGGAAGACGGTCTGGAAGCACTCCGCATGATGGATCTAACCCCCTATGATCTGGTGTTGATGGACATGCAGATGCCGAGAATGGATGGTCTGACCGCAACACGCGCCATCCGCGAGATTCCCCGCTTCAAGCGCATCCCGATCCTGGCGATGACCGCCAATGCCTTCGAAGAAGACCGCCTGCAATGTCAGGCCGCCGGCATGGATGACCATATCGCCAAGCCAGTTGATCCCGATACGCTTTATGCCGCGCTACTCAAGTGGTTGCCGGAAAACCTGGTCAGCCCGCCCAGCAGTGTCTCAACGCCTGTTTTTACCGCACCATTATCGAATCAACAGACTGCCGCCATCCAGGCCATTCCCGGCCTGGACAGCGCCGCCGGCCTGCAACGGATGCGCGGCAAATGGGCCAGCTACGAGCGTCTGTTGCGCCTCTACGCCGATAGTCATCATACCGATATGGCGTTGCTGCGCGAACGCTTCGCCGCCGGCGAATACGAGGAAGCGCGTCGAATCGCGCATTCGCTGAAAGGGGCATCCGGCTCCTTGGGCGCGGAGGGCGTGCGAACCTTGGCGACCGAACTTGAATTAGCCATTCGCAACAGTGCATCGAACAGCGAGATTGAACGTTTGTCGATCCGTGTCGAAGAAACGCACAACGAACTGGTTGCCGCGCTGCATTCGGCGCTAACCACCTCGGCCTCGCTCAGCGGCGAAACCGATCGCATCGACGAATCCGTGCTGATCGATGCGGCGACGCACCAAACCATCGCCGATCTTGAACGCTTGCTGGGCGAGGATGATTTAGCCGCCGCAGATGCTTACCGCATCGCTCGGCCCATCCTGGCGCATCTGCTGACGGAAAATGCACAACAACGCCTGGCTCGCCAGATCGGTTCATACAACTTCCAGTCAGCACTGGAAACCCTGCGCGAACGACACAACAAGTCATGACTGGCAAAAGCGCAGTCGGGGAAAGTCGCGCTTGGCACTGGCTGAGAACAATCGTCAAGCCTGCAAGCATCGGCGTGCTCAGCCTGCTCATGCCGCTCATGCTGAGTTTGCTGTGCCTTCCATTTGCCCCCGCCCGCGCCGACGAGCCGTTTGTGCAGGAGATTCGTCTGGGGGTGCTGGCTTTCCGCTCGCTGGAACAAACCCAAGCCCAATGGTCGCCGCTGGCGGACTATCTGAGTCAACACTTGCCGGGTTACCGGTTTCACGTCATGCCGATGTTTTATCCCGATCTGGATAAGGCGGTGGCGCAGCATGAACTTGATCTGGTGCTGACCAATCCCGAACATTATGTGCTGCTCCGCTCGCGCCATGGCTTGGCGGCACAGGCGACCTTGATGTCATTCGCGGGTGGCTTTCCGGTCAACCAATTCGGTGGTGTGATCATGGCGCGGGCAGATCGCGCCGACCTGAAGACTTTTGCCGATCTCAACGACAAGCGACTAGCCGCAACCAGTGAGAAATCGATGGGCGGATTTCTGATGCAGCGTTGGTCGCTGCTTCAGAACGGCGTCGATATCACCCGCGATATTCGTGAAATAAGATTTACCGGCATGCCACACGACAAGGTGGTGTTCGAGGTGCTGCAAGGACGCGCCGATGCCGGATTTATCCGCACCGGCGTACTCGAATCGCTGTTTGAGGAAGGCAAAATCAAGCGCGACCAGATCAAGATCTTGAAACAACCGGATATTGATTTTTTCCCGCAATTGCTATCGACCGACCTCTATCCGGAGTGGCCGTTCTCGTCGACTAACGCGGTGCCAGGCTGGTTTGCCAAAAAGGTAGTGCATGCACTGCTGGAACTGGAACCCAACTCACCCGCCGCACAGGCGGCGAAAATCTATGGTTTCGCACCGGCCAGTGATTACAGCCAAATTGAAAACATGATGGTCAAACTGCGCGTGCATCCAGATCATCAACTTCGCTTTGGCGATGTGATTCAGCGCTACAAACCCTGGTTGGCGGCCAGTTTGCTGGTCTTGCTGATTGCCGCCATCGCGCTGGTCGTCATGCGCCGCATCAACCAACGGTTGCGCGTCGCGTTGGCAGAGGCAGAACGCCTGGCGCTGCGCGACACTCTGCTGGAAAGTCTTGGCGAGGGCGTCATCGGCGTCGACAAGCAGGGCAATATCAGCTTCATCAACGTTACCGCACTGGCCAGTATCGGCTTTACCCGCGAAGAAGCACTCGGCCAGAACCTGCACGCCATCACTCACCATCACCATCCCGACGGCAGACACTACGAGCGGGATGAATGTCCAATTTATCGCGCGATTCATTCTGGCGAAGCCTTTTCTGGCGAGGAATGGTATTTCCGCAAGCACGGCGCGCCCTTCCCGGTCAGTCTGCGCGCCCGGCCGATTGTCGATGCGCGTGGAGAGATTCAAGGCGCGGTATCGGCGTTCACCGACATCACCCAGGAAAAGCACAATCAGGACGAGCTCGCGCGCTATCGCCATGATCTTGAAGCCCTGGTGGTCAAACGCACGGCGGAACTGGCCAGCGCCATGACAGCGGCGGAAGAAGCGAACCAGGCCAAAAGCGCCTTCCTGGCCAACATGAGCCATGAAATCCGCACCCCGATGAACGCCATCGTCGGCCTCACCCATCTATTGCGACGCGACTCGACCAATCCGGAGCAACAAACGCGCCTGGCCAAAGTCAGCGATGCCGCGCATCACTTGCTCGCCATCATCAACGACATTCTTGATTTTTCAAAAATCGAGGCCGGCAAGCTGAGTCTGGACACGACAGAATTCAGCCTGGAGCGCGTCGTCGATAGCGTCAGCAATCTGGTCGAAGACAAACTGCGGGAAAAGAATCTGCAACTGCACTGCGACATCGACCCCGCCCTCGCCGGCGTGCTGCGCGGCGATCCCATGCGCTTGTCGCAGATTTTGCTCAACTATCTCTCCAACGCCCTGAAATTCACCGAGCGAGGTCAGATCGACCTGCGCGCGCGCCTGCTGCAAGAAAACGCCGATGGCCTGTTGCTGCGTGTCGAGGTACAGGACAGTGGCATCGGCATCCCCGCCGATCGGCTGGCGCGCTTGTTCCAGTCATTTGAACAAGCCGACAGTTCGACCACCCGTAAATATGGCGGAACCGGCTTGGGACTGGCTATCAGCCGGCGTTTGGCCACCCTGATGGGCGGCGAAGCCGGCGCCGAAAGCACGCCAAAAATCGGCAGCACATTCTGGTTTACCGCCCAGGTTGAACGCAGCGACAAGCAACTCGAAAGCCTGGATCGCCGTGCGCCAAAACCAATATCGACCGGCAACCTGATCGAAGCGCTGCGTGACCGTCGCGTCTTGTTGGTGGAAGACAATCTGATCAATCAGGAAGTCGCGCTCGATGTGTTGCTGGAAGTAGGCATCCACGCCGACGTCGCCAACGACGGCTGCGAGGCGGTCGAAAAAGTACGCAAGCATGATTACGAGTTGATTTTGATGGATGTGCAGATGCCGCTGATGGACGGACTCGCCGCCACCGCCGCCATTCGCTTGCTGCCCGGCCGTGCCGCGACACCGATTCTGGCGATGACCGCCAACGTTTTTGTCGATGAGCAGAACCAGTGCCTGCAAGCCGGTATGAACGACCTGGTGCCGAAACCGGTTAATCCGGATGCGCTGTTTGCAGCACTGCTGAAATGGTTGCCGGAACGGCGGCGGCCGCTCTCCAAGCCGATTGCCGCTGTAGTCGATGCTGAAAACGCAGCCTTGCGCGCCAGGTTGAACGGCATCGACGGGCTCGACCCACAAATCGGCCTGCGCAGCCTGAGCGGAAAATTATCCAACTACGCCCGTTTTCTGCAGAAATTCGCGCTCGGCCACCGCGACGACATGAAGTTACTGCGCCAGCACATCCTCTCCGACGACCGCAAATCCGCGCATCGTGTTGCGCATACCTTGAAGGGAACCGCTGCCACGCTGGGCGCGACTCGGCTGCAGAAACTGGCATCGGAACTGGAAACGGCTCTACACCAAGCGGATGAGAGCGATGCCGAGCAACTTGATTTGACTCAGCACATCGACCATTTGGAGCACCAACTCAACGCGCTGGCAACCGCACTGCTGACCGCCTTTCCTGGTGGCGACGAAGCAAAATCGAACACCAGCGCATCGGCGGAAGAAATCAAGCAACTCGACGCATTGCTCGCCACCGATGACATCCAGTCCGTCGCCAAACTGCGCGACATTTATCCGCAACTGACCAATACGCTGAGCGCCGATGATTTAGCGCTACTCCGACTCCAGATTGAAAATTACGACCTGAAGGCTGCACGGCAAACCCTGCACAGCGCAACAGGCGTGTAACCAGCAAAGCGTGCCCATCAATCCACCGTGGTGATGGGCACGCTGCGCTTTTCCATCCTGCAAAACCTTCAAATTCACTGCTAAACCACCCGATTCTTCTCTTCCCCGCGCACGAACGCTTCGATGTTGTCGATCAACTGGTCGGCCAGTATTTGCATGGCTTCCCGACTCGACCAGGCGACATGCGGGGTGAGTAAAAAATTGGGGCGATTCAGTTCCAGCAGCGGGTGGCCCTGGGTTGGCGGCTCAACCGACAGGACATCGAAACCGGCGCCAGCGATACGGCGCGTGTTCAATGCGGAAAGCAGTGCGGCTTCATCAACCACGCCGCCGCGCGCGGTGTTGATCAGCAGTGCGGTCTTTTTCATCAGGCCAAATTCTCGCGCCCCAATCAGGCCACGCGTGTCATCGTTCAACGGCGTATGCAGGCTGATCTGGTCGGCGCGGGCCAGCACCTCATCGAAGGCGACGCGGCCGGCGCGGATCTCGCTAACGCCTTTGCGTTCGGCGATCAGCACGTGCATGCCGAAAGCGTGCGCCAGTCGTTCGACGCCGGCGCCGACATTGCCATAGCCGATCAGCCCTAGCGTGGAGCCGTGCAAGTCATGGATTGGGTGGTCGAACAAACAAAACCGTTCCGCTTTCTGCCAGCCGCCTTGCTGCAAGGTGGCACGCCAGGCCAGCAGGTTGCGACGCAACGTCAGCAACATCATGAAGACGTGTTCCGGCACCGTATGTTCGGCATAACCGCGAACATTGCACACCGCGACGCCACGCTCGCGACAAGCTTCCAGATCGACATTGTTGACGCCGGTTGCGGCTACCGCGATCAGCCGCAACTTGGGACAGGCTTCCAGCAAGGCGCGTGTAATCGGGACTTTATTGCTGATGGCAATGCTGCCGCGCCAGAGAAAATCGGCCGCTTGTTCAGGCGGGCAATCTGGGTGCTCCACCCAGACGTGCTCGAAATTCGGGGTGCGCAGTTCGGCCAGCAAGGTCGCGCGGTCGAGAAAAACGATGTATTCCTTGGTGATCATGGGGTTTCGCCGTTGAGTTGTTGAATGACGTTGATGAGCGCCGATGAGTCGAGTTCGCCGTCGCCAGCGGCAACCAGCGCGCACATCATCTGTGCCGCCAGCGCCGAGCCCGGTAGCGACATGCCGGCGATTTGCGCTTCTTCCAGCACGATGCCGAGGTCTTTCTGATGCAATTTGGCTTTGAAGCCTGGCTGGTAATTGCGGTCCAGCATGCGCTGACCATGGATTTCCAGAATTTTGCTATACGCCGAACCGCCCAGCAGCGCTTGCCGTACCTTGCCGGCATCGACGCCCTGGCGCCTGGCGAAAGTCAGCGCTTCCGCCACGCCGAGCAAGGCCGCCGAGACGACGATCTGATTGCATGCCTTGGCGATTTGCCCGGCGCCGCTGTCACCCACATGCACGATGCCGCCGCCAATGATCTCGAACAATGGCAACACGCGCTGAAATGCCGCTTCCGGCCCGCCCGCCATGATCGACAAAGTACCGGCGATTGCACCGGCCTGACCGCCGGAAACCGGGGCGTCGATCAAATGCACGTTGTGTTGCTGCAAGCGCAAGGCCAGTTGGCGGGTGTAGGCGGGCGATGTGGTGCCCATGTCGACGACGATGCTGTCGGCGCGTAACCCGCTTGCCGCACCGTTTGCGCTGAACAGAACAGCTTCAAGCGCGGCGTCGTCGGAGACGTTGAGGAAGAGGATTTCCGCCGCCCGCGCGACGGCGTGAGGCGATTCGAGCACCGTCGCGCCGATAGATTGCAGCGCTTCGCTTTGCGTTGGCTTGCGCGCGTAAACGCTCAGCCGATGCCCCGCCGTACACAAGTTGATCGCCATGGGTTGGCCCATGACGCCGAGTCCGATGAATCCGAGATCGAGCATGATGTCTCCTGAAATGACGCTGCCGCGCGGCTACCAAAGATCGTTCAGTTTGCCGGGGTTGGCGTACCCGAGGTTGCGCTTACCGACCGAGAAAGGCGATCCAGGCTGGCAGGGTGATTAAAAACGTCAAGCTGGTCCAGCTTGCGGTGAGCGCAGCGGCACGAACGTCAAGTTTGAAGCGGTCGGCAAAGCTGGCGGCCATCAACATGGTCGGCATGGCAACTTCCAGGATGGCGGCGGTTTGTGCCGGGCGGAGTTCGCCGAACATCGAGCGGGCCAGGACAAATACCAGCAACGGCGCGATCAGCAGTTTCACCGCGACGGCGGCGAGCACCGGCCGAGTCGGCTTCAGCGCGCCCCACGGAATCGACAAACCGAGCGTGAACAGCATGATGGGAATGGTCGCCTGGCCCATGAACTTGGCGGCTTTGATCAATGGCTCGACCTCAATCCCGCTCAAATTGACCGCGAAACCCAGCACGAAGCCCCAGGTGGGCGGCAATGACAGCAAGGTGCGTAACAGGCTTTGGCCCTGGCCGCCTTGATGACCCAGGCGGGTGGCGATCCAGACGCCAAAGGTCCACACCAGCGGCGTTGATGCCAGTACGTCGGAGAAAGCGGCGTAGCTGCCGCCAATATCGCCATATAAAAAGGTCAGCGTTGGGTAGCCCATGAACAACACATTGCCGAAGGTGCCGGCGAGCAGCAGCGCGGCACGCGTTTCACGCGACAGGCCGTGTCCGATGCGGGTGTGCCAGAGCAGCGGGTAGAGCAAGGCGAAACTGAAGCCGAT
>JAIFKV010000020.1:17683-40278 GCA_020049415.1 Betaproteobacteria bacterium
ACGTCGATCACCAGACGGTTCAGGTTGATACGTAATTTATCGGCCGGAAACTGCGGCCGATAACGCACCCAAAGCCCGCCCGCGGCAACCAGCAATGCAATCGGCAACCAGACTTGAAGCAATAGTTGAAGCAGAAAGTCGGGATTCATCCAGGTCTGGAAAATTTCGGCTGGGTACGGCCGTGTTGTCGATAACAGCGGCGATTGATTTCAGCCCGCGTCAGGGTGACGGCGAAATTCTGCAACATCAGTGTTAGCCCCGGCGAGTCAATTCGGCGGCGAACTCGAAAAAACCATTCGGATGCGCAACCCGTCCAGGCGCACCTTCTGGCCATTGCCACTGTTCGGCGGAAAACAGTGTTTGCATCTCGGGCAGCGCGCAATGGTAAGGCGGGCCGCCGGGGCCTTCGGTCTGCATGAACAGGGCGAATAATTTGCCACCGGGACTTAGCCAGGCGAACAGTTGTCGCTCATATGCCGACCAATGCGACGGGTCGAGCGCGCACAAGCAGGTCTGCTCATAAATGGCATCGAATGGCTGGCTTGGCTGCCAGGTCAACGCATCGGCGCAAACCCGCTCGGC
Source organism: Betaproteobacteria bacterium (assembly GCA_020049415.1). Taxonomy (GTDB): domain Bacteria; phylum Pseudomonadota; class Gammaproteobacteria; order Burkholderiales; family Thiobacillaceae; genus PFJX01. The sequence continues at coordinate 18,266 of JAIFKV010000020.1, forward strand.
GTCGACGCCGGCGGCGGCTAGTTCTTCAGCCAGATGCGCCAGCGCGGTGGGGGCGATATCCAGGGCGGTGACCTGAAAACCACGCCGAGCCAATTCCACTGCCTCGTGGCCCAAGCCGCAACCGGGAATCAGGATGCGTCCGCCGACGGGCAACTCGCCATCCTCCACCCAGCCCAGCAATGCCGGACTGATCGCACCGCGGTCCCAGGGGATGCTGCGGGCGCGGTATTTTTCTTCCCAGTGACTCATTTCCAGGGAAACTTCAGCCAGGGGTTATACGGCTGATCCTTGATCGGCGGCGGCGTCAGCGTTTCTTTCAGTTTGTTCTTCAGGTTATTTTTCAGGTCGTCTTCCAATTGCTGGATCAGGTTATCCATGTAGTGGTCGCTTTCCTTCTTCATGCGCACCAGCAAAATTTCCAGCTTGAAGGCCAGGTCGGGCGGCAAGTTGACTTCTTCATCCTTGAACGAGGCCATCACCGATTCTTTCATGTACTGAAACAGCAGACTGAGCTCTTCCTCGGTGAAGTAATGCCGCAGTGAACGGCCCAGATCGGAAAGCGTCGGCGTGTAGGGCGGTGTGACAGCGGGCGCCGGTTCCGGTTTTGTTACGGCTTCGGGCGCTGGAGCTGGTGCTGGAGTTGCGGCGGGAACCGGGGCTGGCGCAGGCAAGGCTACCGGCGGTGGCATTTGCCTGGCGCCGTTGGCTGCGTTGGGCGGCAATATTTGCACCGACGGTATTTGCACCGACGGTAAGCGGCTGGAAGCGTTGGCTTTGTTATTACCATTGCTTTGGCCATTGCTTAGTCCATTGCCATTCGCTGGCGGCGGGGAGACAACAATGGTATCTGACGCGGCGGGTAAAGCCGGTTGACCGCCATTGGCGACCGGCGCCTGTGCCTGCGCTGGCAATGCGAGGCCGGATAGAAGGAAAGGCAGAAAGAATCGAAGCATCAAAGCGTTCATGGGTCATCAACAATTGCGCGGGGCTTCGATGTTAGCAAGTCAGGCTCGTTTGCGCGTCTGTTAAGTCAGTTTCCGCACGATCTGCCTAAACCAGGTGTGCACGCCCAATAAAAAAACCCGCCAGCCGTTGCCCACGGCGTGACGGGCGAATCGCTTTAACGCGAGAGGAGATCTTTCAAATCATGCGGTTACGGTCTCCGTAGGTAAAACATACGCTGCGCGCGTTTCCCGTTTGCCGATAGTGATCATGTCCCACACCAGAAGGACGAAGCCGATGCTGAACATCCAGCCACCGATCTGGCGCCAGAACATGCCCTGCATGAACCAGCGATGCTCCTGACCGGCAAAGTAGGCCATCCAGGTTGAGCCGCCGATAGCGCGTTCTATCTGCGACTGCTCGTAACCGGAAACCAACATGGCCATGACCATGGTGATCATGCCGGCGTGGAGCATAAAGATCGCCCATTTCCACTTCCATGCGCCGACCAGATTGGCCCCCATCCAGACATCGCCGCGCCATTTCTGGATGGCCATGTAGAAGAAGGCGATAACCATCGTGGCGTAAGCGCCGAAGAAGGCCAGGTGGCCGTGCGAGGCGGTCCACTGGGTGCCGTGGGTGTACAGGTTGATCTGCGGCAGGGTGTGCATGAAGCCCCCCAGCGCCGGGTTATTGCTGCTCTTCAGCTTGTGATGACCGGCATCGAACACCGCGTGCACCACCATGGCGACCAACGGAATCGGTTCCAGCGCCGAGAAGAAGCCGCCGATGGTGAACCAGTATTCCGGCGTACCGATCCAGAAATAGTGGTGGCCCAAGCCCAGGATGCCGGAGCCGAACATCAGCGCAACTTCGATGTACAGCCAGGTTTCCACGATCTTGCGACGCACGCCCATGGTCTTGATCAAGCCGTAAGCCATCAGACAGCCGACCAGCACTTCCCAGGTCGCCTCGACCCACAGGTGAATCACCCACCACCACCAGTGTTGGTCCATCGAGATATTCGGGGTGTAGTACATGCCGGCCAGATAAAGACCCGCCAGCGCGATCAAATCCATCACCAGGACGCCGCCGATGTTGGTGAACTTGCCTTTGGCGAAGGTGGCGGCGACGTTGTAGAAGAACGCCAGTACACAAACCACGATGCCGATGTCGGCCCAGCGCGGCGCTTCGATATATTCGCGGCCTTCGTTGATCAGCCAGATCGAGCTTTGTTCGCCCGGACCAACCTGAACCAGCAGATACACGACGACAACGACGACCACGGCCAGGGTAAAGATCCAGAAGATCAGATTGCCCAGCCCCAACCCGACCACCGGGATGCCGGATTCGTCCTCCAGCATCCAGTAAACCGAGCCGATGAAGCCGAACAACAGCCAGACCACCATTGCATTCACATGCAACATGCGATTGACGGAGAAGTCGAGAATGCCGAACAAGAAGTCTGGTTTCAGGTATTGAATGCCGGCCAGCATGCCGAACAAGACCTGGGCGCCGAACAGCGCGATTGCGACGGTAAAGTACTTCACCGCCAGTTTTTGGCCACCATTAAGGTTGGCGCTGGTGAGCATGCCTAGAGCTGCCATGTTGAAACTCCTTATTGTTGAGCCGGCGTGGAACTGACATCGGCGCTTGCGGCCAAATCGGCGGCGGGCGCGGCGGGTTCAGCCACCGGCGCCGCAACGGCAGCGGCGTCAGCCTGATCGATCGGCTTGAAGTTGGCCGGGAAGCCGTTGGTGTCGATACTCGACATCCATTTCAGGAACGCCACGGTGGCGCGCGCTTCATCCTCGGTAATCCCCAGATTGGGCATCCTGCGACCCAGCGCGTTATGCGCGGCCAACTCGGGGTGCATCAGGAAATCGACCATCGCCTGTTCACGCGCGTCCTTCGAGCCCCAAGCCGGGTCCAGCCAAGCCTTGGTCAGGTCCGGCGCGAAGTAAGCACCATTGCCGAGCAAGGTATGACAGCCCATGCAGTTCTTCGCCTGCGTCGTCAACTTGCCGTGGCTGACCATCGCCTCGGCTTCTGCTTCAGTCAATTTCTTGCCGAACAGCGGTTCCTCGACTCCGATCACCGGCACCTGGAAATTTCGTCCTGCGTCAAAAACATAGTCGATGCGGTTGTTGATTGCCGAATAGGCCGGTACGCGCTTGGTGCCCGCCGTGATCTGCTTCACCGTATCGAAGGTTAGAAATATCAATACGACGAACGAGCCTGCCGTCACCCAAATGGCCATCTTTCGCCAAAAGGATTCAGACGCCCACCATAACGCCTGCGTTTGTGTCTCTGCCATGGTCATGCCTCCTGTTGCCCAGGCGCCTGTCGGACTTTGGAATCGTTGGCTGCAAAGTCCCCGGGGGTATAAGCGGGAAAGTCCCGGGGGGTATAAGCGGGAAATCGACGACCAAAGCCCGACAGGCTCCTAGCGTTGTTGAAAAACTTTGATGGGAACGACTTCGTCGTGAAGATCTTCGGCATGGGTACCGACACACAGATGCCAGATGGCATGCGGCGCGACCAGATAGCCGGCCAGCATGAGCAGCACGATGACGCTCCAGAATGTGTTGTTGAACAGATTGGCGGCCCAGGCCAGCACGATGACCGCGGCAAACAGGCCAAGATAAGCGGCATACGCCAGCGGCATCAGGCGAGGCCGGTTTTTCAGCCGAGACCAGGCAAAGGTCAGGGCATAGATCGCGCCAAACAGAATGACCGAGGCGGCGCTGAAAAATACGATGAAAAAATTGGCCAGCTTGACGGGTTCGAGCACAGCGCTCTCCTCGGGTTTTTAACGTTGCCGCATGGTGGCGACAACCCCGAGCCTTGCCATTGACATTAATCAACGCCGTCCGCGCGAATCCTCTTTCGGCTTGACCAACATCAAGGCCACACCCAGACGGGAAGTCAGAATGACGCCTCCCATCCGTTATCGTTTTCAGCGTTATTTCAACCGTTAAAGGCGTCGTTCAAATGAATTTCCAGAAAATCTTTGAAAGCAGCGAAAACCTGGCGGTCGCCGCCGGCGTGGCGATCTTCATCGTCTTCCACTTCGGCATGCTGTATCTGTTCGAGCTGGTCTAGGAGCCTGTCGGACTTTGGTCGTCGAAAGCGAAAATCGACCCCGCCGAGGCCGTTTTTTGCCGGATTCGCCGCCGCATGGTTGTTCCATGGGGCAAGAATCCGGCAAATAAGGGGCCGGTGCGGTCGATTTGCAGCCGACGATTCCAAAGTCCGACAGACTCCTAGGAGCCAATCAGGCGACCGGCAATATTGATCGGCATCATGGTCTGAACCGGCTGCAAGCGCGTAGTGTGGTGAGTCATTTCAAGACACCGCAGACCTCAGACCATGAAACGCCCCCTCAACCCGCAAGATTTATCAACGCTGCAACGCACCTATCTGTTTGCCGGCCTGAGCGAAGAGTTGTTCGCCGAGGCGGTGCGTCATTCATATGCCTTGCGCCTGGATGCCGGACAGCCGGTGTTCCGTGAAGGAGACCTGGCGGAGGCGTTTTACTGGGTTCAGGAAGGTTTGATTCGCCTGAGTCGAGTTTCTCCGCAAGGCGAAGAAAAGGTGATCGACCTGATCGGCCCAAAACATTTCTTCGCCGAGGCGGCGTTGTTCATGGGCAAGCGCTTCCCGGTGGATGCCAGCGCACAAACGCAAACCCGTTTGATCGTCATCGACGGCGCCAACTTCAAGACCTGGCTGGCTCAAGATGCCGAGCGCTGTTTCCGCTTGATCGGCGGCATCAGCGCCCGCCTGCACAGCCTGGTCAACGAGATTGATCGGCTGACCCTGATGAAGGGCGCGGATCGCCTGATGCAATACTTGCTCGATCATTCAGAACCAGATGAATCGGGACGCACGGTGGTAGATCTGATCGCCCCCAAGCAAGTGATCGCCTCGCGCATCGGCATCAAGCCGGAAACCCTCTCCCGTCTGTTGCACAAACTGGTCGATCTCGGCTACATCGAACAGCACGGCCAACAGGTCTGGATTACCCGGCAAGGTTTGGAAATACCGCTGGAAGATCCAATTTGATTGGGGTGCTGACGTTGCGGACGGGTCCGCCTAATCCGTCCTTAGCGACTGTCCATGAATAACCTGGGCAGTTATGGGTGTGCTGGCGGGATGCGGTGCAAGGTGCCGGTCGCGCAGCATGGTTATTCCCTTCAAGCGACCGGCAACGCAGCACCGCGCCCACCCGTGCAGCCAGAATGCCCTGGTTATTCATGGACAGTCGCTTAATCTCGACCGCCTTCCTTCATTGTCGGCAGAGGCGCTAACAGCGCGCGTAGATCGTTTTCGCCAAATTTGCTCAGCGCGGCGGCGTCTTCGCTCAACACCCCGTCGGCGAGTTCGGCTTTCTTTTCTTGTAGCGCAAGGATTTTTTCTTCAATACTGCCGGCGACCACCAACTTGTAGACGAACACCTTGTTCTTCTGCCCGATGCGATGGGCGCGGTCGGTCGCCTGGTTCTCCACCGCCGGGTTCCACCAGGGGTCGTAGTGGATGACCGTGTCGGCGGCGGTGAGGTTGAGGCCGACGCCGCCGGCTTTCAGGCTGATCAGGAAAATCGGTACGCCTTCATCCTGAAAACGGCCGATGACGCTTTCGCGGTCCTGCGTATCGCCGGTGAGGATGACGTAGTCCAGGCTCTGCTTGACCAGCTCTCGCTCGATCAAAGCCAGCATGGAAGTGAATTGCGAGAACACCAGCACGCGACGACCTTCGCTGACCAGTTCCGGCAGCATGTCCATCAGTTGGTCGAGCTTGGCGCGTTCCTTGACGTTTTTCGCGCTGTCCAGTTTCACCAGGCGCGGGTCGCAACAGACCTGGCGCAACTTCAACAACGCGTCGAGGATGACGATATGGCTGCGCGCGAAGCCTTTGTCGGCGATGGCTTCACGGACTTTCGCGTCCATCGCGCTGCGCACGGTTTCATACAAATCGCGTTGCGAACCTTCCAGTTCCACAGTACGCACGATGATGGTTTTTGCCGGCAATTCCTTCGCCACATCTTCCTTGCGGCGGCGCAGGATGAACGGACGGACCCGCGCGGCAAGCAAGTCGCGGCGGCCGCTGTCACCGTGTTTTTCAATCGGGTTGCGCCAGGTTTTGGTGAACGATTTCTGGTCGGACAGGAAGCCGGGCAGGAGGAAATCGAACTGCGCCCAAAGCTCGCCCAGATGGTTTTCCAGCGGCGTGCCGGTCAGACACAAACGATGCCGCGCTTTCAATTTGCGTACTACCTGAGCGGCATGACTGGCGGCGTTTTTGACCGTTTGCGCCTCATCCAGAATCAGCAGGTGATATTCCTGCTCGACCAGAACCGCTTCGTCACGCCAGAGTAACGGGTAGGTGGTCAGCACAATGTCGTGCCCGGCAATCTGATCGAAGCGCTCGGCGCGCTCCGGGCCATGCAGCGAGAGCACACGCAGCGCCGGCGCGAAGCGTTCGACTTCACGCTTCCAGTTGAAGATCAACGAGGTCGGCAACACCACCAGACTGGGGCGATCCATGCGTCCGGCTTCTTTTTCCAGCAATAGATGCGCCAGGGTTTGCGCGGTTTTTCCCAGCCCCATGTCGTCGGCGAGGATGCCGGCAAGGTGGTGTTCGCGCAGGTATTGCAGCCAAGCCAGGCCTTCCAGCTGGTAAGGTCGCAGGCTCAGCGCAAAACCGGCGGGGGGTTCGGCGGGATGAATACCGTCGCTGTGTTGCAGATTTTTTGCCAACTGGATGACCGCTTCGGAACCCTTGAATTGCCAGCGTTGTTTGTCGGCCAGGCTTGCCGCCATGGCCGCCAGACGCGGTGCATCCAGCTTCGATAAACGCAATTCGCCATCGCCAGGCGGTTTGTCGAACAGATCAATCAAGGTCAGCGCCAATGGTTTGATGCGCCCGGCCGGCACGCGCAAACGCGAACCGGAGGGGGTGGTCAATATCACCGGCGCTTTGTCGGGCATGGCTTTGACCTTGGCGGCATCAAGCCAGCGCGCATCGCTGCGAAACAGGTCATAGAGCAGCGGCGCCAGCGGTAAACGCTGGCCTTGCACCATGACGCCCATCGTCAGATTGAACCAACCGCCGGCATCCTCGCTGAGTTCGGCATCCCATTCTTCGGCTTCCAGCACCAGGTGACGGAAGGCGGCATCGATTTGAATCTGCCAGCCGGCATCTCGCAACGCGGGCAGGTGCTCGGCCATGAATTCCGGCCAATGCGCCGGGCTTTCCAAGCCATAGATGTTCGGCGGTCGCGGTCGGCTGGCGAACAGGGTATTGGGTGGGACATGGGCGATGCCGTGGTTCTCCAGGTCTTTAAGCCAACGCTTTTCGTCGTCGAGACGGCGTTTGACATGCACCGTTTCGCCGCTGGAGAGGGTGATGTATTCCTGTTTGGAATGCACTTCAACACGCACGTCGTCGTATTGAAACGCCGGCAGCAGGTAGTCGAATTTTCGTTCGGTGTAGCTGTAACGGCGGTAACGACCGACATCCAGCACATCCAGCGTGTCAAGACTCAGAATCGGCGTCGGTACGGCGTCGATAATGCGCAGATCCGGCGCGGCGGGCGCCGGTAATTGCGGTGCCAGTTCGGCAAGCACGCCGGCGACCAGCGGCACTTCGGCCGGATTCAGCGCCGGCATGGAGAGCAAACGCCTGGCCTGGCTGGCGGGAAAATCAAGTTGCAGCGGGCCGATTTCGAGCCGCTCGCTATCCAGATACCAGACGTCATCGAGCAACAAAGTGGCATTGATTGCCGGCTCGGACTTCAATTCCGGCATCACGCTGCCATCTTCTTCACGCCGCCATTGCAACACGCCAGCGCGCGACTGGCCCGGATTGTATGGATGCGAGCCAGACAGATCAGCCAGCAAGCGACCGCTTTTCAGCATGTATTGCAAGGTTTCCTCGCCGGCACGGCCGCGCAACGGAAAGTCGAGGGTATAGCGCGCTTTTGAACGATGCGCCCAGAGCTGGCGCAAGATAACCAGGTCTTCTTCAGAGATGAAACGCGGCGGCGAGATCAGCGCGCGTTCGACATTGTTCCATTCGGTGAGCGCGCCACTGGGATTACCCTGCTCGTTGCGGCGCGCCCTGACGAAGCGGACCGACCAATCGCGGCCGTTATCCCAGGCGGAATACAACACGTAGAACAAGACTTCATGCACGACATTCTTTTTGCCAGGCTTCTTGGCAATCGGTACCTCCAGCGATTCGCGGAAATGCTCCAGCCATTCGAGCACGTCAGGGCGCACCTTGGGAAAACTCTTGCCCTGATCGAGCAGACGCAACATCACCGCCGCCGCGTGCTTGCACATCCAGCCAACCGGACAACTGCACCCCGCCACCGCGCGCGGCTGCCCCAGCTTGTCGAGGTCAAGACCGATGGCGACGCGATACGGAAACGGGCCATTACCCTGCACGCTGGCGGTGATTCGCGGCGGCCGCACCTCCATATGGCTGACCGCATCGACATAGCCGCGCGCTTTCTCTATTTCGTGTTCGCCAAACCAGCGAGTGACATCGGCAAGGGTGAATTCAGGCAGGCGGGACATGGTTTCGATTGCTGTAAGAGTGTTGCGGCACGTGATACGGAAATTGCGCAAAGCAGGTAATTTTATCCCGCTAAACGTGGATTGCTGCTTTCCTTCATGCTGCTTCAGCATTTCTGAAACAGTAGGATGTGGTGAGCACAGCGAACCGCATCATTTGCGATAACCCGCATCCCCCGGAATGATGCGGTTCGTGCCTCACCACATCCTAGGTGGGCTGGCGGCTGATTCCGGTGTCGGATTGAAACCGCCAAACCCGGGTGAGGTTACTCATAGCGCAACGCCTCGATCGGTGCCATACGCGCTGCCTTGCGCGCCGGATACCAGCCGAAAAAGATGCCGACGATGCTGGCGGAGGCGACGGCGATGAGAATGGCGTCGGCTTGCATGACCACTTGCCATTCGGCGAAATGGGCCAGGGCTTGCGTGCCAATGACACCCAGGGCGACACCGGTGAGCGCGCCGACCAGGGACAGGATCACGGCTTCGGCGAGGAACTGAGTCAGGATGTCACGCTGGCGGGCGCCGACCGCTAGACGCAGGCCGATTTCACGGGTGCGTTCGGTGACCGACACCAGCATGATGTTCATGATGCCGATGCCGCCGACCAGCAACGAAATCGAGGCGACGGCGGCAAGCAGGCTGGACAGCACCTGCGACGCGGCTTGTTCGGCGGCGACGATTTCAGACAGGTTGCGGATGTTGAAGTCGTCGTCCTGGTCCGGTTGCAAACGGTGGCGCTGACGCAGCAGTTCGCGCACCTGCGTTTCGGCGGTCTTCATGTCGACGCCGTCGGCCATCTTGACGTTGATATGGCCAACCGTGCGCAAACGCCCCTGCGCTTGGCCAAGGATGCGGCCGCGCGCGGTACCGATCGGAATCAGCACGACATCGTCCTGATCCTGGCCGGCAAAATTCTGGCCCTTCGGCGACAGCAGGCCGACGATGGTGAACGGCACATATTTGACGCGGATGATCTGGCCAGTCGGGTCGGTGCCGCCAAACAGCATGTCGGCGACCGTCTGGCCGACCAACGCCACCTTCGCCGAACTGCGCAGATCGGTCTCGTCCAGTTCGCGGCCGCGCACCACGCCCCATTCGCGCGCGGTCAGGTAATCCGGCGTGATGCCGAAAATCTGCGTTGCCCAGTTCAGATTGCCGTTGACGATCTGGCCGGTACCCCGCATTGCCGGCGCGCTGGCCAATACCCCGGGCAGTTCGTTGGCAATGGCGCTGGCATCGTTTTCTGTCAACGTATTGCGGCCGCCGGAACCGAGTCGCACACCGCTGCTGGTGACCGCGCCGGGGATCACCACCATCAGATTGGAACCCAGGCTTTTGAGTTGTTCGGCAACCTTCAGCTTGGCCCCCTCCCCCACCGCCAGCATGGTGATCACCGCCGCCACACCAATGATGATGCCGAGCGCAGTCAACGCGCTGCGCAGTTTATTGGCGCGCAATGAACGCAAGGCGGAGCGAGTGGTGTCGAGCAGGTTCATGGCGGGGTGATGGGTCCGCTTTGCTTGACCCATCCTACGGCTGCGTCCAGGTAGTCAAGGTAGGATGGGTCAAGCGCAGCGGACCCATCAGCCGACAGTCCAATCATTCGCCCCACTCCTGTGCCAAGCTGCTCAATGATGCCGGCATCTGTTCTCCCCATCCTGGTGAATACAGGCCAGCGGCCACCGCTTGCGCGAACGAACTGTAAGGCCAGTCGACCGGCTTGCTGACATGACCATGCTTGACCGGATTGAAATGCACATAGTCCATGTGGCGTTGCCAATCCGCTTCATCGCGCAACGCATGTTCCCAGTAACGCCGCTGCCAGACTCCTTTCTCGTGCCGTTTGGTCAAGGAGGGACGCAGCGTGCCGGCGTGCATGCCGATGCTGAAATAATGTTTGATCTTGCGCCAGCGCAGCGGGTAGTCGACATCTCCTTCCGGCAGCCTCCAGATCGTATGCAAATGCTCCGGCAGGATCACCGCCGCGTCGATTTCGAACGGATGCGCGGCCTTTACTCGGTGGAATCCCTCGCGCAGCCGCGCCACATTGGCGGGGTCGGCGAACAGGGGGCGGCGATCCTGGGTGATCACCGTAAAGAAGTAACAGCCTCCGGCGACGAAGGCGCGTCGATAGGCGGTCATGGCGTATTGTTCGGCGGGGTGATGGGTCCGCTGCGCTTGACCCATCCTACTGTTGGGGTGGTTGGGGTGGTTGGGGTGATGGGTCCGCTACGCTTGACCCATCCTACGGGCGCGCCGAGGTAGGATGGGTCAAGCGCAGCGGACCCATCACCGCTAGCCGCCAGCATTTCCGCCGCCCGATGCGGTTTCTCGTTCATCCGGTCTTCCACCACGCGGCCGTCGCGGAACAGCAGCACGCGTTTGGCGAAGGCGGCGATGTCCGGTTCGTGCGTCACCAGCACCAAAGTGATGCCGCTGTCGTTGAGTTCTTGCAGCAGCGCCATCAGTTCGATGCTGGTGTGGGTATCGAGGGCGCCGGTGGGTTCGTCGGCGAGGATCAATGGCGGTTCGTTGACCAGGGCGCGGGCAATGGCGACGCGTTGCTGCTGGCCACCAGAGAGTTGCATCGGGCGATGTTCGGCGCGTTCGGCGAGACCGACCTGGGTGAGTTTCGCGCGCGCGCGGCGATGCCGTTCCGCCGCCGGCACGTTGGCGTAGAGCAGCGGCAGTTCGACGTTTTCCTGTGCGCTGACACGGCTGAGCAAGTTGAAGTTCTGGAACACAAAGCCCATGCGCCGGTTGCGGATGTGGGCGAGCTGGTCGGCATTCAGGCCGGTAACCTCTTCCCCCGCCAGGGCGTAACCACCGCTGCTGGGGACATCGAGGCAGCCGAGCAGGTTCATGAAGGTCGATTTTCCGGAGCCGGAAGGCCCCATCACGGCGACGAACTCGCCTTGTTCGATGCTCAGGCTGACGCCTTGCAAGGCCGGCACAGTGACTTCGCCAATCTGGTATTGGCGGGCAAGGTCGGTGACTACGATCAGCGGCATGCTGGACAGCGGTTCCGCATCGACTACATCCCCATGCCGAGCGGCCGGCGCGACTTTTTGTCGTTGCTTTCCATCTGGCCGAGGATAAGTTCTGCGCCTTCGCTGATTTCACCTTTCAGCATCTCGGTGTTTTTACCATCGCTGACACCCAGGCGCACAGAAAGCGGAGCGGGTTTGCCTTCCTTCAGCACCCAGACCCGGCCGGGAATGCCCGGGCCTTCCTCGCGCCCGCGAACTTCCAGTTTGATCGGTGTGCCATCGGCTTGCACCGGCCGGAAGCGCAGCGCTTCGTTGGGCAGGATCAGCACGTCTTTGCGCTCTTCAGTGAGAATGCGGGCGCTGGCGGTCATGCCGGGCAGCAGTTTCAGGTCCGGGTTGTCCAGCGTCGCCATGACGCTGTAGGTGACCACGTTGTTGCTGGTCTGCGGCGCTTTGCGAATCTGCGTGACCTTTGCCATGAAGCGCTCACCGGGGAAAGCATCGACGGTAAAACGCATTTTCTGCCCGGTCTGCACGCGGCCAACATCGGCTTCATCCACTGCCACGTTGACTTCCATCTGGCGCAAGTCGCGCGCGATGCTGAACAGCACCGGCGCCTGGAACGAGGCGGCGACGGTCTGGCCGACATCGACATTGCGGCTGATGACAACGCCATCCACCGGCGAGCGGATGACGGTGCGCTCAAGTTCGATGCGCGCCTGGTTCAACGCGGCGCTGCGTTGCCCGGCCTGGGCTTGCGCGCTGGCAACCTGGGCGTTGGCGACGCTGGCGTTGGCTTGTGCCAGTTGCAGTTGTTCACGCGCGGTTTCGGCAACGCTTTGGGCGCTATCGAGTTCGGCCGCCGAGAGAAACCCCTGCGCGATCAAGTTGCGTTTGCGTTCCAGATTACGCAGCGCTTCATCCAGCGCGATGCGTGCCTTGTTGACTTCGGCCTGACGCACGCTGAGCGTGCCGCGCGCCACCTCGGTCGCGCTGTCGGCGGCTTTCAGATCGGCTTCGGCCTGGGTAACGCGCGATTCGAAGGTTTCCGGATCCAGTCGGGCGATCACCTGATCCTGCTTCACCGGACTGTTGAAATCGGCCTTGATTTCCTTGATCAGGCCGGAAACCTGCGAGCCGACCTGCACCGTGACCAACGCGCTGAGCGTGCCGCTGGCCGAAACAGCGGCGGATAAAGCGCCGCGCTCGACCTTGCCGAAGCGGTATTTCAGGCTGGTGTCGGATTTTTGCCAAGGCTGCCAGACGCTCAGGCCGGCGGCGGCGAGGGCGAGGAGTGCGACGGTGAACAGCCAGCGTTTTCGGGAGGTCATGGGGCTTGGAGGTGGGTGCGAATTCATTCGCACATTAACGGTGGAAACTCACAAAACCGAGTGCGAATGAATTCGCACCTACGTGGTTCATGCCTTGCCCGGACTCGCGAATAGCCGTGCGAGTTCCGCGCCGGGATCGTCCGCGCGCATGAAGGCTTCGCCGACCAGGAAGGTTTCGACTTCATGCGCCCGCATCAATGCCACCGAAGATGGCGTCAAGATACCGCTTTCGGTGACTACGATACGATCGGCCGGAATTTGGTCCATCAAGTCGATGGTAGTTTCCAGGCGCGTCTCGAAGGTACGCAGATTGCGGTTGTTGATGCCGATCAGTGGCGTCTTCAGTTGCAGCGACAGATCAAGTTCGTCGCCGTCATGGCTTTCTACCAGCACCGCCATGCCGAGGCCGAGCGCGATGTCTTCCAGTTCCCGCATCTGCGCCAGACTGAGTGCGGCGACGATGAGCAGGATGCAGTCAGCACCCATCGCGCGCGCTTCGTAGACCTGATACGGGTCGATCATGAAATCCTTGCGCAACACCGGCAGATCGCAGGCATCGCGGGCGGCTTTCAGGTATTCGGGCGATCCCTGGAAATACTCGCGGTCGGTCAGCACCGACAGACAGGTCGCACCACCGGCGGCGTAACTGGCGGCAATTTCGGCTGGGCGGAAATCGGCGCGAATGACGCCTTTGCTCGGACTGGCCTTTTTTATTTCAGCAATTACGGCGGGCTGGCCGGCGTCAATTCTTGCCCGTATAGCGCCGACAAAGTCGCGCGCCGGCGGCATCCATTCGGCCGCTTCGCGCAGGGCTTCAAGTGGTTCGGCGCGTTTGGCGGCGGCGATTTCTTCGGCTTTGGTGGCGAGGATTTTATGCAGGATGTCGGACATGGCTTGATGGGGGATGGGGATGAGGGATGAGGGATGGGGGATGGGGGATGGGGTGACTCATTTCCCATTTCTCATCCCTCACTTTCTTCCACCGGCACGCGTGGCGCCAGGGCAGTCAGGAGTTCATAGGAAATGGTGCCGCATGCTGTGGCAACGTGTTCTACCGGCAGGCCGACGCCCCACAGTGTGACATCGCTGCCGACATGCGCGGTGGGCACAGCGGTCAGATCGACATTCAGCATGTCCATCGAAACGCGGCCGAGCGTGCGAGTCAGCTGGCCGCCGACCAGAATCGGCGTACCAGTGCCGGCATGGCGCGGGTAGCCGTCGGCATAGCCGCAGGCGACGATACCGATCTTCATGTCGCGTTCGGCAACAAAACGCGCACCGTAGCCGACGCCTTCACCCTTGCGCACAAATTGCACACTGATCAGCTTGCTTTCCAGCGTCATCACCGGCAGCAGGCCGATGTCTTCGCCGGTTTGTTCAACAAAGGGCGAAGCGCCATACAGCATGATGCCTGGCCGCACCCAGTCGGCGTGAGTGGGTGGATGGCGCAACAGTGCGGCAGAATTGGCCAGGCTGCAGGGCAGACCAAGATGGCCGGTGGCAACCTGAAAATTCGCCAGTTGCCGCTCGACGCTGGCGTCATCTTCATCGGCGCTGGCAAAGTGGGTCATCAACGTAATACCACCAATGTGCGGCGCGGCACGCAAGGCGGCCAGCGTTTCCGGCAGACGCTTCGGGTTGATGCCAAGCCGGTTCATGCCGGTATTGAGTTTGATCAGAACATCGACGCGATGGCTCAGTCTGGAACGCGCGATGATGTCGGCCTGATCGGTTCGATGCAGCACCGGACGCAAGCGTAAGCGGGCGATTTCCGGCAATTCCTCGGGGTCGAAAAAACCTTCCAGCAACACGATGGGATGCGAGTAACCCTCGCTGCGCAGTTGCATGGCTTCTTCCAGGCGCAATACCGCAAAACCATCGGCGGCGCGCAATGCCCGCGCCGCGCGGAGCAAGCCATGACCGTAAGCGTCGGCTTTGACTACCGCCAATACTTTTGAATTCGGCGCCGCCGCCCGAGCTACGCTCAGGTTGTGGGCGAGCGCGGCGGTGTCGATGCGGGCAATCAGCGGACGCGACATGGTCGGAGCACCTTGACATTGTTCTGTGCGAATAAATTCGCACCTACCGGTTCAATCACCATAACCGCCGCCGCCACCGCCGGCGAAGCTCTCGAACTTGGTGTATTCGCCGAGGAAAGTCAGGCGCACGGTGCCAATCGGGCCGTTACGCTGCTTGCCGATGATGATCTCGGCGGTGCCTTTGTCCGGGCTGTCCGGGTTGTAGACCTCGTCGCGATAGATGAACAGGATGACGTCGGCGTCCTGCTCGATAGCGCCGGATTCGCGCAGGTCGGACATGATCGGACGTTTGTTCGGGCGCTGTTCCAGCGAGCGGTTAAGCTGCGACAGGGCAATAACGGGGACGTGCAGTTCCTTCGCCAGGCCTTTCAGCGAACGCGAGATTTCCGAGATTTCAGTCGCCCGATTCTCGCTCTGGCCGCTACTGCTGCCGGACATCAACTGGATGTAGTCGAGCACGATCAGACCAAGCGGGCGATCTTCCTTGCATTGCCGCGCCAGCCGGCGGGCGCGGGCGCGCACTTCCATTGCCGACAGGCCAGGCGATTCGTCGATGAAAAAAGGTGTTTCATTCAGCCGGCCCAGCGCATGCGTCAATCGCGGCCAGTCATCCTCGCCGATGCGCCCGGTGCGCAACTTGTGCTGATCGAGCCGGCCGACCGAACCCAGCATCCGCATCACCAGTTGCGCCGCACCCATTTCCATACTGAACACCGCGACCGACATATTCGAATCGAGCGCGACATTTTCGGCGATGTTCAGGCTGAAGGCGGTGTTGTGCGTCACCACATCCTGGTCGGTGATGTATAGCTGATCCGGATGGCTGACGGCGATGCATTGGCATTCGGCCTCGCGGCTCGGTTCGATGCTGGCGAAGGTCAGCCGTTTGTGGCGTTGCCAGGTTTCCGGCAGGCGAACCAGTTTTTCCGACTGCAACAATAAGGAGCGCGGTTCCGGGTGGTAGATATGGCAGACATAAGCGGGCTGGCCGGCTCGTCGTTCCACGTCGTGCTCGCCACGGAAATACGGTTGTTTGGGGAAGGTCGAGCACCAGCCGCCGAGCGAGCGCACCAATTCGGCGAGGTCCTCGGCCAGTTGCTTGCTGGCGGTGGATATCCGGATGCTGCCCCAGCGTTCCACCCAACCGTCGGTATCGAGCAAACCGCGCAGCACATCAAGCCGGACTTCCCGCCGCGATTCAAGGTATTGGCGCGGAATGAATTTGGTCGCACTGTTGGTGTTCCACAAGCCCATTTGTTCCAGGCTGGATCGAATCGGGTTGACCTCGGGACGTTCCCCACCTGCGCGTTCCTTCAGCGTCTTGCGGATGATGCGGTAATCGTAATTTCCCGCATGGGTGACTGTCATCGCCTCGCCTACTCGCGTTCCAACCCGGCGCAGCATTTCCTCGGAGGCGGTGGAAAAGCGCAATGCGCTGCCAGACAGCGAGCCATCGCCCAGGAGTGCGCCCAACAGCCAGGGGTCGACCGGCAATGGGTCATCGTGACCGAATTCTCCGTTGTGCAATTCGATCCACAGGCGATTGCGGTATCGAACCCGCGTCAGCATGACGACGACTTGATCGGTGCGCAGCACGCGCGGCGCCGGCCAATCACGGTAATGCACGCGCCAGAGGTGTTCGGCGCAACACTCAGTTGAGCGGTTGTCGGAAAAACGTACCCGGTAAATCTGCCGCCGGCCTTGCGGATAGATGCCTTTGACGATGGATGGCTGGCCATCCAGAGACGCCAGCGCATCGCCGACCTGCAAATCACCCATGCGCCGCCAGCCGGTTCGCGTTCTCACTTGAGCATCGAGTGGTTGCGCTTTACCCATACTCGGTCTTCCGGCGACGATAATCAGATCGCCCGGTTGCAGGCCGGAGGTTTTTGTATCGAGATCGGCGAAGCCGGTGGGTACGCCGGTGACTTCGCTTGGGTTGTCGCGGTTGTAGAGTTCGTCAATGCGGGTGACGACTTCCATCAGCAGCGGTTGCACGGCCTGGAAGCCTTGCGTGGTTTTTGCGCCGGCCTCTTTGATTTCAAAGACTTTGGCTTCCGCCTGATCAAGGATTTCGGCGGCGCTGCGGCCGGCCGGGCTGAACGCGGATTCGGAAATCTCGGCGCCGACTTCAACCAGCTTCCGCAGCACCGCGCGCTCGCGCACGATTTCTGCATAGCGGCGGATGTTGGCGGCGGAGGGGGTGTTCTGCGCTAGTGCGGCGAGGTAGGCCAGGCCGCCGGTATCGTCGAGCTTGCCGAACGACTCCAACGACTCCGCCACGGTGACCACGTCGGCTGGTTTGTTGGCGTCGATCAAACGGGTGATTTGACGCCAGATGGCGCGGTGGTCGGCGCGGTAGAAATCCTGCTCGTTGATCAGGTCGGCCACCCGTTCCCAGGCGGTGTTCTCCAACATCAAACCACCAAGCACGGATTGCTCCGCCTCGACCGAATGGGGCGGCAGTTTCAGTGCGGTCAGTTCTGGGTCGAAGTGGTCGGACATGGGGGAATTTCAAAAAAGAGGCGGCATTGTAAAGCCTGGCGGAATCAAAATCGGGGCGCAGCTTCTGGTTTGCCGAATGGGTCTGACGCTTGCACGATCCGTGAGAAAATGCAGAGCCGCGCTTTTCCGCGCTGTCTCAGGACGTAAAGAACGCCTCGAAGTCTGCCGCCGCGACGGCTGGGCTGAACAAAAATCCCTGGTAGGCATGGCAGCCCTGCCGCCGTAGAAAATTCAGTTGCGCGTCGGTTTCAACGCCCTCCGCCATCACGCTGAGTCGCAGGCCGTGCGCCATGCCGATGATCGCGCTGGAGATTTCCATGTCGTTGAGGTCAAGCGGGATGTCGCGCACGAAACTCCGGTCAATTTTGACTTCGTCAATCGGGAAACGCTTGAGGTAAGCCAGCGATGAATAGCCGGTGCCAAAGTCGTCAATCGACAATTTGACGCCCAGCGATTTGATGCCGTACAACAATCCGATCGCCAACTCGCCGTGGCCCATGATCATGCTTTCGGTCAGTTCCAGCTTGAGTTGATCCGGCGCCAGCCCGGTCTGCTCCAGCACCAGGGCGATTTTCTGCACGATGTCACGTTGCTGCAGTTGCCGACCGGACAGGTTGACCGCCATCAACTGCGCCGGGTATCCGGCATCCAGCCAGGCGCGCGCCTGGGTGCAAGCCGTGTGCAACACCCATTCGCCGAGCGGCACGATGAGGCCGGTTTCTTCCGCCAGCGGAATGAATCGGGCCGGCGAAATCATGCCTTCCTCGGGCGTATTCCAACGAACCAGCGCCTCGCAACCGATCAAGCTACCGGTGATCATGTCGATCTGCGGCTGGTAATGGAGGACGAATTCGCCTTGTTCCAGACCGCGCCGCATGCGCCCTTCAAGTTGCAGCCGCTCGTTAGCGGCCTGGGTCAGCGTCGGGGTGTAAAAACTGTAGGTGTTGCGGCCGGACTCCTTGGCCTGGTACATCGCCACGTCGGCATGCTGAATCAGCTCGGTCACCGTACGCGCGTCGTCCGGAAACAGGCTGATGCCCATGCTGGCGCCGACATAGACGCGGTGCCCGGAAGGCAGATCAAACGGTCGTTCGAGCGCTTTGATCAGACTTTGCGCCACGCCGGCGACAAACTCCGGCCGCTCCAGGTCTTCCAGAATCAGTAAAAACTCATCGCCCCCCAAACGCCCCAGGGTATCGTCTTCGCGCAGCCGTTCAGACAAGCGCAATGACAGCGATTGCAGCAGCTCGTCGCCCACCGGATGCCCCAGGCTGTCGTTGATGTTCTTGAACCGGTCGAGGTCGATATACAACACAGCGACCCGTTGCCGATGCCGCTCGGCGCGTTCGAGTGCATGGATCAGCCGCGATTGCAGCAGCAGCCGATTCGGCAGGCCGGACAACGGGTCGTGGTGAGCGAGATGTTCGAGCTGTTCTTCCGAACGCTTCAGTTGGCTGATGTCGGTCATCACGCCAACGTAGTGCACCGGTAGCGCGTCGCTGTCGTAAACCGTGCTGATGGTCAGCCACTGCGGAAAAATCTCGCCATTCTTGCGCCGGTTCCAGACTTCGCCTTGCCAGTGGCCGGTTTCCAGGATGCTCGCCCACATCGCTTGGTAATAATCGCTGTTCTGCCGACCGGACTTGAGCAAACTCGGGCTGCAACCCAGAACTTCAGCCTCGGTGTAGCCGGTGATTTCGCTGTAAGCCCGGTTGACGCCGACGATGCGCGGCGTCAGATCGGTGATGACAACGCCCTCGCGCGTGCTATCGATCACCGCCGCAGCCTGCCGCAAGCGGGCATCGACACGTAGCCGCCGCACCGCCAGGCCCGCCAGGCGTGCAAGTTCCCCAATCAGCTCCAGTTCAGCCTGGGCCGGGCTGCGCGGCTGGTCGTGATAAACACTGAACAGGCCCAGCACCTGGCCGGTTTCATCCTTGAACGGAATCGACCAGCAGGCGCGTAAACCAGACTGCCGCAGGGACTCGACAGAAGATGCACAGTTGGGATGCGCCAAAATGTCTTCGATGATGATCGGCTCGCCCAATGCGGCGGCGGCGTCACCCGCGGCGTGCTCCACCAGCGGTGCCAGACCACTGATGGCGGCGATGCAAGAAGCGGGCAGATGCGGACTTGCGCCGTCATACAGCAAGCCATCGCGCGGGTCGCGCAATTGGATGGAAACGCGCATCCCGGCCACGATTCCCTCCAGCCGGGTAGCGATCACATTCAACACCGCCGGCAAAGACAGATTGCTCATCAAGCCATCAAGCACGGCAATGCGGGTTTCGCGCAGTTGTTCTGCCTGTTTCTCTGCGCTGATGTCACGCCAGAAGCCAATGAATTCGTCCGCCTCTCCCACCTTGGTCGCCTCATCCGACCGGCGCAGTTCGTCGTGGATCCAGCGGACCTGGCCGCGACTGTCGTAAAACCGGTAGTCCTGCGCCACCACTCCGATTTCGCGCAGGTTGGCCAAGTTAGCCAGGGCGCCAGCGCGGTCGTCGGGATGCAGATGACCGAGCCACCAACCGGGTTCAAGCACCCGCGCCTCCGAATAGCCAAGCAGGCGTTCGATATTGCCGCTCACCCAGGTCGGCTGTAGTCCTTCCGGAGTCGGCCGGATGGCGTAAAGAATCACCGGACTACTGGCCAGCAGATGGCCAAGTCGCGTCGAAGTTTCGTGCAATGCCGCGCGCTCACGCGCCAGTTCAACCTGCCGCTGTACTTTTTCCAGTGTCGATGGCAATTGATGCAGATAGCCGGCGTGCTTGGTGATGTAGTCGTCGACGCCAAGATGTAGGGCTTGCGCAGCGATTTGTTCGCTGCCCTGACCAGACACAATGACGATGGGGACATCCAGCTTGCGCTCTCCGCGCAATGATTTCACCGCCTCCAGCGCGTCAATACCGGGCAGGCGGTAATCCAGCAGCACGACATCGAATGCGCTCGGAATGGATTTATCCAGCGGCAGCCGCCGCAGCACTGCATCCGCATCGGCCACCGGGGTGATCTTGATGTGCGGCGCGTAGCGGGCCAGATGACGGTGCGTCAGATCGACATCGGCCGGGTTATGTTCGGCATACAGCACCCGCAACGGGTGCGCACGACGCTGGTGCGATGCATCAAACCGCACGCGAGCATCGCGCAGCGTCGTTGGCAGGCGCTCAAATGCCGCCAGCCCTTTGCTCTGGTAATCGTCGGCGCCAGCTTGCAGCGCGGCGACCACCACATCTTGATCTCCAGAGCCGGTAAGCATGACCACGGCGATCGGTAATTGATGTTCGCGTATCCAGGCGAGCAGTTCCAGGCCGGAACCATCCGGCAGTTTAAGGTCGAGCAGCGCCACTTCGTAGTGCGCTGGTTGGCGCAGCAACTGGTAAGCCTGCGCCAGTGTCGTGGCATGTTCCAGCTCGATCTCGGGGGCCAGACGCGACAGAATGCGCCGGGTCAGGTCGGCATCGGAAGAATTATCTTCAACGAACAGCACACGCATGTCACCCCCCTAGCGGGGCGGACGGTTGAGCAGACACCAGTACAACTCGATCTGCGCCGCCACCTCCATGAATTTTTCGAAATTGACCGGCTTCACGATGTAGGAATTGGCGTGATATCGGTATGCGATTTCGATGTCGCGGTCCTCGCCTGATGAAGTCAAAACCACCACCGGCAAATCCTGGCAAACCGAGTGCGCGCGCAATTGGCGCAACACTTCCAGGCCATCCACTTTCGGCAATTTCAGATCGAGCAAGACCACCAGCGGCAAGGTTGCGCCGCTCTCCCAGCGCGAAATCCAGTCGAGCGCTTCCTGGCCGTCACGGGCGATCTCGATCGGGTTGAGCAGCTTGCGCCGATTGAACGCGCGCAACGTCAGATCAACATCAACCGGATTGTCTTCCACCAGCAAAATCGGGCGATTGCTGATTTCCAGGCTCATAGCGGCAGTTCCAGATAGAACGTGGCACCCTGCCCTGGCGCGCTTTCCACCCAGACGCGGCCGCCCATCCGTTGCACCGCCTTGCGCACAATGGCCAGGCCAACGCCGGTGCCGGGGTAGTTCTCGGCGCGCTGCAAGCGCTGGAATATTGCAAAGATGCGTTCTTCAAATTGCATGTCAAAGCCGATCCCGTTGTCTTTGATGGCGAGAATAGCTGATTTCTGGAACGCCTCGGCGCTGATCGAAATCGTCGGCGGTTGGCTGTCGCGACTGAATTTGAGCGCGTTATCGATCAGATTGCGCAGCACCATGGCCAGGCCGTCGGGGTCGGCTTGCACGCTGACACCCTCCAGCGCCAGGCTGATCTGGACGCCCCTGGCGGCGATGTCATCGGCCCGTTCGCGCAACACAGCGGCGACGCGCTCCGACAGATCGAGCCGGATGCCGAGCAGATTGCGCCGTTCCATCCGCGAATACGCCAGCAAGTCTTCGATCAACTCGCTCATCTGTTCGACGCCATGGCGTACGTTGCCGAGGAACAATCGGCCCTCCTCGTCGAGTTGCGCCAGATGATCTTCCAGCAGCAGTCGGCTGTAGCCGTCGATACCGCGCAACGGCGCTTTCAGGTCATGCGATACCGAATAGGTGAAGGTTTCCAGTTCGTTGTTGGCGGCGGCCAGTTCGGC
>JAIFKV010000049.1 GCA_020049415.1 Betaproteobacteria bacterium
TGACGCTAGATCCGGCTGAAGTCGCCGAGATGTGGCGCGAGTCGCACGCGGCGGAAGAGAACTACATCAAGTACGTGCTGCGCGACCCAATCCTCGGCTACAACGTGGACATGCACATGGGTCAGTTCCGCTACATCGCCAACCGACGCATGAAACAGATCGGTCAACCCGACCCCTACCCCGGCGCGGAGCCGACGATGCCGTGGCTGGATGAGCAGATCGGCATCAAGAAAGAGAAGAATTTTTTCGAGACGCGACCCACCGAGTATCAGACCGGCGGGGCGCTGGAATGGGACTGAACCGGAGCGTAATAGAGCGGAAAAGTGCGGGACAAGCAGTGCCGCAAGACGAAAACAAATCGGTCTGTCGCCGACAGTATTGAATCGGTCATTCTTAATTAGCTGAACAGGAGCCGTATATGCGCACCAATATGCCGGTAACAGGCCAGGAATACATCTTGCGGGACGGGATGCAGATCGTCTCCAGTACCGACACCCGAGGCATCATCACGCATGTGAATAACGATTTCGTTGAGGCCAGCGGCTTCACTGAAGCCGAGTTGATGGGCTCGCCGCACAACATTCTGCGTCATCCGGACATGCCGGAGGCGGCTTTCAAAGAGTTGTGGGACACCGTCAAGAGTGGCAAGCCGTGGTCTGGTCTGGTCAAGAACCGACGCAAGAACGGCGACCACTACTGGGTCGAAGCCAATGTTTCACCGCAGCGGTCGGGCGGACAAGTGACCGGTTACATCTCGGTGCGGCGCAGAGTGGGTCGGGAAGAAATTCGCGCGGCGGAAGCGGCGTATGCACTCATGCGGCAAGGCAAACAAACCCAAAGCGGGATCGCTCGGTTGGCTGGCGTCTTCAACAATCTACCGATCCGACAGGCTTTGCCCGGTGGTTTGCTGCTCATTCTGCTGCTGTTCATGGGCGCCACGCTACAGGCTTACCTCGGCATGCAGCAGGCGGTCGATCATCTCAAGCGCTACACCGAAGATACCCAGGTGCAGCAAGCCGCTTATAACGGCATGTTTGTCGAGGGCCTGCAAATGGCCGCCGCCATGCGTTATGTGATTCTGCAACCGGACGATCGTCAGGCCCGCAACAACGTGACCAAAGCGCAGCAGGATTTCACCAAGCACATCGAAACCGCGAAGAGCCTGGCCAAGGACGATGCAGCAAAATCGATGCTGGAAAGCATCATGCGAGAACGAACAAAACATAACGATATTCAAGATCGCATACTCGGCCTGGTCAATGCCGGCGACACCGAGGCGGCCCGCGTCACTTACAAGGCCGAAGACAACAAGGTCTGGCGTAGCTACAAAGATCTGATCATGGCTGGCCTCAAGGTACTGGACAAACAGTCGATCGAAGAAAAAGCGGCATTACTCCAGTCAGTCGCTTCGGCGGAGAAAAAGGTCATCGTGTTCGCCTTGCTGGCGGTGTTCTTTGCGGCAAGCCTGGGGTTCTGGCTGGTGCGCAAGATCAGTCGGCCGTTGCGAGAAGCCAAAGCGCATCTGGAAGCCATCGCGGAAGGCGACTACAGCACGCGCATTCATACGCTGCATCATGACGAACTGGGTGAAATGATGATGGCGCTGAAGTCGATGCAGGCCCGGCTGGATTACGACCTGCAGGAAACCCGCCGCATCGCCAATGAAAGCCTGCGCGTCAAGATCGCGCTCGATAATGTCTCCTCCGGCGTCATGATGGCCGACACCGACCGGCGCATCGTCTATGCCAATCGAGCGGTGCTGAGCATGTTCAGCAACGCCGAAAAAGATATCCGCACGCAACTGCCGCAATTCGACGCCAGCAAGTTGTTGGGCGCCAACATCGACATCTTCCACAAGAACCCGGCCCATCAGGCCAATCTTCTGGCTACCTTCAACAGTACCTATCGCAGTGCGCTGAATATCGGCGGTCACAGCATGACGGTGGTGGCTAACCCGGTGATCAACGACAAAGGCGAGCGTCTGGGCTCGGTTGTCGAATGGCGTGACCGTAGCGACGAAGTCGTGGTGGAAAAAGAAGTCGCCGACCTGGTTGCCGCCGCCGCTGCTGGCGATTTCTCGCATCGCCTGAACCCGGCGGGCAAAGACGGTTTCTTCCTGCAACTGGCGGAAGGCATCAACAAGCTGGTGGAAACCTCGGAACGCGGCATGAGCGAGGTCGCCCAGGTGCTCCGCGCGCTTTCGCAAGGCGATCTCACCCAGCGTATCGACGGCAATTACGAAGGCCTGTTCGGCCAATTGCAGGACGACACCAACGCCACCAGCGAACGACTGGCTGAAATCATTGGCCAGATTCATGAAGCCACCGACGCCATCAACACCGCCGCCCGAGAAATCGCCAGCGGCAACGTTGACTTGTCCAGTCGCACCGAAAGCCAGGCCGCCAGCCTGGAAGAAACCGCCAGCTCGATGGACGAATTCACCAGCACGGTGAAGCAGAACGCCGACAACGCCCGGCAAGCCAACCAGCTGGCCAAAGGCGCATCCGAAATTGCGGTGAAGGGCGGCGCAGTGGTCGGGCAAGTGGTCCACACCATGGGCGCCATCGCCGCCAGCAGCAAAAAGATCGCCGACATCATCAGCGTCATCGACGGCATCGCCTTCCAGACCAACATCCTCGCCCTCAACGCGGCGGTGGAAGCTGCCCGGGCCGGCGAACAGGGACGTGGATTCGCGGTGGTAGCGGGCGAAGTCCGCAACCTGGCGCAACGCAGCGCGGCGGCGGCGAAAGAAATCAAGGAATTGATCAGCGATTCCACCGACAAAGTCACCGACGGTTACAAGCTGGTCGAACAAGCTGGCGGCACCATGGACGAAGTGGTCAACGCGGTAAAACGCGTCACCGACATCATGGGCGAGATCAGCGCCGCCAGCAGCGAACAGAGCCAGGGCATCGAACAGGTCAACCGGGCGGTGACGCAAATGGACGAATCCACCCAGCAGAATGCCGCGCTGGTGGAAGAGGCGGCGGCGGCGGCGGAATCGCTACAGGACCAGGCCGCCAACTTGAGCCAGTCGGTATCGGTGTTCAAAATCAACATAGGCAACACCGGCGGCGGTCGCATGCTGGCGACGCCGGCGCCCACGCGCGTTGCTTCATCCAGCCGCAATGCGCCGACTCGCCAGAGTGGTGCGCCCGGCCCGGTGCGCGCGATGCAACGCATGGCCATGCCAGCCAACAACCATGGCGAAGACGAGTGGGAAGAGTTTTGAAAAAACGGCATGTTAGGGATGCGGAAATTGCCGATGTTCCGTTTTTGGTAGCGCTGGCGGGATGCAGTGCGAGGCGTACCGAGTGCCGTGTAGCTAGCCACATAAGCGAGGTACAACGACGCAATGCGCCCGTTAGTGCTGCCATAAATGGGATATTGGCTGTTTCCGCATCCCTTAATCCCTGAACATCCAGAAACAGGAGTAGCACCATGCGCCAGAACCTCCCCGTGACGGGGAACGAATACATGCTGCGGGACGGCGTGCAGATCGTTTCGCGTACCGACCTGAAAGGTATCATCACCTTTGTAAATCCTGAGTTTATTGAAACCAGTGGTTTCAAAGAGGAGGAACTGATCGGCGCGCCGCACAACATCCTGCGCCATCCCGATATGCCGGAGGCGGCCTTCAAGGATCTGTGGGAGACGGTGCAAAGCGGAAAATCATGGTCTGCCATGGTCAAAAACCGCTGCAAGAATGGCGATCATTACTGGGTCGAGGCCAATATCACGCCAGAAAAACAGAATGGCCAGATTGCCAGCTATCTGTCGGTTCGGCGCAAACCAACCCGGCAGCAGATCGACGCAGCCGAAGCGCTGTATCAAAAAATCCGGGCGGGCAAGGCAACGCTGATCGACAACAGCCTGCGCGCAAAAATCAAAAGAATGTCGCTGGCCAGCAAGATTGCCGCCACCAGCACCCTGATCATCGTGCTGTGTATCGGCACGATGGTTCTGTTCACGCAGGAGCAAGCGAAAGCAACGCTGGACCGGAGCATGCTGACCAACCTGGAGGCACAGAACAAACTGGTTCTTGGCATGGTTGAAACGTATAACAGCAGCCTGGAAAAAGCCGCCACGCAGCTATCCAACCTGTTCAACGCCCAGTACCCGGGCGCCTTCAGTCTGGATGAAAACCAATCGGTCGAAGTGGCGGGCAAGCCGACTCCGCTGCTCAAATATGACGGCGTCGCGGTGAACGGCAATTTCACCGAGCTGGATCGCTTCACCCGCGACTCCGGTGGTGCGGTGGCGACGCTGTTTGCGCGCATGGGCGACGACTTTTTGCGCGTCACCACCTCGCTGAAAAAACAGGATGGCAGCCGTGCGGTGGCCACCCCGCTGGACCGAGAACATCCGGCTTACGCCAAACTCATGGTCGGGCAATCGTATCTGGGCAAGGCCAGCTTGTTCGGCAAGGAATATATGACGCGTTATCTGCCGGTCAAAGATGCAACTGGCAAGGTGATCGCCGTATTGTTTGTCGGCCTGGATTTCACCGATCAATACCAGGCGCTTAAAACCCAACTGAAGAGCATCAAGATAGGCCAGACCGGCTATGTCTATGTGCTGGATTCGGGCAAGAAAAAAGGCACTCTGATCATTCATCCGGCCAAAGAAGGGGCCGATATCCTGTCCGCCAAAGCTGCCGATGGACATGAATTCATCCGTGAAATTGTCGAAAAGAAGCGGGGGGTGATCCGTTATCCGTGGATCAACAAAGAACTCGGCGAAACCCGAGCGCGCGAAAAAATTGTCGTCTACAACGATTTTCCCGCCTGGAACTGGGTCATTGGCAGCGGTAGCTATGTCGAAGAGTTCACCGCCGAGAGCGCGCGCATAGGCTGGATGATTGCCGTCGCCGGGCTTGTTACGTTGTTCATTCTGGCGGGTTTCCTCTTCTATGTATCGAAACGCCTGGTCGCCCGGCCGTTGCGATCGATCATCGAGCATTTGGACGAAATCTCCTTGGGCAACTACTACGCGCCCATTCCGACCGAACACAAAGATGAAATCGGCCAGGTATTCGTCTCCCTCAAAGCAATGCAGACCCGGCTCGGATTTTCGGTGGCGGAGGCCAACCGCATCGCGCAAAACAGCTTGCGCATCAAAACCGCGCTGGATAACTCGACAGTGGCGATCACCGTTTGCGATAGCGACGGTCGCCTCATACACATGACCCCGACCGCGCACGGCCTGCTGCAAAGTCTGGCCGGGCCGGGCTTGCGGGTGGACAGCCTGATAGGCGGCAAGCTTTCCAGCCTGTTTACCGAACCGGCGGCCAAGAGCCGCTTTGAACAGGCGATGGTTTCCGGTACGCAAACCGACCTGCTGGCGAATGGTCGGCAGATTCGCCTGATTGCCCGCCCGATCGTGGATGAAACAGGTAAACAGTTGGGCCGCGTCAGCCAGTGGACCGACCGTACCGCCGAAGTCGCGGTTGAACATGAAGTCGCCGATCTGGTGTCGGCTGCTGCTGCCGGCGACTTCTCGCATCGGCTGAACTCGGCAGGCAAAGAAGGTTTCTTCCTGCAACTGGCGACCGGAATCAACAAACTGGTGGAAACCTCCGAGGTCGGTCTGAACGATGTCGCCCGCGTCCTCAAAGCGCTGTCCGATGGCGATCTTACCCAGCGTATCGACGGCAATTACGAAGGCCTGTTCGGCCAGCTGCAAGAAGACAGCAATACCACCAGCGAAAAGTTGACCGAGATCGTCAGCCAGATCCGTGAAGCCACCGACGCTATCAACACTGCCGCCCGAGAAATCGCCAGTGGCAACGTTGATCTGTCCGGGCGCACCGAAAGCCAGGCCGCCAGCCTGGAAGAAACCGCCAGCTCAATGGACGAATTCACCAGCACGGTGAGACAAAACGCCGACAACGCCCGGCAAGCCAACCAGCTGGCCAAGGGTGCATCCGAAATCGCGGTGAAGGGCGGCGCAGTCGTGGGGCAGGTGGTGCACACCATGGGCGCCATCGCCGCCAGCAGCAAAAAGATCGCCGACATCATCAGCGTTATCGACGGTATCGCCTTCCAGACCAACATCCTCGCCCTCAACGCGGCGGTGGAAGCCGCTCGGGCCGGCGAACAAGGCCGGGGGTTCGCCGTGGTTGCCGGCGAAGTCAGAAGCCTGGCACAGCGCAGCGCGGCGGCGGCGAAAGAAATCAAAGGCCTGATCGAAGACTCCACGACCAAAGTCACCGACGGTTACAAACTGGTCGAACAAGCTGGCGGCACCATGGAGGAAGTGGTCAACGCGGTGAAACGCGTCACCGACATCATGGGTGAAATCAGCGCCGCCAGCACCGAGCAAAGCCAGGGCATCGAACAGGTCAACCGGGCGATCACCCAGATGGACGAAACCACCCAGCAGAACGCCGCGCTGGT
>JAIFKV010000118.1 GCA_020049415.1 Betaproteobacteria bacterium
AGTGCGTACAAATCCGGCGTACCCCTTGCGGGCGCAAGAAGCTGGCAAAAAAGGGGCCGGCGCGGTCAATTTCCCGCTTATACACCCCGGGACTTTCCCGCTTATACCCCCCGGGACTTTCCCGCTTATACACCCCGGTACTCTGTAGCCGACGATTCCAAAGTCCGACGGGCTTCTTGCCCGCATCTGCCCCCGAAAACGCTGAGCGGTCAGCGCTACGGAGTCAAACAGGTTGGGCGCCGATGGTGTAACAGAAACCCGCGACGATGCCGTGAAAGCTTAATAGTCTTTGAAGCCTTCGACTTCGATGGCCAGTTTCACTTCATCACCGATCATCGGAATGCCGTAATTCATACCGAAGTCTGAACGCTTGATCACGGTATGCACATCCGCGCCGCACATGGGACGGCGGGTCAGAAATTGCAGGGTGCAGCCGTAGTTTCGAATTTCCAGGGTGACCGGTTTGGTGACGCCAAGCAAAGTCAGATTACCGTTTGATGCAACCGGTTTGCCGTCTTTGAATTCAACCACGCTGGATTGAAAAACAATCTGCGGAAATTGAGCGGTACGGAAGAAATTCGATCCCAGCAATTTTTTGTTCAGCCCGTCGTGGCCGGTATCGCCGGAGGTGGCATCGACGCGCACTTCAATCGCGCCAGTCTGTTTTTCCGCATCAAGCATGACTCTGCCCTGGCTGCGGTTGAACTTGCCGCGCATGACCGAAATGCCTTGATGGCCGATTTCAAAACTGGGAAAGGTGTGATCTGGATCGAGGGTAAAAGTCTCGACCGCGCCGGCGGCGGGAACAAATGCGCAACAAAGTAGAGCCAAAAGGCGGTTCATGGTGTGTCCTCAGGGGGTGAGCAGAATTTTGAAACGGGCTTCCAGATCATCCGCGACGACAGACGGATCGGCCCACTCGCCGCCACCGATATCGAACTGCGAACGCTTCAAGGCCGTGCGGCCCGAAACCAGCCAGCCACCGCCGCGTTGCGGGGTCAGGATGACCGGTGCAAGCAAAGGCCGGGTGCGACCCTTGAGGGTGAAATCACCGGTCACCGTAAAGCGACCAGCGGCATCCTTTTTAATGGCTTTGGAGACGAAGGTGGCTTTGGGAAAACGCGCGGTATCGAACCAGGCCGGGCGCTTCGCTTCGCCATCGCCCTCCTCCGAACCGGTATTGATACTGGCAATATCGAGTTCGACCCGAAAAAAACCGAGTTCAGGTTTTGCCGGGTCGAATACCGCTTTGACGTTGTAGCGTCCAAAGCCGCCTTCTACCGGCACGTTCATCTGTTTGATGACAAAAGCGATCTGGCTCTTGCCGTAATCAACTTTCCATTCCTGTGCCAGCGCAG
This sequence comes from Betaproteobacteria bacterium, assembly GCA_020049415.1. Classification (GTDB taxonomy): domain Bacteria; phylum Pseudomonadota; class Gammaproteobacteria; order Burkholderiales; family Thiobacillaceae; genus PFJX01. The sequence continues at coordinate 1,359 of JAIFKV010000118.1, forward strand.
GTAACGCCAAAAATGCCAGGACCAGCAGCCCGTATCGTTTCATGATTTTTTCCTCAACCAAGGGATCATTCGCACCAGAACGCCATCGCGCTGAAAATAGTGGTGGTACAGCGCCGCCGCCGCATGCAACACAACCAGAGCTAGCAGCAGATTCACCGAACCGGCGTGAAGTTCCTTGAAGATCTCCGCCAGCGCCTTGTCTTTTCCTACCAGATCAGGCAACGACACCAGCCCGAACCAGACGACGGAAAATCCTGCCGCGGAGCTGTGCAACCAGCCCAACAGCGGCACCGCGATGAGTAACAGGTAAAGCATGCCATGTACGCTGGCGGAGGCTTTGATCTCGAACGGGCTCAACTCGTAACGATGATCGAAACGATCGACAAAGCGCAGCAGCAAGCGCAACGGCAACAAAAACAGCACAGAAATTCCCACCCATTTATGCCACGCATAGAGCTTCAACTTCTGTGGTGATAACGTCATGTCTTCCAGCATCGTGGCCAGCACATAGGCGGTAATGATCAAAATCACGGTCAACCAATGCAGGCTGATCAAGGGCAAGCTGTATCTTTTACGCATCAATTACTCCAACTACAAAGCACCACCATCCAAATGGATTCATTCAGAACCAGCGTTTTACCTGGCTGCAATAGGTCTGGTATTCATCGCCGAATTTCGCCAACAAATGCGCTTCCTCGTGGGCAATGACGGCATACCGCATCACCGCCCAGACCAGCGGCGCAAACAGCAATGCCCAAGCGGTGCCAAGCAGCAGCGTGACGCCGAGATAAACGAACCAGTCGGATACATATATTGGATTACGCGAGTGGGCGAAGGGGCCAAAAGTGACCAGATTCGTCGCGGCTTTATATGGATTGACGGTGGTTCGATGCCCCCAAATCGCGGCCAGCGCCCAAACAAACCCCGCCAGGCCGATGCCGATCAATATCCAGCCCAGGTAACTTCCCAGCGGTTCCAGATTGAATGCCAAGCTATGGCGGGACTCCAGCCACCAGGCGGCATACAGCGCGATTGCGTAGACCAGTGGCGGCGGCGCTAAAGTGCGAGGACGGATTTCAGGATTGTGCATGCTTATTGGGACCGCCTGTAATGTGGTTGCATCTTCACTCAGGCCAAAACCAGGGCCAAGGACTCTTCCAGGCCAGTCTGATTCAGGCTGATCGTCTCGACAAAGTACAAATGCTATCGCGGCGCTGGACTGGATATTGCGCGCAAAAACTCATTCCGCCATTGTGCATCTTGCTGGAAGCAGCCGGAAAAAGCTTGCGTCACCACGCGTTCATCGCCACGTCGATCTTCGCCCAACAACAGACAGAGTTGCTCGGCTTCGATGACGCAGGCCGCGCCCCTGGCTTTGCCATGCGTCACCAGCGCCTCGACGATGTCGCGCGTCATCCACTCCTGATAGGTGAAGCGATGTCCGATGGCGTCAACCAATCGCGCGATTCGACCGAATCCATGCAGACGTCCACCCGGCACGTAGGCGACATGCGCGACGCCGCGAAAAGGCACCAGATGGTGTGGGCATACACCATGCACGGCAATGCCGCGCACCACCACCATATCTTCGCGCAGATCGGCAAACCCCTCGCCCAAAGCTTCGGCGGGATCTATTTCATAGCCGCCCAGCAAACGTTTTTCCCATAGATCGCGAACCCGTCGGGCGGTCTTGCCGGTATGCACCGAGTCTGCCGCGACACCGCATGCCAGCAGCAAATCGGTCACCGCTTGTTCGAACGCATGCGGGTTGAAACGGCCGACGCGAGGTATACCTACCGCACCGGGTTGAAAAGGCTGACCATTCGCCTGGCAATCGTGGTCGCAAGAGTCGCTCATTGGGTTCCCTGTTTGATTTCGGCAAGTTGCCGGTCATGCCATCCGGCAAGCAAGAGTTGTGCGGCAAGCGCGCCGCAGAGGGCCAGGAACATATCCCATTGGGTATCCCAGACATCGCCCTGAGTGGCGAGAAAGGCGACAGCTTCATCACCGGAACCGAGCGCCACCCACCATTCGATCATTTCATAAAATGCCGAAATCGCCAGGCAGATGCAGGTTGTCAGGAAAAATATCCATTTACCTGGCGTGAGCGGTGTTTTGCGCAGCAGAATTTCACGCGCGACGATGGCCGGGATGAATCCCTGTGCGATGTGTCCAACGCGGTCATAGTGATTACGCGACAGTTCGAAGCTGTCGCGCAGCCAATTGAACAATGGCATCTCGGCATAGGTGTAATGCCCGCCGACCATCAGGATCACGCCATGCAGCGCCAGCAAGCCATACGCCAACGGCGTCAGGGGAAATCGCCGGCCGCTGAGCAGCAACACCGGCAAGGCGATCAACACCGGCGCGACTTCCAGAAACCAGGTGAAATAATCTTTCGGTTGGTAGCCGGACCAGATCATCACCAGCAGGGTTGGCAGAAGCCAGAAGCGCGAATCAATCCTTGTCGAGTTCGGCCGCATCGGCTTTTTCCTCCGCCTCGACGCCTGCTTCACCCTGCTTGATCGCTTTCAACGTGTTTAGCCGGCGCTTGTCCGGCACCACGCGCTGCTTGAAAGCCGGCGTGCGCACCGCCTTGGCGACCGGGTTTCTCGGGTGGCGCGGCGCGCCGGAACCACGTTTGCTCATTTGTCCATGCACAACCGCAACGCTTCACGCCAATCCGGCAAACGGATGCCGAACACCCGCGCCAATTTTTCGTTGTCGAGGCGGGAGTTGAGCGGCCGGCGCGCCGGCGTCGGGTATTCACTGCTCGGAATGGGCAACAAACTGGCTATATTTTCAGCTGCATCGAACGCCTGAATGGCAGCGGCAAAGCCGTGCCAACTGGTCTCTCCGGCGTTGGTCATATGGTAGACGCCCCACGGCTGCGGCTTATCGGCACCGCGATTTGCCGCGCCTACCTGTGCCAGGATTTGCGCAGTGGCATCGGCCAGGCTGCGGCACCAGGTTGGCGCCCCGATCTGGTCGGCGACGATCTTGAGTTCCGGCCGCTCGCGCATCAACCGACGCATGGTAAGGAGGAAATTTGCGCCTCGCGCGCCGTAAACCCAAGAAGTGCGAAAGATCAGATGCCGCTGACAGTTGGCCTGTATCGCCTGCTCACCCGCCAGTTTGCTGGCGCCATAGACATTCAGCGGCCCTTTAGCGGCGTCTTCCAGCCAAGCGGCGTCGCCGCTGCCATCGAACACATAATCGGTCGAATAATGCACCAGCAGCGCGCCAATTTTTTCCGCCTCCTCCGCCAGAATGGCGGGCGCGGCAGCATTGATGGCATGCGCCAGTTGCGGCTCGCTTTCAGCTTTGTCGACAGCGGTATGCGCGGCCGGATTGACGATGATGCGCGGTTTGATCTCCGCCACCGTGCGACGAATCGCGTCGATGTCAGTGAGGTCGAGCCGGTCGGAATCGAGCGCAACGATTTCGCCCAGGGTCGACAGACTCCGCGCGAGTTCCCAGCCAACCTGGCCGCGACTTCCGGTAAGAAGAATCTTCGCGCGCGGGGTCATGCATACACCTCGGCATCTTTCAACAAGGGTGCAATCTTGTCTTTGGCGGAAAGTTGCGGCTCGCCCGCAAGCGGCCATTGAATACCAACCTCCGGATCGTTCCAGCGGAACCCCCGGTCCCACTGTGGCGCATAGAGCGCAGTGGTCTTGTAGAGGAAATCCGCCGTCTCCGACACCACCAGGAAACCATGGCCGAAGCCGGGGGGAACCCACAGCATCTGTTTGTTTTCAGCGGAAAGGATGTGTCCGGTCCATTGTCCGAAGCGCGGCGATGTTTTGCGCAGATCAACGGCCACATCGAACACCGCCCCGGACACCACGCGCACCAACTTGCCCTGCGGCTGATTCAGCTGGTAATGAATGCCGCGCAATACACCTTGGGCAGAGCGCGAATGATTGTCCTGAACAAAGTCGAGGTCCAATCCCAGATCTGAGAAAGTCTGCCGATTCCAGCTTTCCAGAAAAAATCCGCGCGCATCTCCAAAAACCTTGGGTTCCAACAACAATACTTCGGGAAGGTTGGTTTCTATAACGTTCATCGCTCCGCGTTCCTTTAATGATGCATCCACTCATGCGCCATGGCGCCCGCCGCCCATACCGTCAAAATGCCAAGGCTGATCAGCAGCGCTTGTTGGCCGGTATGGATCAATTCGACCCGTTTGTGCAGACCGGGAATCAGATCCGCCACCGCAACGTAGATCATCCCCGACGCAGCGATCGCCAGCATGTAAGGCAGCAGCCATTGCACCGGTTCAAGCATGAAATAGCCTAACAGCGCGCCCACCATCATGGCCAGACTACTCAACAGATTCAACAGGATAGCTTGTCGGTTGGTATAGCCGGAATGGCGCAGGATGAGTGACGACGCCAAGCTTGAAATCGACCAGAAACGCGGCGGCGATCATGACGCCGTCGACAAAGTTATGTACCGTGTCACCCACCGTAATCATCAGGCCGGAACGGCCATGGTCGTGAGCATGGTCTGACCTGGTCTGCGGCTCAAAAGCCCCCGCCCCGTGCGCTTCGCAGTGCTCGGTATGGCAATGTCGCCAGAGCACCAGCTTTTCCAGAATGAAGAAACCCATGATGCCGGCCAACACCGTGCGCGGCAGAATTTCCAGAAACGCCGCCCCCAATAATGCACCGATGGCATAACTGACCATCACCGGCACCCATTCCACCTTCATGCGCAAAGCCACTGTCGCCAGCAGAACGGATAACACGCCGCCGGCGGCACTGGCGAGAAGAATGGCGGCAAGCAGGCTCATGGAGAGTTCAGGCGTTAAAAAAGGGGGCTGAATTCTAGCCCGGATATTTCATCCTTCATCCTTCATCACGCCAGATCAGACTGGCCATGCGTCCAGTCTTGCCATCGCGCCGATAGGAATAGAAGCGCGACTTATCTGAAAAGGTACACCAGCCGCCGCCATAGACCCGTTCCACGCCAACGCGGGCCAGACTGATCCGCGCCAGCATATAAATATCGGCCAGCCACTTGTGCGGCGCGCAATCCAGAGTGCCGGGCAACGCGGGGCGAAATGCGATGCCGGCGAGAGGGTGTTGCGCGACAAATATTTCGCGCACCTCCGGCCCCACTTCGAATGCCGATGGCCCGATCGCCGGGCCCATCCAGGCAATGATGCGTTCTGGCTGAACTTTCATGGCGCGCACGGTTTCTTCCAACACGCCCGCCGCCAAACCGCGCCAGCCGGCATGCGCGGCCGCAACCACGCTGCCGGCTTCATCACAGAACAACACCGGCAAACAATCGGCGGTGAGTACGACGCGGACCTGATTCGGCGCAAAACTGATACTGGCATCCGCAGTTGGCAGTGAAATCAAATCGCAAGCCGCTGCCTGTGGAGAGGTAAGAACCGCATCAACTGAACCGCATCCAGCGGCTTGTTCGGCTACCGCGACGCCATGCACTTGATTCAGCCAGAGCGGTTCGGCTGGCAGCCATTGCCTCAAAATGCGGCGATTTTCCGTGACAGCGGCGGCATCGTCTTCAACATGGCTGGCCGGGTTGAAACTGTCGAACGGGGCCAGGCTGACCCCGCCGGCACGGGTGGTCATGCAAGCATGTACATTTGGCGGTGCGGGCCAATCGGGAATGATCCAGTCAGGATGCATTGCTGTTCTCCAGCGTAATCAGCAAATCAGCAAAATCTTGCGGCGGCGGCGCTTCCCATTCCATTTCTTCACCGCTTTCCGGGTGCTTCAGGCCCAAACGCACCGCATGCAATGCCTGGCGCTGGAATGGCGGCAAACCTGGCGGTTGATTCTTGCCCCGATAAACCGGGTCACCCAGCAGCGGATGCCCGAGATGGGTCAAGTGGACCCGTATCTGATGCGTGCGGCCAGTCGCCAGGCGGCATTCCACCCAGGCCGCGCGCGGAAACTGTTTGAGCACTTTCCAGTAAGTCAGCGCGGCTTTGCAGGTCGGATTTTCTTGCGCATGCACCGCCATCTTGACGCGCTGGGTCGGATGTCGGCCGATCGGCGCATCAATCGAGCCCTCGACTCGCGGGAAGATGCCCAGCGCCACCGCCCAGTAAATCCGCTTCACCGTGCGAGCTTGCAGATCTCGCACCAGTTGCGTCTGTGCTTCCAGTGTCTTCGCCACCACCATCAAACCAGAGGTGTCCTTGTCGAGCCGATGCACGATGCCGGCGCGCGGAATCGTCGCCGCCGCCGGCAGGTAATGCAGCAAAGCATTCAACAAAGTGCCCTGCCAGTTGCCGGCGCCGGGATGCGTGACCAGGCCGGCGGGTTTGTCGATGACCAGAATCGAAGCGTCTTCGTAGACAACATTCAATCCGATGTCTTCCGCTTGATAAGCGTTTTCTTCGGGTAAGGCTTCTGGTGTCACCTGCACGCTTTCGCCTCCCCAGACTTTCTGTTTGCGTGAAGCGGCCGCACCGGCGAGCAAAATATGGCCGGATTCGATCCAGCTTTGCAAACGGCTGCGCGAATAACTCGGCAACAATTCTGCCAGGCTTTGATCAAGGCGCTTGCCGGCGTGTTCGGGAGGAATGGTGAAGTGTTGTGTCAGCTGTTGCGACTGAGTCATTGTTGAGCCCTTATAATCCGACGCTCTTTTTGGGGACAAAGATGCGTCGAATTCTAGCTTTCCTGATGGCATTGAGCCTGATTAGCGGTTGCGGCCTGATGCCGGATCAAATTGACGAGACCAAAAACTGGTCGGCGTCGAAGCTCTATTACACCGCCAAAGAAGCGCTCGGCGAAGGCAATTTCGAAAATGCCATCAAGCTGTTCGAAAATCTGGAAGCGCGTTATCCCTACGGCGCTTACGCGCAACAAGCGCAACTCGAAGTTGCCTACGCCTATTACAAGGATAACGAACCGGCCTCCGCCATCGCCGCTTGCGAACGCTTCATCAAACTGCATCCAAATCATCCTCACGTCGATTACGCCTATTACTTGCGTGGCCTGGCCAATTTTGTCGTCGATGAGACATTTTTGGCCCGCTTCGGCGATCAGGACATGAGCGACCGCGACCCCAAATCGGCGCGCGAGGCATTTGATGCTTTCCAACAACTCGCCAACCGTTTTCCAGACAGCAAGTACACCCCCGACGCGTTGGCGCGGATGAAATATCTGGTCAACAGCATGGCCGCCAACGAAGTGCATGTCGCCCGCTATTACTATAAACGCGGCGCATTTGTAGCTGCGGCGAATCGCGGCAAGTATGTTCTGGAACATTATCAGCAGGCGCCGGCAGTTGAAGAGGCGTTGGTGGTCATGGTCAGGAGTTACGAAAAACTGGGCATGAACGATCTGCGCGACGATGCCCATAAAGTGCTCAAGCTCAACTTCCCGAACAGCCCGTATATCACTGGCGATTTACTCATCAAAGACAAGGATTGGTGGAAATTCTGGTAACAACGACTCCAGGTTGATGGGACAAGTAAACGCCCTCCCCTTGAAACCTTGAACCTTCAAACCCGGCACTTCGAGGACCGTCGCTAAAACATGGTCGCCCACGCTTTAACCCTCGCGCCCAACGATGCGGAATCCTGGCTGTCCAGCCTGGAGGGTCGCTATCCGGAGGAGCAACTTCAGGTGCTCAAACTGGCGCTTGAAACGCTCTCCAATGAGGCGGGCGACAAGCTGGCGGATTCAGGTGAATCGCTGCTGTCACATGTGCTGGGCACGGCGGCGATTCTCGCCGCGATGCGATTCGACGTTGAAACGGTCGCGGCCGCCCTGCTCTGCGGGTTGCCGGAAGAAGCACTCAAACACGACACGTTGGTCGAACAATTTGGCGCCCACCTCACCGCACTGGTTGAAGGGGCGACCAAACTTTCTCGCATGGATCACCTGTTTACCGCGCTGAATGCGGAAGGCGGCCAGAGCGAGGTCTTGCGGCAAATGTTGCTGGCGATGGCGGATGACATCCGCGTCGTGTTCATCAAACTCGCCGAGCGCACGCAAGCCCTGCGCGAGTTGGCTGACAAGGACGAGGCGCAGCGCCGCAAAGCCGCCAGTGAAGTGCGCGAACTTTACGCGCCACTGGCCAACCGACTTGGCGTCTGGCAACTCAAATGGGAACTGGAAGACCTTTCCTGCCGTTACCTTGAACCGGATACCTATCGCCAAATCGCCAGACTGCTCGATGAACGTCGGCTCGACCGCGAGTGGTACATCGAAAACATCTTGAAGCAGCTCGGTGAAACATTGGTTGCAGCCGGTATTAAAGGCGCTTCCGTCACCGGTCGACCCAAACATATCGCCAGCATCCTGGCCAAGATGGGCAAAAAGCGGCTGTCCTTCGATGAGGTCTACGACGTCCGCGCGGTGCGCGTGCTGGTGCCGGAAATCAAAGACTGCTTCCATGTTCTCGGCGTCATCCACAGCCTCTGGCAGCCTATCCCCGGACAATTCGACGACTACATTTCGCGCCCCAAAGGAAACGGTTACAAGAGCTTGCACACCGCCGTGGTCGGCCCGGAAAACAAGGCGCTGGAAGTGCAGATACGCACTTTCGACATGCACCAGGAAGCCGAAATGGGCGTCGCCGCGCACTGGCGTTACAAAGAAGGCGGTAACCCCGGCGCCGCTGGCCAGAGCGGCATCCAGGACAAGATCGCTTGGCTTCGCCAGTTGCTGGCCTGGAAACAGGAACTGACCGACAGCCAGGAACTGGCTCAACATTTTCGCAACGAATTATTCCAGGACGAGGTTTTTGTCCTCACCCCGCAAGGCAAGGTGGTTGCGCTGGACAGCGGCGCAACAGCGCTCGACTTCGCCTATGCGGTGCATACCGAACTCGGACATCGCTGTCGCGGCGCGAAAGTCGATGGCGCTTTGGTGCCACTCGACAGAGCGCTGGCCACCGGTCAGCGGGTAGAAATTCTGACGGTCAAACAGGGCGGCCCGAGTCGCGACTGGCTGAATCCGCACCTTGGCGTTCTGAAAACACATCGCGCCCGCGCCAAAGTGCGCCAATGGTTCAAGCAGCAGGATCACGATACTCACGTCCAGCAAGGCCGGGAGATGCTGGACCGCGAGTTGCATCGCTTCAATCTCACCAACGTCAATCTCGACAAGCTCGCCGCACGTCTCAAATTCCCCACCCTTAACGACCTCTGCGCCGCGCTTGGACGCGGGGATGTTGGCTCTGGTCAGCTTGACCGAGCCCTGCAAGACGAATATGTGCCCGCGCCAGAAAGACCACTGGTCAGCGCATCGAAGCGGAAAACCGATGCCGGCGGCATCCTGATCGAGGGAGAACCCGGACTGCTGACGCAAATGGCGGGTTGCTGCAAACCCGCGCCGCCCGATGCCATCGTCGGCTACACCACGCTCGGTCATGGAGTCACCATTCACCGCGCCGATTGCCCGGTCGTCATGAATCTGCCCGAAGACAGAAAGGCGCGACTGTTGCAAGCCGGCTGGGGCAGTCAAGATAGCCAAGTTTTTGCTGTCGATATCGAGCTCTCCGCGCAAGATCGCCCCGGATTATTGAAAGACGTTGGCGAGATTCTGGCGCAGGAAAAAATCAATGTTGTTCGTGTCAACACGCTTTCTCAACATGACAACGCACGGATGGAATTCACCTTGGAAGTGAAAGACATCAGCCAACTTTCTCGCTTCCTCACGCGGGCAGGTCATGTACGCGGCGTACACATGGCGCGCCGCAAGTAGTAGCCTTACCTCTTTACGAAAGATTTTTTCAAAAAACCACTACAAACGACATAGGAGCTACAAATGAATTTCAGATCGATCACCCTGGCGTTGCTTTTTGTTTCCACCGCCTCCATTTCCATCCCGGCATCAGCACAAGACACGAGCGGCAGATATGCCGACAAGCGGATCGCAATCAACGTTTCACCCGCCGAAAAAAATCAGGTTCTTGCCGAGATGCGCGAATTCCTGCATGGCATGCACGGAATCCATATTTCACTGGCTCGCCAGGACACCAAAAGCATCGGACTGTATGCCCGACCAATGGGGCAGTTGCTCGATCGCATGCCCACCAGCCTGAAAGAGCATTTGCCAGAAGAGTTCACACAACTGGCGATCGCAATGAAGGAGGCGTTTGAAAACTTGGCGCGTGATGCAGAAACCACAGGCGACATCAGCAAAACACATGAAAATCTGGCCGAAGTCATGACCTACTGCTCCGGTTGCCACGATACCTATCGATTTAATGCCACCCAGCTGAAAATTCGAAACAAATAGATTTCTTTCGGGCGGTTAAATCTCTAGCAGCCTGCCTGACTTGAAATTACCGCAGAAAATAATCGAAAACCTTAAAAAACATGCTTAATAATTAAGCATGTTTTGTTTTTTCACGATTTTCATCTCTTCCCGCCAGTTTCATCCACTTTAAAAGCATCGTGGGCGTAATCGGCCATACGTTTCAAGTTCTACGCCAAGCACACCAACTTCAAGGGGCATCTGACCTCTCTGTCCACTGGGCTCACAGGGTGCCTTTGGAGGGCGCCCTTTGGGCGCTACCTGCCTAAGCGTGGCAAGGACATTGCCGAGCAAGCCGGGCGACCTTACGTTTATCGCGAAACAACTCACACCCATTTCAGCTTTCCCCGCAGCATTCAATTTGGCATCGACATCGCCGATCAACTCAGCAGAATGTTGCCGATTACCCCTATTTCAAAGGCAGCACAATGCATTTACCGCCCCCTTTTAGCCAGCAAGTCCGAAGGGGGCGGTTTTTTATGGTCAGGCCGAAGTATCAGGGCCGCAGATAGGCATATCCCTGATGTTGTTTTTGCATGATTGCGACCACGCCCGCAGTCACATAACCAACACTGGAGAGCATGTCTTCTTTGACCAGTTTCTGGTTGCGCATGGTGTTTTGGCAGGCGGAGACCT
>JAIFKV010000034.1 GCA_020049415.1 Betaproteobacteria bacterium
AGGCAGGCCAAAGTCATTGAGCTTTTGTAGCAGTCGTTCGGTGGGCGTGCCCCACTTATACTTGTCCAACAAAATCATGCTCCACACCGAGCTTGGCCGCCATTTTTATTCTGAAAACCCCGTTCAGCCGTAATGCAAGCCCATTGACTCGCGCACATCGCGCATTGTCTCGCGGGCCAGATCGCGTGCCTTCTCGCAGCCATCGGCGATGATGTTTTTCACCGTATCCGGCTCTTCGGTATAAGCCCGTGCGCGTTCCTGTATCGGCGCGAGTTCTTTCAATACCGCGTCGATTACCGGCTGTTTGCATTCGAGACAACCGATGCCGGCGCTGGTGCAACCGCGCATCACCCAACTGCGCACATCGTCGCCGCTGTAAACCTGGTGCAATTGCCATACCGGGCATTTCTCGGGCGTGCCGGGATCATTGCGGCGCCCACGCGCTGGGTCGGTCGGCATGGTGCGGATCTTTTTTGTCACCGTGTCGGGGTCTTCCCGCATCGAAATCGTGTTGTTATAGGACTTGGACATTTTTTGTCCGTCCAGGCCGGGCATTTTTGAAGCCTCGGTCAACAACGCTTGCGGCTCGGTCAGAATCATCTTGCCGCCGCCTTCGAGATAACCATACAGGCGTTCCTTGTCACCCAGCGATAAATTCTGCGTTTCGCCCAACAAGGCGCGCGCCGATTCCAGCGCCTCATCGTCGCCTTCTTGCTGATAGCGGGTGCGTAGCTCCTGATACAGCTTGGCCTTCTTGCCGCCGAGCTTTTTCACCGCCGCCTCGGCTTTCTCTTCGTAGCCCAATTCTTTGCCGTAAAGATGATTGAATCGGCGCGCGATCTCGCGTGAGAACTCGATATGCGGTACCTGATCTTCGCCCACCGGCACTTGATTGGCGCGATAGATCAGGATGTCGGCGCTTTGCAGCAACGGGTAACCCAGGAAGCCATAGGTGGACAGATCTTTTTCGGTGAGTTTTTCCTGCTGATCCTTGTAGGTCGGCACCCGTTCCAGCCACCCCAGCGGCGTCATCATCGACAACAACAAGTGCAACTCGGCGTGTTCTATGACTTGCGACTGGATGAACAAGGTCGTCTTTGAGGGATCGACGCCGGCGGCCAGCCAGTCGATCACCATCTCCCAAGTCGCTTGTTCGATTCCAAGCGGGTTGTCGTAATGGGTGGTCAGCGCGTGCCAATCGGCAACGAAAAACAAGCACTCGTATTCGTGCTGCAGCTTGATCCAGTTTTTCAGGACGCCGTGATAGTGGCCAAGGTGCAGGCTGCCGGTGGGGCGCATGCCGGAGAGAACGCGATCTGCGTACATGATGATTTCCGTCAGTTCAAAACGATTTGGATGAGCGCCAGCAATTCCACTGGATTGATGGCGAAGATGAAGGCGGCGAGTTGGATCAGCGATTGGATCAGCGGCCACATGAAGATGCCGAGCAGGCCCATGAACATCAAACCCAGCAGGATAAAAATGCCGTAGGGTTCGATGCGCGCCAGCGGGTAAGCCAGTCGCGACGGCAGCAAGCTGACCGCGATACGGCCGCCATCGAGCGGCGGCAACGGGATGAGGTTGAGCGCCATCAACACCGCGTTGATGAAGATGCCCGCCGCGCCCATCAGCGCCAACGGCATGGCGAAGCCGCTGTCTGGCAGGCTTAACGCTACTTTGATCAATCCGGCCCAGATCAACGCCATCAGCAGATTTGCCCCAGGACCGGCGGCGGCTACCCAGAGCATGTCCTGCTTGGGGCGACGCAAATTATTGAAGTTGACCGGCACCGGCTTGGCCCAGCCAAACAGGATGCCCGCACCGCCGGTGAGTTTGGAAATGACCAGTATGGCCAGCGGCACCAGCAAGGTGCCGACCAGATCGAAATGGCGGATCGGGTTGATACTGATGCGTCCCAACATTTGCGCGGTACGGTCGCCGAAACGCAAGGCGGCATAACCATGCGCAGCTTCGTGCAGGGTGATGGCGAAGATCACCGGCAACGCGAATACGGAAATCTTCTGGATCAGGTTGAGTTCCAATTTCTGCTCTCTAGCCCGGATGTTTCATCAATTCCCGCGATGATCGCGCAGGACATTGTTTGTACAGAGAATTCCAGTAAGGAGTGGCGTAGTTATTCATCCGCCCGACGGAGCGGAATTTCCGGTGCGGGCAAGGGACAAGCGAGGGCGCGTGAGAATTCATGAAATATCCGGGTTGGTGATGGCGGTTTTTATTCAAAACCAAGCTGGCGCACATCGCCGGTTCCACGCCGAATCAGTTCCGGCGCGGCTCCGGTAAGGTCGACCACGGTAGTCGATTCGATACCGCAAAAACCACAATCAAGCATGACATCGATGCGGTTGCCGATACGCTCCAGAATGTCTTCCGGGTCGTTAAGCGGATATTCGTCGTCGGGCAGTTGCAGGGTCATCGACAAAATGGGCTCATCCAACTCCGCCAGCAGCGAGGCGACAACGACATGTTGCGGCACCCGCAAGCCGATGGTGCTGCGCTTGGGATGCTGCAACCGGCGCGGCACCTCTTTGGTGGCTTCAAGGATGAAGGTGTAGCCGCCAGGCGTTACCGCCTTGAGCATGCGGTACTGTTTGTTATCGACCAGCGCGAAACGCGCGATTTCAGACAAATCGCGGCAGATCAACGTAAACAAATGTTTGTCATCTACACCGCGCAGCGCGCGAATTCGTTCCATGCCCGCCTTGTTGCCGATCATGCAGCCAATGGCATAGCAGGAATCGGTCGGGTAAACCATGACACCGTCGGCTTTCAGCAGTTTGACCGCCTCGCGTATCAGGCGCGGTTGCGGGTTATCTGGATGCAAATGGAAATGTTGGCTCATGACAGATCAGCCCGGTTCCCAGGCTTGCCAGATTGGCCGGCAACGCTCCGGCAAAGCGGTCAAGCGCCCCAGTTCGCGGCCGCCTTCACCGGGCGAATGAAAATCTGAACCGATCGATGCCATCAAATCGAATTCCACCGCCAGATCGGCATAGATCGGCACCTGGTCTGGCGTGTGGCTGCCGGTGACCACTTCGATGCCAGCGCCGCCAAACGACTTGAATTCGGCCAGCAGCAGGCGCATTTTTTCGCGCCCGATCTGATAACGCCCGGGATGCGCCAGCACCGCGACGCCGCCAGCAGATCGAATCCAGGTAACGGCTTCGGCCAGACTGGCCCATTCATGCGACACATAACCGGGCTTGCCCTTGACCAGAAACTTTTTGAAAACCGCTTTCATGTTCTTCGCCGCACCGTACTCGATCAGATAGCGAGCGAAATGCGTGCGGCTGATGAGTTCCTTGTTATCCGCCAGCGAACTGGCGCCCTCGAATGCACCCGCGATGCCGACACGTGCGAGTTCATCGGCAATATGTCTGGCGCGCTCGGTTCGCCCGCTGCGATTGCGTGACAAACCATTCAACAACACCGAATCAAGCGGATCGACATTCAGCCCCACCACATGCAAGGTCACATTGCCCCAACTAACCGAGATTTCCACTCCATTGATCAGGCGCAGCCCCGCTTCTCTCGCCGCCAGCAAGGCTTCGGCCTGGCCGCTGACCTCGTCATGATCGGTCAACGCCAGCACATGCACCCCCATTTCGCTGGCGCGATGCACCAGCGCGCGCGGAGAAAGCACGCCATCGGAAGCGGTTGAGTGGCAATGAAGATCGTAAATTGTCATTTATACAAGGCGAAAAGGACGTTAACCCGGAGATTCTTGAAGTTACTTTATTTGGCTTCCGAGTTGAGCCCGAGTCCGGAATCATAGCAAAATGCCCGCCGCTAATCCTTTTGTGCCTCCACCCTCTTCCGCATAAAAACCGTCCGCGACGGCAAACCCGTGAAAATTCTTTTCGATCTCTTCCCCATCATTCTATTTTTCATCGCCTATCAATATGGCGCGTCAAATCCTGATATTGCCACCGCCTGGCTGTCCGCGCTCGGCATTACGCTCGATAGCGGCGCCAAGCCCGGGGTTTTTCTTGCCACTGTCGTAGCAATAGCAGCCACCTTCTTGCAGATAGGCTGGGTCTGGATCAAACACCGCAAAGTTGAAACCATGCTCTGGGTTTCACTCGGGCTGATTGTGGTTTTCGGCGGCGCAACGCTGTTGCTGCACGATGAA
This sequence comes from Betaproteobacteria bacterium, assembly GCA_020049415.1. Taxonomy (GTDB): domain Bacteria; phylum Pseudomonadota; class Gammaproteobacteria; order Burkholderiales; family Thiobacillaceae; genus PFJX01. The sequence continues at coordinate 4,151 of JAIFKV010000034.1, forward strand.
ACCTTCATCAAATGGAAACCCACCGTGCTCTATTGGCTCTTCGCGCTCTCGCTGGGCTTGGCTCCGATCCTGTTCGAGCGCAATCTGATTCGTCTGATGATGCAAAAGAACGTCGTCTTGCCAGACCCCATCTGGACTCGACTAAACCTCGCCTGGGCCGCCTTTTTCACCCTCATGGGCATCGTCAACCTGTGGGTGGCGATGAATTTTTCCACCGATGCCTGGGTGAATTTCAAAATGTTCGGCTCACTGGGTTTGATGTTCGTCTTCATCATCGGCCAAACCCTTTATCTATCGCGCCATATCAAGGAGGAGCCATGAATCTGCTTTATGCCATCGAAGGCATCGACATTGCCGAGAGCCTGGAGAAACGCCTGGCCGCCCGCCCCGAGCATCTGGCGCGCTTGAATCAGTTGAAGGAAGAAGGTCGCCTGATACTCGCCGGCCCCTTCCCCGCCATCGACAGCCCGGACCCCGGTCCGGCTGGTTTCAGCGGCAGCCTGATCGTCGCCGCGTTCGACAGTCTGCAAGCGGCGCAAGCCTGGGCCGATGCCGATCCCTATGTAACCGCCGGCGTTTACGCCCGCGTCAACGTCAAACCCTTCAAAAAGGTGCTGCCATGAATGACACCATCGAAGAAATCAAATTGCGCCTGGCCGCGCTGACGCCGCAAGACATTCAAATCATGGATGAATCGGCTCAGCATGCCGGCCATGCCGGCGCAAAGTCCGGCGGCGGCCACTTTCAACTGACCATCATCTCGCCCACCTTCAGCGGCCTGAATATCGTCGCCCGCCACCGCGCCATCTATCAAGCGCTCGGCGATTTAATGAGCACCCGCGTGCATGCACTGTCGATTACCGCCTACTCTCCCGAAGAGTTGTAATGTCCCGCTTGCGGGAACTCGACACTGATCCACTCGCCTAATTGCCCCTGTAAATAACCTGGAAATCCGATGAAACATAAACTACTCACCGCCTCACTCCTAGCCAGCCTGATTCTGCCGATGCAAGCCGCTAACGCCGCCGATGCCGCCGAGGCAAGTGCCATTGCCAAACCCCTGGCAGTGGTAAACGGCGTTGAACTGCCGCAGATATTCGCCAACTTCGTCCGCCAGGGCCGAATGAACCGGGGTGGCGCACCAGAAACATTGACCGATGATTCAGTCCGCGATGCAGTGGTCATCGCCGAATTGTTATCGCAGGAAGCCATGCGCAAAGGACTCGACAAAGGCCCGACGCTCCTCGCCGCGATGGAATTCCAGAAGAAGGAATTGCTCGGCAAGGCGCTGCTTGAAGACTTCGTTCGCGCCAATCCGATCAGCGAAGAAGCTGTAAAAGCCGAATATGACAATGCGCTCGCCAAAGCCGGCGAAACCGAATATCGCGCTCGCCACATTCTGGTCAACAGCGAAAAAGAAGCTCAGGCCATCATCACCAAACTCACCAAGGGTAAAAAAGCCAAGTTCGAAGATCTGGCGAAGAAAGAATCAAAAGACAGTTCGGCTGGCAATGGCGGCGACTTGGGCTGGACCCTGCCCGCCAACCTGGTGCCGGAATTCGCTGATGTCATGGTCAAACTGAAAAAGGGAGAAACCACCCAAAGTCCAGTGAAAACCAAATTCGGCTGGCATGTCATTCGGCTGGAAGAAACCCGCAAACTGGATTTCCCCACCTACGACAAACTGAAAGCCCGCATCGCCAACCAGATGCAACAACTGCAGTTGCGCAAATACGTTCAGGAACTGCGGGCCGGAGCGAAGATCGAGTAACACAGCACACAAAACATCATGGCGGGTGTTCGGCCCGCAGGAATGAAACCGACAACACCAAGGCTGCCAACCGGTTGGTTTGATCATGGACAAGTTGGCATCCGGATCAATCCACGCGCCGGAGCATATACAAATCGGAGTTATTCCCCCTGAAGCATCCTGACGCAAGCGTAATCGTCCACTGATCCCGCCTGCGTGCTTGACGTGTTTTTCACCTGTTCTTTACAACGTTGCTCCTGCTGCCGCTCCCGTTTTCGCTTCATGTGCACCTGCCCATGCTTGAGCGGCATCGGAATGCTCATCCAAACCAGTTGAGATGCGAGTGCCATCGTAAACACTACCGATCCGGTCTTGTGAGGGTGGCATTTTAGATATCGCAAAAAACAGCGAAATCAAGGCAACCAAGCCCTGGCCCATACATCAAGGTTATCCTCCAAAATCCAATTAGCCTTGATGTA